>JAVXVI010000081.1:0-5951 GCA_032230005.1 Actinomycetota bacterium | reverse complement strand
CGGCTGGAGCCGTCGGCGGCGGCGGAGCGGCCGTCCAGCGTCGCGGCGTACTTCCAGGTCACGAACGGCCGGCCGGTGCGCTGCGCGTGCAGCCAGGCCTCGAGGGGGCCCTCCGCGACCTCATCGGCCAGAACGCCGCCGTCCACCTGGACTCCCCCGGCGACGAGCACCTCCGCCCCGCCACCGGCGAGCTCGGTCGGGTCGGAGCAGGCGAAGACGACCCGAGCGACGCCGGACTCCAGCGCCGCGGCGCTGCAGGGGCCCGTGCGGCCGACGTGGTTGCACGGCTCGAGGGTCGAGACGAGCGTGCCGCCGTACGCCTGCACTCCCGCCTGCCGCAGCGCGACGACCTCTGCGTGGGGTCCTCCCGGCGGGTTGGTCGCGCCCTCGCCGACAGGCTCGCCGGAGCGGTCGAGGACGACCGCACCCACGGGCGGGTTGGGACTGGAGGTGCCGAGAACGACGCGCGAGATCTCAACTGCGCGCCGCATCGCCTCCTCGGTGTCCACCGGTCATTTTCTCACGGCGGGTCACGAGCGTCGGTCGACCGCCACCACGGAGCCGGCCTGCGTCTTCGCGACGCCCTTCATCTCGGTCGCGGCGGCGACGACGGCGCGGTGGTCGCGCTCGCCGCTGATGTGCGAAGCCACCCCGATGCTGACCGATACCAGACCGTGCCTGCGCAAGTCGCCGCGCCGGTCGGTGACCTCGAGGTAGCCGCGCTCGAGGTCACCGGGGTCATAAGCACCCGGGACGGCAGCATCGAACCCGGCGAGCACCTGGCGGCACAGTGGCTCTGCCTGATCGGGGGTGCACACCACGACGAAGTCGTCGCCGCCGACGTGGCCGACGAAGGCCGGCGGCTCGCCGGCGGCGGCGGCGGCCTGCTGCAGGCAGTCGCCGAGGAGCATGAGCAACTCGTCCCCACGCAGGAAGCCATAGGCGTCGTTGAAGCTCTTGAACTCGTCGAGGTCGACGTGGCAGACGGCGTAGGGGTCGCCGAGGCGGGCCCGCGCACGGATCTCCAGGTCGATCCGGTGGTTGCCGGGCAGTCCGGTCAGAGGCGACACCGAACGGGCCTCGGCCGTGCGACGCAGGGTGGTCCGCACCCGCGCCACCAGCTCGAGGGTGTCGAACGGCTTGACGATGTAGTCGTCGGCGCCGGCCGTGAGCCCGACGACCTTGTCCGCGGACAGGGACTTCGCCGTCAGCATCACCACGGGGATCGAGGCCGTTGAGGACTGCGCACGCAGCCGGCGTACGACCTCGACGCCGTCGACCACCGGCATCATCACGTCGAGCAGGATCAGGTCCGGCAGCAGGGCGGTGGCCCGCTCGATCGCGGCCGCCCCGTCGTACGCGACCTCGACCTCGAACCCCTCGAGGCTCAGGTTGAGCTCGACGAACCGGGCGATGTCCCTGTCGTCGTCGACGACGAGGATCCGTTCCGTCACCGGGCAGCGCCTTCAGCGGCCTGGCGCAGGGCGGTGACAGCCGCGGACGGGTCCTGCGCGCCGTAGACGGCTGAACCCGCGACGAAGACGTCGGCACCGGCTTCGGCGCACCGCTCGATCGTCTCGGCGCTGACGCCGCCGTCGACCTGCAGCCAGATGTCGAGGTCGCCGATCGCCTGGCGGGCGCGACGGATCTTGGGGAGTACGACGTCGAGGAACTGCTGACCGCCGAAGCCCGGCTCCACGGTCATCAGCAGCAGCATGTCCAGCTCGGGCAGGAGGTCGACGTACGGCTCGACCGGCGTGGCCGGCTTCAGGGCCATGCCGGCGCGCGCACCGGCCGATCTGAGCGTCCGGGCCAGCCGGATCGGGGCTGCGGCTGCCTCCACGTGGAAGGTCACGCTGCCGGCGCCCGCTTCGGCGTAGAGCGGCGCCCACCGGTCCGGCTCGTCGATCATCAGGTGGCAGTCGATGGGCAGCGCGCTGGTCTTCAGCAGCGCCTCGACGACGGGCAGCCCGAGGGTCAGGTTGGGCACGAAGTGGTTGTCCATCACGTCGACGTGGACCCAGTCGGCGCTGTCGGCGACCGCGGCGACCTCGTCGGCCAGGCGCGCGAAATCGGCCGACAGGATGCTCGGCGCGATCTGGACACGGCCCATGGCTCGCGAGCCTAGGGGGCGAACCACCCGCCACGGGCCAGATCGGCTGGACGTATGCCTACAAGCGGCTGTCAGGCGCGGCGCAGCACGCTCAGGTGCATCCCGTCCGTCCCGTGCCGGTGCGGCCAGAGCTGCACGCTGGGCCCGGGGCCGAGGTCCGGCACACCGGGCAGGAGCGGGCGGGCGTCGAGCTGCTCGAGCTCCGGGTGCCGGCGCAGGACGTCAGCCACGGGGACGATCGTCTCGGCAAGGTGCGGGGAGCAGGTGGCGTAGGCGAGGACTCCGCCTGGCCGCAGAAGCCGCACGGCCGCATCGAGGAGCTGCCCCTGCAGCTTGGTGAGCCCCGGCAGGTCGGCGGGCTGGCGGCGCCAGCGCGCCTCTGGCCGGCGGCGGAGCGCACCGAGTCCGCTGCAGGGCGCGTCGAGCAGGATGCGGTCCACGCTGCCGTCGGCGAGCGGGGGCTGCCGGCCGTCTGCGGTGACGACTCCGGGGACCCCGGATCGAGCGACCAGCCGGGAGCGGTGGTGCTGCAGCTCGATGGCCAGCAGCCGAGCGCCACGCTCGCGGGCGACCGTGTCGAGCAGAGCTGCCTTGCCCCCGGGGCCGGCGCACAGGTCGAGCCACAGCCGATCCGGTCCGTCGAGCGGTGCGGCCGCGAGGGCCAGCGCGACCAGCTGGCTGCCCTCGTCCTGGACCCCGGCCCGGCCGTCGCGTACGGCGGCGATGCTGCCCGGGTCGCCTTCGTGAAGCCGGACGGCGTACGGCGACCAGGGGCCCGGGCTGCCGCCGCTGGCGAGCGCGAGCTGGTCGCGGTCCATGCGCCTGGCCACCAGGTGCACCTCTGGCCGGGCGTCGTCCGCCTCGAGGGCACGGGCCGTCTCGTCGATGTCACCGCCGACCGCGTCGCGGAACGCCGACGCGATCCACCGCGGGTGGCTGTGCCGCAGGGCCAGCGCGGCCATGGGGTCGTCCGGGGTGAGCTCGGTGAGCCAGGCCTCGAGGTCCTTCGCGCTCACCTTGCGCAGGACCGCGTTGACGAAGGCGACCGGTCCGGCGCTGACGTTGCGTCGTGCGAGGTCCACGGTCGCGCTGACGGCGGCGTGCCCCGGCACCCGCATCCGCAGGATCTGGTGGGCGCCGAGCCGCAGCACGTCGAGGACCGGCGGGTCGACCTGCTCGAGCGGCCGGTCCACACAGGCCTGCAGCACCGTGTCGTAGAGCCCCTGTCCGCGCAGGGCGCCGTAGGCCAGCTCGGTGGCGAAGGCCGCGTCGCGGGTGTCGAGCCGGCGCTCACGCAAGAGGCCGGGCAGCACGAGGTTGGCGTAGGCGTCGCGCTCGCGGACCGCGACCAGGACGTCGTACGCCGCCTGCCGGGCCGGGTCGGCAGGCGGTGGTCGGTAGGTGCGGGCGGCGCGGCGCTGCGGCGGCGGGCTCACGCGAAGCGCTCACCGGCGGCGGGGCGCAGTCCGCGCAGCCAGTCGGTCGCGGCCATCGCCGGCTTGCCCTCGGGCCGCACCTCGCCGAGACGGACCGCAGTGGTTGCGGTGCCGACGAGGTCGCCGGCGAGCTCACCGGGGGTGAGGCGCTCCTCGGTGCCAGTGACCGGTCCGAGCTTGACCCGCTTGTCGCGGAACGTCGTCCACGCACCGGGCGCGGGCGTGCAGCCGCGGATCAGCCGGTCGACGCGCATAGCGGGCGCCGACCAGTCGATGCGGGCGTCGTCGACGGTCACCTTGGGGGCGAGCGAGACGCCGTCGGCGGGCTGGGGCACGGGGGTGACCGTGCCGTCCTCGATGGCGTCGAGAGTCGACACGAGGAGACCGGCTCCGGCGACCGAGAGCCGGTGGAGCAGGTCGCCGGCGGTGTCGGTCGGGAGGACCGACTCCGTCACGACGCCGAAGACCGGCCCGGTGTCCAGGCCCTCCTCGAGCAGGAACGTGCTGGCGCCGGTGACCTCGTCACCGGCCATGAGCGCGTGCTGGACCGGCGCGGCGCCGCGCCACGCGGGCAGCAGCGAGAAGTGCAGGTTGACCCAGCCGTGGCGCGGGATGTCGAGGGCTGAGCGGGGTACGAGCGCGCCGTACGCCACGACAGGACAGCAGTCGGGGGCGAGTGCCCGCAGCCGGTCCTGGAACTCCGGCTCGCGCGGGTGCTGCGGGGTGAGGACCTCGATGTCACGAGACTCGGCCAGGACCCGCACGGGACTCGGTCGCATCGTCCGGCCGCGGCCGGCGGGGGCATCGGGGCGGGTGACCACTGCCGCGACCTCGTGGCGGCTGGCCAGCAGCGCCTCCAGTGAGGGCAGCGCCGGCGAAGGGGTGCCGGCGAAGACGACCCTCAAGGTGTGGCTGTCACCGGGCGTGCCCGAACAACGGGTGCGGGCTGGCCTTGACGACCGGCGCCGGCTCGTTGGACCACTCGGCCTCGCGGATCGCTTCCAGGGCCGCCTTCTTGGTCTCGGCGTCGAGACGGTCGATGAACAGCACGCCGTCCAGGTGGTCGGCCTCGTGCTGCACACACCGCGCCATGAGGGCACTGCCCTCGATGGTCACCGGGTCGCCGTACTCGTTCTGCCCGTGCGCGACCACGTGCTGCTTGCGGCGGCAGTCGAAGGTCAGGCCGGGCAGCGAGAGGCAGCCCTCGTCGCCGTCCTGGTCCTCGTCGCTCGGGAAGTGCAGGACGGGATTGATCAGGTGGCCGAGCTGGTCGTCGACGTCGTAGGTGAACACCCGCAGGCTGACCCCGAGCTGGGGCGCGGCGAGCCCGACGCCGGGCGCCTCGAGCATCGTGTCGGTGAGGTCCTTGACCAGGACCCGCAGCTCTTTGTCGAAGGTCGTGACGGGCAGGGCCGGCGTGCGCAGCACCGGATCGCCCCACAGTCGGATCGGTCGCAGTGCCACGCGGGGAAGTCTAAGTGAGCGTCTGCGGGTCGAGATCGACCCGGACGGGCTCTCCCTTGCGGGCGCTGCGCACGGCCTGTGCGGCCTTGAGCGACGTCGCGAGCTCGATGCCCTGCGCGCGGGGGACGCGCAGCAGGAGCCGCTCCTCACCGTCCTTGCCCGGCACCGGGCCGAGAACCTCCCCCGCGTCCGGGAGCGACAGCGCGGAGACGAACTCGGCCACCGCAGTGGGGGTGCCTTCCACCGATGCCATTCGTGTGGCGGGCGGGAAGCCCACTGCGGTGCGGTCGGCGAGCTCTCGCACAGCGGCGCCGGCCGGGTCCCAGCGGGTCAGCGCCTGCACAGGGATCAGCGCGCGGTCGGCCATCACCACGACGCGGGCATCTGGTCTGGCCAGAGCCGCCGCCGCGAACCAACGACGCAGCGCCTCCTCCCCCGCCCGCAGGTCGGCCCGGCCGAGCAGCGCCCAGCCGTCCAGCAGCAGCACCGCGCCGTAGCCGCCCTCGGCCACGGGCTCCGCCCCCGGGGTGGCCACCACCAGGGCCGGCTCGTCGGCGACAGTGGCGATCACCTCGTCCCGGCCGCTGGTCCGGACCGTCGTGCCCGGGAAGGCCCTGCCGAGCTCCTCGGCGGTGCGGCGGGCGCCCACGACGCTCGCGCGCATCGCACGGCCCTCGCACACCGGGCAGCGCCAGTCGGCGGCCAGGCGTCCGCACCACCGGCAGGCCGTTGCGTGCTCGGTCGCAGCGAGCGGCCCGTTGCAGGCAACGCACCGGGCGGGCGTCTTGTCGCGGGCACAGGCCAGGCTGGGTGCGTAGCCGCGGCGCGGGACCTGGATGAGCACGGGGGCACCGGCAGCCAGGGCGTCGCGCGCGGCGTCGAACGCGACCGCCGGGAGCCTTGCACTCCGCGCGTTGGGGTCGCGGGCCAGGTCGTCG
>JAVXVI010000080.1:0-13805 GCA_032230005.1 Actinomycetota bacterium | reverse complement strand
TGGCAGGGGGAGTGGCAATGCTCGGTGGCGCCTCGCGGGCTGGTGCCTGAAGGGGATCGGCTGTCGCGCACGTGGCGGTCGTGGCGGTGGGAACGGGGAGCGGTGCCGCCGGCCCGGCGTCGAACGTCGGTGGCGGCAGGGCGACCACTGCAGGAGGCGGAGGTACGACGGTGACAACCGCCGGCGCGGGGCCGGTCGGTGACGGCGTCGGCGATGACTGTGCGCCGAGAACGACGTCGCTCGGCACCTCCTTGAACCCGATCGACACCGGCTGCTGCGGCCCGCCGCAGGCAGCGCTGAGCACCATCAGCGCGGCGGCCGCCGCCACGCGCCTCACTGGGCGCTCCCCCTTCGCGGATCGGGCAACGGCACGTTCGGGGCCACCGCGCCCGGCGTCTGTCCCCGGGCGTAGGCGAGGACGGCGGCGAACACCCGGTCGGCGCCGGCGAACGCGGTGCGGGCAGCCATCAGGTAGTACGTGTGACCGCTCCGGGGGAACGCCATGAACAGCGTCTGCTCCTGCAGGTCCAGTCGGTAGACGCGCTCCTCACCGACGCGGGCCGGCCGCAGCCGACCGCCCGCGAACCCGGCCACGACCTGTGACCGCACGTGCGGCGAGCGGGTGTCGAGGTCGGGCGCCAGCGCCGCGACCTGCAGTGATCCCTGCACCACATCACCCTGCCGCAGGCTGAAGACCCGGCCTTCGACCGTGACCGAGCCACGTTGCCCCACTCGGAACGCTGCCTCTGCTGCGGGCTCGCGCTGCAGGCGGATGTCGCCGACCGCTGCGGGCGCGATGCGGGCCGGCAAGGCACTGCGCCCTGGTGCCTGGGTCGTCGTGTCACGAATCGAGAGCACGGCGCCTGCGGCGACGGCGACGACCACGACTGATGCGACGGCGATGAGCGCTCGTCGATGCGTTGGATGGCGCCAGAGCGTCGGAAGCTCGCGGGTCCACGGGTCGATGAGCGACGCTCGGGAGGAGAGCGCAGCGATGCGCGCGAACCCGGGTTGAGCGGTGCGCAGGCGCTTCGCGACCGATGCGGACATCTCCTCGGCGGCCTCGACATCCGCTGGCCGGAGATCACGCGCGAGGTCGCCCCACAGCGCCCGGGTCACGAGCCAGGCCAGCTCGCGGTGCTCTGCGTCGGCCTCGACGAGGTCGACGAGCTCGAGCGGGCTGACCGAGGGCCCGGCGACGTTGAGGTCGGTGGTGAGGTCGCGCAGCTCGGCGTAGGCAGCGGCGATCCGGGCGGGCGGCCCGAGCTGCCTGGCGGCTCGGCGCCGCGCGATCCGGCGAGCGGCCTTGAGAATCGCCGGGTAGAAGACCAGCAGCAGACCGCCCAGCACCAGCAGCGGCAGCACCCGCAGCGCGTAGTAGCGGACGAGCACGTATGCCAAGCGGGGCGACCGCAGGCGCACCGGCGCGTAGACGACGAGGGCGAGCTCATCGGTGGGGCGCACCGAGGGGTCGTTGTTGCGCTCACCAGGGCGCAGGCTGCTCTTGGCGCGTGGCGGCGTCCCGACGATCGGCACCCAGCCCGAGCCCTGGAAGTAGACCTCGAGCCAGGTCGCGCCGTTGCGAGGCCGGATCTCGACGGTGCGTGCGTCCTTCGTCGGCTGGCCGCCGTACCAGCCGTAGCCGATGCGCGCCGGCACGCCGGCCCAGCGCGCCAGCAGCGCCTCGCCGGCCGTGATCTCGTACGGCGACGCCTCCTTGCCCTGCAGCATCTCGGCCACCCGCGACGGCGGGACGTCCACCGGGTTGCCCGCCCCTGCAGCGACGACCTTCGCGAAGTAGGCCCGTCGGACGAACTGCAGCCGGGCGAACGGGTTGTCCGGCGCCTGCGCCAGCAGAGCGGTGATCTCGGGAGGGGGTGGCGGAGCCTCGAGGAACTGCTGCACCGCCGCCGGCGGCGGGCCGGCACTGGTCAGCGCCAGGCCGGTCGGCGTCGGCGGGGTGCTGACGTCGTACGACGCCCCTCGCGCCGGTCGGGTGCCGCTGGTCCGCAGCGCCTGGGTGCGGGGGTCGTAGACGACGTTCGGCCCGCCCCGCACGGCCAGTGGGTCGGCGGCACCCGGGAGCGCCTTTCCGCTGTAGTCGCCGAGCGTGTAGCGGATCGTCGTCGTCGAACCGGTCGGTAGCAGTCCGCGGGTGTCGCGGCTGCTCGCCGGGATCGGGCCGTTGACGGGCACGAGCGCGGCCGCGTCGAAGGGCGGTGTCAGCCACGCGGTGCCGCGGTAGACGTCGAGGGTGCCGAGCCGCCAGGTCATGGGGCGGTCCGCGGTGACGGTGAACAGCACCCGGTCCTTCGCCGGTGGGGGCGTCGGCGGCCGCATGGGCGGCACGATCGCCTCCGCGGACGGCGCGGGAAACAGGAAGGTGAGCTGAGAGGCGCCGGCCAGGACGGCCCCGAGGGCGACGAGGGCAGCGGCCCCGCGGGCGAGGCGGCGCAGCTCGAAGCTGCCCGACGTCGAGCCGTCGGCGGCCAGGTCGGCGCCGAACGAGACTGCCAACGACGCGACCAGGAGCAGCAGCGCGACGAGGGTGCCGGTCAGCTCGCTGCTGGGTGGCTGCAGCAACGATGCGCCGACGACGAACGGCAGGGCGACGGCGGCGGCAATCCGCGGACGCGCGTAGGCAAGGGCAAGACCGGCGCTGGTCTGCCCGAGGAGCGCAACCGCGACGAGCAGCAGGAACCGCCAGCCGGGGTCGAAGGCGACTGGTGGCTGGCCGAGGCCGCCACCGCGAAGCGCTTCGACGACGAGGCTGGGCAGGTCGGTGCCACCCTGGGCGAAGGGCGCTACGAGCAGCGCGCCGACGACGAGGGCGAGAGCAGCGCCGGCGTACTGCACGATGGATGGTCGGCGAGTGCGGGTCGAGAGCAGGACGACACCGACACCGAGTGCAGCGCCGAGCAGCCCGATGCCGCGCGCGAGAAGACCGCTGAAGACGCTGCCGGCCACCCAGCCGAAGGCTGCGGACGCGAGCAACGCGGAACCGCAGGTGAGTCCGACCCCTGGAGTGGGCTCGACCGGGTCCTCGGGCGGCGGTTCGGGGGCGACGACCGGCGCCTCTTCAGGGGCGAAGGTGACCGTCATCGCGCGCCCGCCCCGACGACGCGGGTGAACGTGCGCGCGATGCTGGCGCCCGGCTGCAGCTCGACGACGCCGCAGCCCAGCGCGGCGGCGCGGTGCACTGCCGCCGGGTCGGTCTCCTCCCACATGACGAGGACGACGAGCATCGCGGTGCCGCGCGAGAGCAGCACCTTGATGCGCCGCGCTGTCGCATCGTCGATGTGCGGGGTCACGAGGACGTTGTGCGTGTTGCGTTGCGGATCCAGGAAGAGTCGGTCGAGGCAGCCGCTCATCGACGCCTTCTCCGGCTGGATCTCGGCAAGGCGGTCGAGCAGCGGGATGCGGCTGCGGGTGCCTCGCAGGGCCTGAGCCAGTCGTGCGCCGTTGCTCTCGAGGGTGACCGCGAAGCCGTCAGCGAGATGGCGCACGCCGAGGGAGGCGACGACGCGCACCGCCCGCTCGAAGGTCTCGCTGTCCGGCCCGGGCGCGTGATGCGTGACGTCGGTGTCGAGCAGCAGGCGCACCCTGTCGGTGATGCCCTGCTCGGACTCGCGGACGAGGTAGCGCTCGGTGCCGTCGGAGCTGACCGAGCGCGCACTGGCCAGCCAGTTGATGCGCCGCGGGTCGTCACCCGCGACGTAGTCGCGCATGCCGTAGAACTCGAAGCCGCTCGGCCACGGCCGTGACAACGGAGGCCGCTCCGGCGGGTCCTCCCACTCGCGGCTGATGATGCGGTCCTCGACGCCCTCGACCGACGGATGCACGATCACCGTCTCTGCCGGCGCCAGCACCGCCCGCTTGCGGGTCAGCCCGAACGGGTCGCTCCACTCGGCGACGAGAGGACCCACGGCGTACACACCTCGACGACGTGCCGTGAAGCGATAGCCGTGCTGGACGGTCTCGCCGGCCGGAAGGAGCGGGACGGGCAGGCGTACGACGGCGCCGAGCGCCTCGGGTAGCTCCTCTTCCAGCACGACCGTTGCGAGCCGCCGCTTGGCGGTGATGCTGAGCTCGACGTCCACCGCAGCGCTCTCGCGCACCCGGGTGGGCAGGCTGCTTCGGGTGGCGTCGACCGAGAGCCGGCGGCGGGCCAGCAGCCGGGACAGCCCGAGGACGGCGAGCGCGCCGTACACGAGCAGGAACAGCGGTCGGCTGCCGAGCGCGCGACCGAGGACCAGCCCGGGCACGGCAAGGCCGGCCACCGTCACACCGGCGGGCGTGATGCCCGCTCGACGTTCGACGGTGGCGAGCAGACCCGCTGCCCGGGAGGACGCCATCGTCGCTAGGCGCGCATCGAGGCGGCGGCCAGGCCGAGGGGGGCCTTGACCTGGACGAGCAGGCGGGCGACGACGTCCTCGATCGTCTCGTCCCGCAGCAGCGCATCAGGCGTGAGGAGAAGGCGGTGGCTGAGCACCGCAGGCACGAGCAACCGGACGTCGTCGGGCAACACGTCATCGCGTCCCTGCGACGCGGCGACCACGCGCGATGCGCGCATGAGCGCGAGGGCGGCGCGACTGCTGGCACCCATCTGCAGCGACGGGTCGGAGCGGGTGGCCTGGCACAGGTCGACCATGTAGCGCACGACCGGCTCCGAGACGGTCACCTCGGTCGCCCAGTCCATCATCGCGACGAGCTCCTCGAGCTCCACGACCGGACCGATGCGGTCGATCGCATCCCCGGTGCGGTGCGACAGGAGCACCTCGACCTCGGCGTCGGGGCTGGCGTAGCCCAACTTGAGCTTGAACAGGAACCGGTCGAGCTGCGCCTCAGGCAGGGGGAAGGTCCCCGCGAGCTCGATCGGGTTCTCAGTCGCCAGGACGAAGAACGGCGAGGGGAGCCGGTGCGTGGTGCCGTCGACGGTCACGTTGCGCTCGGCCATCGCCTCGAGCAGCGCTGACTGCGTCTTCGGCGTTGCCCGGTTGATCTCGTCGGCCAGGAAGACGTTGGCGAAGACGGGGCCCGGTCGGAAGACGAAGCCGCCGGTCTTGCGGTCGAGCACGGGGGAGCCGGTGATGTCGGCCGGGAGCAGATCGGGCGTGCACTGGATGCGCGACGTCGTCGCCGACACTGTCTCGCTGATGGCGCGGGCGAGCATCGTCTTGCCGGTTCCCGGGTAGTCCTCGAAAAGCAGGTGCCCGTTGGCGATCAGTGCCGTCAGGGACATGCGTACGACGTCGTCCTTGCCCTTCAGGACGATGCCGATGTTGCGCACCATGAGCTCGAACCGCTCCGCGAACCCCTTGCCGGTCAGCGGGGGTGGGGCTGCTCTCTTACGGGGTGGCATCGGGTGTCCTCTCCTCGGTGAGCAGTGCTGCCAGGGCGCTCATCCGCCCGGAGCGCTGCACGACGTCGTTCGATGCCGCGAGGTACGACGTGAGCACGCGCGGGTCGGTGCGCACCTGCTCCGGGGTCCCCCTCGCGATCACGGCACCGGCCTCCATGGCGAGCATCCGGTCCGACAGCGCCGTCACCAGCGGGATGTCGTGCTCGATCACGACCATGCCGCAGCCGGTCTCGCGCACGATGCGGGACAGGAGTGGGCCGAGCGCCTCGGTCTCCGCCTGAGCCAGACCGGACGACGGCTCGTCGAGCAGCAGGACGCTCGGCTCCAGCGCGATGATGCAGGCCACGTCGACCGCCCGGCGGCTGCCGGTGGAGAGCTCAGCGAGGGTGGAGTCGGCGTAGGCGCCCAGCCCGAGGAGGTCGACCAGCCGGTCCACCTGTCGGGCGATGCGCCGCTCGGCCGCTCGGACCTGCGGAGCCCAGACGGCCGCGAGCAGCGGGTTGCGGACGGCCTTGCGCTCCAGGGCGGTGGCGAGGTTCTCGCGCACGGTCAGCGCGGGGAAGAGCCGGGCGTTCTGGAAGGACCGCCCGAGGCCCAGGCGTGCCCGCTCGTCGGGCTCATGCGACGTCACGTCGACGCCGGCCAGGGCGATGCGGCCGCGGTCGGCAGTCACGAAGCCGGAGATGCAGTCGAACAGCGTCGTCTTGCCCGCGCCGTTGGGACCGATGACGCCGACCACCTCACCGGGCAGCACCTCGAGGTCGACGCCGGCGAGGGCTACGACCCCGCCGAACGAGACGGCGAGGTCATCGACGGTGAGCACCGGGGCGGCTGCCGTGACGGCCGGGCGCTTCGCCGCCGTACGCGTGCCTCCTGCAGCTCCGCCCATGAACACACTGCGCACCAGGTCGGGTCGCGCGAGCAGCTCCTCGGTCGGCCCGTCGAAGCGGATCTCGCCCTTCTCCATGAACACCGCCCGGTCCGCGATGGTGAGGGCGACGTTGAGGGACTGCTCGACCAGCACGATCGTGGTGCCGCCGTCGTTGAGCCGGCGCAGCACACCCAGCAGCTGCTCGACGACGGCGGGTGCGAGGCCGAGCGACAGCTCGTCGACGAGGAGCAGGCGGGGGCCCATGAGCAGCGCTTGCGCGAGGCCGACCATCTGCTGCTCGCCGCCGGACAGCGTCCCGGCCTGCGCGTCGAGGCGCTCGCGCAGGATCGGGAACAGCTCGAGCACCTCCTCGGTGCGGGCTGCTGCCGTCGCCTCGTCGCCGCGCAGCGTCCACGCCGCCGACCGGAGGTTCTCCGCGACGGTCAGCGCCGGGAAGACGGCCGCGCCACCGGGCATGCTCACGACGCCAGTTGTCGCGATGGCGTGCGGCGGCAGGTGCGTGATGTCGCGACCGTCGAAGACGATGGCGCCGCCGGACGCCTCACTGATGCCGGCGATCGCGCGCAACAGGGTCGACTTGCCGGCGCCGTTGGTGCCGACGAGAGCCACGATCTCGCCCGCCTGGACGTCGAGGTCCACACGATGAAGGACCTGCACGCCGCCGTACGCGACCTCGACGCTGCGGCACACGAGCAGGGTTCCGGCGTTGGCGCGCGCCGCCTCGTCGGCTGCGTCGGCGGCTCGCGCCGCACGTATGTCGCGCTCCACGCCCGGCGCGCCCGTGACCAGGATCAGGCCGCCGATGACGAGCAGCGGCACGAGCAGGAGCAGTCCGTGCGGCAGGCCGATGGTCAGCATCGCCCGCAGCAGGAACGGCAGCATGATGAGGTTCATCAGCTGCCACGGAACGTTGGTCGCGAGGCCGAGCCCGCGGATGCGTGACGGCACGACCATCGACATCAGCGTGTAGCCGCCGGGCTGCCCGATGACCTCGGCGATGACGTTGAGCTGCAGCAGTGCGATCGCGACGGGCAAGGGCAGCCGCAGCGCGACCAGCACGATGACCGCTGCCTGGACGAACGGCGCGCAGCCGAGGACGGTCATGAAGCGCCCTGGCCGCTCGCGCAGCAGGTAGGCGCCGAAGGGCCCGGCGACCAGGAGTCCGATCAGCCCGGAGAAGCCGTTGAGGGACAGCAGGAAGCCGAGCTGCGTCGTTGAGAGCTGGTACACGTCGGTGAGGAAGATCGGCAGGATGACGAGCGCGAAGATGCCTCTCGCGCCGACGAAGGGCGTGATGTACCAGAACCGGCGCAGCGTCGCGATGCTCGCGGCCGCGCGGTAGGACTCGGCGAAGCTCGGCGGTGGTCCGAGCGGTGCCTCGGGGTGCGGGCGGTCCTGCTGGCCGCGGACCGGCTCGCGCATCCCGAAGGTCAGCAGTCCGGCCGCCAGTGCGATGCCGCCGAGCACGACGAGCGTGGCGCGCCAGCCGATCCGGTCACCGGCGATGCCGGCGATCGCCGGTCCGATGATGTAGCCGAGCTGCGCAGCGGCGAAGGTCACCGCGAAGACGCGGGCCCGCGATCGCGGGCCGAAGTAGTCGGTCGTCAGCGGGAAGCTGGCAGGCGGTGCGATACCGGTGGCGAGACCGTGGGCCAGCCGGGCGCCGGCAAACGTGGCCGGCCCGCCGACGACTCCCGTAGCGGTAATGGCACCCGCCGTCAGCAGCGTTCCGGCGCGGATCATCGTCACCCGTCGTACGCGGTCCGCGAGGTAGCCCAGCGGGAGCGCGATGACGGTGAAGAGGATGCCCGCGAAGGCAGCGACCGTGCCGACGAAGGCGAGGTCGACTCCGAAGTCCGAGCGGATCTGCGGCAGCAGCACGCCGACCGCCTGCTCGTCGATCCGTGCGCACAGCGACGTGAGGCAGAGCACGAACAGGACGAAGCCGGGGCCCTCGATGGTGCGCGGGTCGATGTCTCTCAGGAGCGCGCGCCAGCTCCGCCGGGGCAGAAGCGACGACTCCGGTGAGCTCGGCAGGTCGGGCCGTCGCGCGGTGACATCGCCGATCGCGAGCTGGCGGGCCGAGGGCACGAGCGCGCGCGGTGGGGCGTCGGCGTGGAGGTCGGTCACTCGAGCACCTCGGCGGCCGGCCGGGTCGCCCACTCGTCGGGAAGCGCGTAACGGCGCGGCACGAACACGGTGCCGCCGCGGGACCGTGTCTTCGGCGAGATGGGGGTGGGTCCGGCCGGCCCGTCACTGTCGAGCCCCGGGGCTGTCACGCCGTTGCGGCGGGCGATGCGCCGCAGCACTCCGTCCCGGATGTCGAGCAGCACCTGTGCGAGACCGCCGGGAGCCGCCAGCAGCAAGGCAACTCCGCCGAGGCCGTTGAGCAGCGCGAAGACGGTCGGGTGGGTACCGGTGGTCAGGGACAGCACCGCGAGCACGGCGAAGCCGATGAGCGGCCCACCCACGGAACCCAGTCCGCCGATGACCGTGAAGGTGAAGACGAGCAGGCTCTGGCCCACGGAGAACGCATCTGCCTTCACCCCGGCCTGCTGGTAGGCGAACAGCGAGCCGGCGAGGGCGGCCGCGCCGCCGGACAGAGCGAAGGCTTGCAGGCGGGCGCGCAGCAGCGAGATGCCGAACGACTGCGCGGCAGCCTCGTTGTCGCGCGCGGCGAGCAGCGCGCGAGCAGTCCGGCTGCGCCGCAGGCCGGTGACGGCTCCGACGACGAGGAGGAGTACGACGACGACGAAGTAGTAGAACGCGCGCTGGTCGTCCAGGTTGACACCGAGCAGCAGCGGCCGGTGCAGCTCGCTCGGAAGGGCACCGCCGAGCGAGTCGGGGTTGAGGAGCACCGCCGGGACGGCCGCGGCGAAGGTGAGGGTGCTGATCGCGAGGGTCAGCGGTCGTAGGCGCAGGGCCGGCAGGCCGACGAGCGCGGCGACGGCGGCTCCTGCGAGTGTGCCGAGCGGCACGGCGAGGAGGAACGGCAGGCCGCTCGACGCCGCCGCCCATGCCCCGACCGCTGCGAAGCCGAACTGGCCGAGGCTGACCAGACCTGCCCAGCCGGTCAGGACGAGCAGCGACATCCCGACAACGGCCAGCAGCACCGTGGTCGAGACGAGGCTGGTCTGGCTGGGGGACAGGACGAACGGGAGAGCCAGCAGTACGACGGCGACGGCTGCTGCAGCACCGCGACGCAGGCCGCGGACGGACGGCAGGTCGGCCAGCTGACGTGGGACAGGGCGGGCCTGCCGTCCCGTCAGGTACGCGCTCGAGGAGTCTGCGTCGGACCGGGACGTGCCGCTGCGCTGCAGGAGGAGCAGTCCGCTCACGACGAGGACCAGGGCGCCGTCGAGCAGGTTGGTGCTGCGGACGCTGAACTCCACCGCTGCCGTGAGCACCCCGAGCGCGAGTGCGCCGAGGGCCACCATCGGCAGGCTGACCAGGCGGGCGAGCACGACCACGACGAGGACGCGCACGAGGGCGGTGCCGCCTGCCGCCGTCGTACCGTCGCCGGCTGGAGCGCTCATGGTCGAGAGGACCGCGGCGATGCCGGACAACGCCCCGACGAGCATCCACACCCGACCGGTCACGCGGGCGACGTCGACACCGAGGGTCTGCGCCCGGGCGGCGTTCTCGGAGGCCGCGCGGATGGCGGTGCCGGTGGCGCTGCGCTGCAGGTAGATGCCGGTGCCGATCAGCCCTGTCACGGCTACGACGACGAGCAGCACCTGCGGCAGGTCGAAGCGGATCTGCCCCAGGTGGAACGCCAGGTGCACCGGCGGCGGTGCCGCATTGGTCACCCCGCCGAGCAGCTGCTGCTGCTGGGTCGTCAGCGCGTTGATGAGCATCCGCTGCAGGCCGGCGAGGGTGGTGACCACGAAGATGGAGGCGACGGTCGCCACGAGGCGCGGCGCGCGGTCCAGCCGGCGTACGACGCCGACGTACATCAACCACGCCAGCAGCACGCTGAAGCCGAGCGACAGCACCAGCGAGACCCAGTAGTTGACGGTGACGGCGGTCGGCGACACCCGCTCCATGCACGGCGGGCAGACTGCGCGGACGCCGCGGAACAGTGGCTGCGCGTTGACGAGAACGGCGAACAGCGTGCCGGCCACGGCGCCGATCTGCAGCTGCGCGAAGTTCAGGAACCGGTTGCTGCGGAAGACGAGGACGATGCCGGTGGCGTGCAGGACGAGTACTGCCGCCGAGACGACGCCGAGGCCGTAGACGCCGTACGGCGTCGATCCGGGCAGCAGCAGGAGGACAGGCAGAACGAGCAGGAGGGCGAGCGACTCCGGCCGGCTGCGCAGCCACGTGCTCATGTGCACGGCCCCGAGAAGAAGGCCGGGTCGCTGCGGGTCCACTGACCGAGCCCGAAGCGCCGGCCACGGTCGACGTAGCAGACCGCGCCCGGCACCGACGGGTCGATCGTCCCGGGCCGCCGGGGGTCGTACCAGAACATCGTGGCGTCAGCGGTCATCGTGTGGCGGCCGCCGTCGAAGCCGACGCGAGCCTGGAAGTACGGTGCGCTGCCGGCGCCCGGGTTGGGGAAGCGGGCTCGCTGCAGCCCGGCGGCGAAGGTCTGCGGCGTCAGGTGCGGACCGGCGAGCTGGATGCCGGAGGCGAGCAGCAGCAGCTGCTCGTAGCGCGAGTCGGCCGAGTAGTAGGTCGCGCCCTGCGGATCGGCGGCGGGGTCTGCCTCGCGAAGCGCCCAGTACCAAGGCATGTCCTGCTTCGGCAGCAGCTTGTTGCGGAACGACAGCCCGAGGACGTGCTGCGACTGGTCCGGGGGAGCGTTGCCTCCGCCGTAGGAGTTGTCGAGGTCGTTGTTGATGTACGTCGACTCGACCCACTCGGGTTGGTAGCCCTGCGCGGACGCCGCCGGCATGTAGACGTTGCGGGTGTCCAGGATGTTGCACGCGCACAGGACCGACGTGACGCCGGCGTTCTGCATGGACACCATCGTGTTGACGCCGTTGCGACTCGGGTCGCTCGTCTGGTCGTCGCGCACCTCGAACAGTGACGTGCCACAGGCCCGCAGCCCGTTGCGCAGCGGCGCGACGTCGGGCACGGTGCCGTCGACGGCGCGGGTGTAGATCAGGCCGAACTTGCGCGTTGCCCCGCGGGCCTGGTTGGCGCCGGCGTAACGCGGTGCCCGCCCGGCGAGCTTGGCGCAGATGAACTGCGCGGTGTTGGCCAGGATCGTCTCGACGCCGGACTGGACGTTCCACTCGTAGGGCGCATGCGCTGCGTAGTGCGCCTCCACGCCGTTGGTCAGGTTGCCGTCGGTGACGCTGATGGTCTTCCGCTGTGCGAGGGCGTCGTAGTAGTGGTGGTCGGCGCCCGAGGCGTTGCAGTAGGCGAGCGACGCGAAGGCCTGCAGCTCCTCGTCGACCGCGACGGCGTCATCGCGCATCTTCGCCGGATCTGGCTGGTTGCCGCTGGCGCAACCCGTGGGGGTGAAGCTCGTCAGCACCAGCTTGCGTCCGTAGAACTCGAAGCGCTTGTTGAAGAACGTCGCGAGCTTCGGCGGGATGCTCTGGTCCTCGAGGAACTGCGTCGGCACGGCGATCGTGATCTGGTCCCGCGTCACGCCCTTGGCCGTCGCGCCGCCGTTGTCCACCCTCGGGTCGAAGTAGGGCACGCACGGGGGTGACTGCGGGTCCTCGGTCTGGCGGGGTGGCTGGCCGACGCACTGCCGGACGCGCGGTACGACGACGGCCGGCGGGGCCGAGGCGGCCGCGGACGCGCCGGCCGCGGACGGTCGCGGGGACACGGCCGGCGGGCTGGCGTTGCTGCCGGCGCCCGAACCCTTGTCCGGCTGCTCAGCCGGCTGCTGGTCGAGCGCCTTCTTGATCTGCTGTACGGCCTGCGGCGCGAACTCCGCCACCGTCGGCGGCGTCTGGCCGCGTGAGGTGAGGGCGACCGCGGCAACGAGGACGGAGAGCGCGACGACGGCCGCGCCGAGAACGAGAGCGGGCATCCGCGGGCGGTTCGCGGGGGCGCTCACCGCGCCATCCTGCCCGACCGACCCGACGTGAGCAGGCAGGAGATGGACGGCGTACGGCGAACACCCTTTTCGTGATGATCCCGCTCCGGACTCGTGCCGTGCTCGCGCTGTGCCTGACCGCCTGCATCGGTGCCGCCGGCGCGGCCCAGGCGGGTGCGCCCAGGCTCGGCCCGAACCTCGCCCCGAACCCGAGCTTCGAGCAGTCCTCGGCCGATCCGGCCACGCAGAACGGTGTCCCGGTGACGCCGGTCGGCTGGTCCTTCGAGGGCGCGACGCTCGTGTTCGACTACAACCAGCGCGGCGGGCACACCGGCGCCCGCAACGTCGCCGTCTCCGGCTCCCTCGCGCCCGGCCAGCAGGTCTGCGACGCGAGCACCGGCACCTACCAGTGCGCGCCCAACCCGGCATCGGCCGTCACCGGCACCGTCAACGACAGCGCGCAGTCGCGGTACTCCATCCGCCCGTTCTGGACCACGGCCGCCCCTGTCCCGGTGACGGCGGGCAAGCGCTACCGGTTCTCGGTGTGGGCGATCCGGCCGAGCCTCGACCCCAACGCCGGCGTCGAGGGCCAGGGCGCGCAGACCCGCGTCCGGTGGGTCGATGCCTCCGGCACCGCGATCTCAGTAGTCGATGCGGCCTCGCTGCTCAAGACGAAGAAGCGCGCCCTCGGCTTCAAGCTGATCAGCGCCGACCTCACCGCGCCGGCAGGTGCGGCCGGAGCCGTACTTATGCTGGGCCACACCGACTACACCGTGACGTCCGCCCAGGTCGCCTTCGACGACGTCGCCTTCCAACAGCTCGGCTAGCCACCCACCCGCACGCCGCCACCCACCCGCACGCCGCGACCCGCACGCCGGCCTTGTTGGCACACAAAGTCGGCACTCAGCCGCCGACGTCGCATGATTAGCCGAGCAGTCGGCCGGATCAGGCCGATTTGGCCGGATCCGGCCGAGCCGTCAGCCGGCACGCGTTGCTGAGTCCTGTCGACTCAGCCGCCGAGGTAGGGGCGGCCGACGGCTGCCGGGGCAGCGCCGTCGACCGGTGTGCCGGACCCGTCGCGCTTGCCGTGCGTCGACGGCAGCTCCACCGGCTCGCCGCCGGCACCGGCCGCCCACGCCGGTGACTGCCCGGCCCAGCCGAGCACGAGCATCGCCTCGCCCGACAGCAGCCGCTGGCACCGGACACCACCCGTCGCGCGTCCCTTGCGGGGGTACTCCGACAGCGGCGTCACCTTCACCGTCGACACCAGACCCGGCCCCTTGGACCTGCCCTCGGGCGGCAGACCGCCGCCGGTCACGACCACCGGCTCCTCGAACAGCGTGTCCCCACCTGTCAGGGGCACCGCTGAGAAGGCGATGACGCTGGCGTCCTTCGCGAGCTTGATGCCGGCGATGCCGCCGCCGGCGCGCCCTTGTGGCCGCACAGCGTCGGCCGGGAAGCGCAGCAGATCGGCGGACGACGTGAAGAAGACGAGCTCCTCCTCGCCGTCCGCCAGCTCGACCGCACCGACGACCTCGTCGCCGGCCTTCAAC
>JAVXVI010000079.1:0-15312 GCA_032230005.1 Actinomycetota bacterium | reverse complement strand
CACCCGCGACTCCCCGAGCTGCCAGGTCGCACCTGTGTCGGTTGACCGGAGCTCCAGACCGGCCACCAACGGCGGGATGCGGCCCATCCGCACCTGCCGCGGCGTCATCAGCTCGACGACCTCGGTCACGCCGGCGGCCGCGAGCCCGGCCTCGATCGGGCCAGGCTCGCTGAGAGCGCGCTCGGCGTCCCACCGGTGAACTGCCGTCTCGAGCGCCTGCCGGCGGCGCCAGAAACCGGCGGTCCGGTCGGCCGTGAAGGACCAGCACGCGGCTTCCGGGTCCGAGGCGGTAAGGGTCCGGATCAGCTCCGTGGCGCCCTCGGCGAACCACGCCCGCAGGCCGGCGATCCCTGACGGCTCCTCGTCCGGATGCGGTGCCCCCGTCTGCACGATCTGGGTCGCCCAACGGTGCACACCACCGAGGTGCTCGACGAGCTCGCGCAGCGACCAGCCCGGGCAGGCAGCGACCGGCTCGGTCAGGGACGCACGCGCCAGCACGGCGTCGACGGCGTCCACCTCCGCGCGCAGGTGCGCCAGGTCGTCGATGTCGGCTCGCATGCCCGGAGCGTCGCATGGCAGGCTCGCTCGACGTGAGCACACCTTCAGACCTCTCGCACGAGCGCGGGCACGCCCATCTCGCCGAGCTCCGGGCCACGGTGGAGCAGGGCGGTGCGACGAAGTACCACGACGCCAACAGCGCCAAGGGCAAGCTGTTCGCCAGGGAGCGGGTGGCGCTGCTCGTCGACAAGGGCTCCTTCGTCGAGGACGGCCTCTACGCCAACGTCCTCGCCGGCGACCTGCCGGCGGACGGCGTCGTGACGGGCACGGCGACGGTCGACGGCCGGCCGGTGTGCGTCATGGCCAACGACTCGACGGTGAAGGCCGGCTCATGGGGAGCACGCACCGTCGAGAAGATCATCCGGATCATCGAGACGGCCTACCGGACCAGCGTCCCCATGGTCTGGCTCGTCGACTCGGCCGGCGCCCGCATCACCGACCAGGTCGACCTGTTCCCCGGCCGGCGGGGGGCCGGCAAGATCTTCCACACGCAGGTCAGGGCCAGCGGCTCCATCCCGCAGGTGTGCGCGCTGTTCGGGCCGTCCGCTGCCGGCGGTGCCTACATCCCCGCGTTCTGCGACGTCATCGTGATGGTCGAAGGCAACGCGTCGATGTACCTCGCGTCGGACCGCATGGTGGAGATGGTGACCGGTGAGAAGACCACCCTCGAGGAGATGGGCGGCGCCGCCCTGCACTGCAAGGAGTCGGGCGTCGGGCACTTCCTGGTCAAGACCGAGCAGGACGCGATCGAGACCGTCCAGCGCTACCTGTCGTACTTCCCGACCAACTGGCAGCAGGAGCCACCGTCGGCCGAGCCGCTGGCCCCGAAGGCGGTCGACCTGCGCGCTCTGGTGCCCGACAGCGACCGCCAGGCCTATGACATGCGCCGCTACATCGGCGGCATCGTCGACGAGGGGTCCTGGCTCGAGGTCCATGCGCTGTGGGCGAAGGAGCTGACCGTCGGCTACGGCCGCCTCGACGGGCAGGTCGTGGGGATCCTCGGCAACAACCCCATGTTCAAGGGCGGGGTCCTGTTCGTCGACACCGCGGACAAGGCCGCCCGCTTCGTGCAGACGTGCGATGCGTTCAACATCCCCTTGCTGTTCCTGTCCGACGTGCCGGGCTTCATGGTCGGCTCCGCCGTCGAGAAGCAGGGCATCATCCGGCACGGCGCGAAGATGATCACGGCGATCAGCGAGGCGACGGTGCCGAAGATCAGCGTCATCGTCCGCAAGGCGTACGGCGCCGGCCTCTATGCCATGGCCGGCCCGGGTTTCGAGCCGGACGCCTGCCTGGCGCTGCCGACCGCGAAGATCGCGGTCATGGGCGCGGAGGCCGCCGTCAACGCTGTTTACGCGAACAAGATCGCGCAGCTGCCGGAGGCGGAGCGAGAGGCCTTCGTGGCCCAGAAGCGCGAGGAGTACGAGCAGGACATCGACGTCGTACGGCTCGCGTCCGACCTCGTCATCGACGGGATCGTGGAGCCGGAGCAGCTGCGCTCAGAGCTGATCGCCCGCTACGCCGCGCTGCACGGCAAGGACCGGTCGTTCTCCCGCCGCCGGCACGGGGTGACGCCCGTCTGAGCTAGGGCGTGCGGGCGTGAGCCGGTGCGTGGATGGTGCCGTCGGCGATGTCCTCGAGCACGGCCACGGCGGCCGGGTCGCCGTCGATGGCGGCCTCCTCGACCGCAGCCGGTGCTGCCCACACGTAGCGCCGGTAGGACCAGAAGCGGAACAGCGTGCCCAGCGCGACGCCGAAGCCGTTGCCGGAGACGTTGTCGGCCAGCTTGCTGTCGAGGCCCAGGACGTAGTGCGAGATGCCCAGGCAGCTCAAGGCGATCGCCAGGCCGATCGCGTTCAGGATGAAGAACAGGGCGTACTCGCGGCGCACGCTGCTGCGCTGCCGGTGCCGGAACGACCACGCGCGGTTCAGCACGAACGCGACCGTGGCCGCTGCGACGCTCGCGATCACCTTCGCGGTCAGCGGCTTGTCCGGTCGCAGGTGCAGCACCAGGTTGAACAGGCCGACGTCGACGACGAAGGCCAGCGCGCCGACGGTGCCGAACTTCGCCAGCTCGTGGAACGCCGCCCGCAGCCGTGCCTCGAGGGAGCGCAGCAGCCCTGGCTCGCCGGCTGCGGTCGTCGTCACCGCGTCAGCCTACCGGCGCGCATGGGACGATGACCTGAACGACGCCTGAGGGAGGAACCGTGCTCGACACCCGGCTCGACTCCGAGCACGAGCAGCTGCGCAAGTCGGTCGAGGAGTTCGCCCGCGAGGTCGTCGCACCGGTCGCCGCGCACCATGACGCGACGAAGACCTTTCCGTACGACGTGGTCCGCCAGATGGGTGCGATGGGCCTGTTCGGGCTGCCCTTCCCGGAGGAGCTCGGCGGCATGGGCGGCGACTACTTCGCCCTGTGCCTGGCGCTCGAGGAGCTCGGCCGGGTCGACCAGTCCGTCGCCATCACCCTCGAGGCCGGCGTCTCGCTCGGTGCGATGCCGGTCTACCGGTTCGGGACGGACAAGCAGAAGGCCGAGTGGCTGCCCCAGCTCTGCGCCGGCGAGGCGCTCGGTGCCTTCGGGCTCACCGAGCCCGGCGGTGGAAGTGACGCAGGCGCGACCCGCACCACGGCGAGGCTCGACGGCGGCGAGTGGGTGATCAACGGGTCGAAGGCGTTCATCACCAACTCCGGGACCGACATCACCCGGCTGGTGACCGTGACCGCCGTCACCGGCGAGAAGAGCGACGGTCGCAAGGAGATCTCGAGCATCCTGGTCCCGGTTCCCACGAAGGGGTTCACGGCTGAGCCGTCGTACAACAAGGTCGGCTGGAACGCCTCGGACACCCACCCGCTGTCGTTCGACGACGTGCGCGTGCCGGAGGAGAACCTCCTCGGCGAGCGCGGCCGCGGCTATGCCAACTTCCTGCACATCCTCGACGAGGGGCGCATCGCGATCGCAGCGCTGTCCACGGGGGCGGCACAGGGCTGCGTCGACGAGAGCGTGAAGTACGCCAAGGAGCGCGAGGCGTTCGGGCGGCCGATCGGGCAGAACCAGGCGATCGCGTTCAAGATCGCCGAGATGGAGGCCCGGGCCCACGTCGCCCGCTGCACCTACTACGACGCGGCCGCGCGGATGCTCGCCGGTGCACCGTTCAAGAAGCACGCGGCCATCGCGAAGCTGGTGTCCTCCAACGCCGCGATGGACAACGCGCGTGATGCCACGCAGATCCATGGCGGCTACGGGTTCATGAACGAGTACCCCGTCGCGCGCCACTACCGCGACTCGAAGATCCTCGAGATCGGCGAGGGCACCAGTGAGGTCCAGAAGATGCTGATCGCCAGGGAGCTGGGTCTTTGACCGACCGTTGGATTGAGCTCGATGGCGCCGTCAACGTGCGCGACGTCGGCGGGCTGCCGACCGAAGACGGCGGTACGACGGCGAAGGCCGTGCTGCTTCGGTCGGACAACCTGCAGGCGCTGAGTGACAAGGACGTCCAGCGGCTGGTGGGGGACCTCGGCCTGCGGACGGTCATCGACCTGCGCACGCCGGCCGAGGTCAGCAGCGAGGGCCCAGGGCCCCTCGTCCGCGAAGGACTGCGGCACGTCAACCTCGACCTGATCCCGGGCTGGGACCCGCAGGTGTCGGACGTCGGCCGGCTCGTGCCGCACGAGCAGCGCGAGGCCGGCGACATGTCGCACTTCTACCTGACCTACCTCGACCAGGCGCCCCAGCAGGTCGTCCAGGCACTGCGCGAGCTGGCATCAGCTGACGGCGCCACGATCGTGCACTGCGCCGCCGGCAAGGACCGCACGGGCGTCGTCGTCGCGCTCGCGCTGACCGTCGCCGGGGTGCAGCGCGACGCGATCGTCGCCGACTACGCGCTGACGGCGGAGCGCATCGAGGCCATCCGCGACCGGCTGGCCGCCACCGTGACCTACGCCGAGGACATGAAGCGGCGACCTCTGGACGACATGCGGCCGCATGCGCTGTCGATGGGGCACTTCCTCGACCGGTTGGACGAGCGGGGCGGCGTCAGCGCCTGGCTGGCCGAGCAGGGCTTCGGTGCGGATGAGCAGGCTGCACTGCGCACGAGACTGATCGCGTGACCGTCCGGGGGGCCATGGGGCTGCCGGTCGTCGGCATGGTCGGCGGCGGCCAGCTGTCGCGCATGACGCACCAGGCATCCATCGCCCTTGGGTTGTCGTTGCGGGTCCTCGCCGACAAGACCCACGACAGCGCCGCGCTGGTCGCCAACGGCGTCGAGATCGGCGACCACACCTCGCTCGAGGACCTGCGCGCGTTCGCGCGCGGCTGCGAGGTCATCACCTTCGACCACGAGCACGTGCCCGGCGACCTGATCGAGGCCCTCGAGGCCGACGGGCTGCAGGTCTACCCGGGCTCGGCTGCCCTGCGCCATGCCCAGGACAAGCTCGTGATGCGCGAGCGGCTCGCCGGCCTCGGGGTGCCCGTGCCCGCGTTCTGCCCGGTGGCGACCCGTGCGCAGCTGGAGGGCTTCGCCCGCCACGTCGGCTGGCCGCTGGTGCTCAAGGCGGCGACCGGCGGCTACGACGGCAAGGGCGTCTGGGTCGTCGGCTCGCTGGAGGAGGCCGACGACGTACTGGCATCCGGGATCCGGCTGGTGGCGGAGGAGTTCGTCCCTCTGCAGCGGGAGCTGGCCGCTGTCGTCGCGCGCTCGCCCTACGGCCAGGCTGCGGCCTGGCCGGTCGTCGAGACCGTCCAAGCCGACGGCATCTGCGTCGAGGTGGTCGCGCCGGCGCCCGGACTGTCGGAGGAGCGGGCCCTGGAGGCGCAGGGCCTTGCGCTGCAGCTCGCGCAGGAGCTCGACGTGGTCGGGGTGCTGGCTGTCGAGCTGTTCGAGACGGCCGACGGACTGCTCGTCAACGAGCTCGCCATGCGCCCGCACAACTCGGCCCACTGGACCATCGAGGGCTCCCGGACCTCGCAGTTCGAGCAGCACCTGCGGGCCGTCCTCGACTACCCGCTCGGTGCGACGCAGCTGACCGCCCGCTGGGTCGTGATGGCCAACCTCCTCGGCGGCTCCGACGCCAACGGGTTCGACGAGCGGCTGCACATGCTGTTCGCGAAGGACCCGGCGCTGAAGGTGCACCTGTACGGCAAGGAGGTGCGGCCCGGCCGGAAGATCGGGCACGTCACCGCGCTGGGCGACGACCTGGACGACGTACGACGGCGGGCCCGCGAGGGCGCGCTCCAACTCAGAGGACCGCAATGACCGTCGGCATCGTCATGGGCAGCGACTCCGACTGGCCGGTCCTGCAGGGGGCGGCGGAGGCGCTGAAGGAGTTCGACGTCCCCCACGAGGTGCACGTGCTGTCCGCGCACCGGACCCCTCGGGACATGCTCGACTGGGCGGCGTCGGCCGCCGGTCGCGGTTTGCGCGTCGTCATCGCCGGTGCCGGTGGAGCGGCGCACCTGCCCGGGATGGTGGCGTCCATGACGCCGCTGCCCGTCATCGGCGTACCCGTGCCGCTCAAGCACCTCGACGGCATGGACTCGCTCCTGTCCATCGTGCAGATGCCCGCGGGCGTTCCGGTGGCGACGGTGAGCATCGGCGGAGCCCGCAACGCCGGCCTGCTCGCGGTCCGCATCCTGGCGGCCTCCGACGACGGCCTGCGCAAGCGGATGGAGCAGTTCCAGGTCGAGCTTGCCGAGAGCGCGCGCGCCAAGGACGCTGCCCTGCAGAAGCAGCTCTAGGTTCCGGCTGCGACCTGCGCCCACCGGGCGACGGTGTCGAGCGGGACGGCCACTGGCGCGTTCCAGGTCGTCTCCTCCCCGTCGCGGGTGATGACGATCGCCGTGTTGGCGCCTTCCGGGATGCCGGGTCCCCAGCCGTAGCCGGAGTGCTCGATCGTCAGCAGCACGCTGCCGTTGGGCAGGTCGCGCCGGACCGTGATGGCCGGTCCCGCGTCGCCGCCGTACATCGACGAGATCGGCTGCTGCAGCGGGATGCGCGCCACCTCGACCGGGGTGCCGTCGACGAGCAGGGCGTGGATCGCCGCGGTGCCCGGCTGGCCGTCGACCGCGTCCTGCCGAGCCAGGGCGGATCCCATCGGGAGCCCCTTGCGGACGTCGTCCTCCAGTCGTGCGGAGTAGGCCGTCAGCGGCGCCGGCGACTGCACGTTGTGCGGCGCGTCGCTGGGCAGGGTGTGCGTCGCGACGAAGTCGTCGTACGCGCCCTTGTCCAGGACCCAGTCGCGGCCACTCGTCGGCGTCCAGGCAGGCGAGATGCCTGGTGCAGGCGATGTCGTAGCGCCCGGGTTCCCCGGGATGACCACTGCGCCGTCCGAGCCACCATGACCGAGGGCGGCAAGACCGAAAGTGGCACCGCTGACAGCGGCGGTGAGACCCACCACGGCCAGACCGGCGCTGCGGGCACGCTGCCGCGTCGCCGCGCGCCGCACCCGGGTCAGGGCCTGTGGTGACGCCGCCACTGCCCAGCGGTCGTCGGTACGGGCGCCGACCAGGGCCGCGGCGAGCAGCTCCTCGACCGGATCGGTGACGTCTGCGCTCATGACAGCGCTCCTTCCACTGCAGGGTCGGTGAGCCGGGCCCGTAGTGCGCGCAGGCCTCGGGAAGCGGTGCTCTTGACGGTGCCGGTCGAGCAGCCGAGCGTGTCGGCGATCGCCGCCTCGGACAGGTCCTCGTAGTAGCGCAGCACCAGGACCGCCCGCTGGCGGGCGGGGAGGGTGGCCATGGCCCGCAGGACCGTGTCCCGGTCGTCGACATCGGCACCACCCGGTGCCGGCGCGTCGAAGCCCTCAGGCATCGCGGCCTCGCGACGCGCACTGCGCCACCAGGACGTGTAGGTGTTGACCATGGCGCGTCGTACGTAGGCAGCGGGCTGGTCGTGCCGCAGCGATCGCCAGCGCCGGTACGTCTTCACCAGCGCGGACTGCACCAGCTCCTCGGCCCGGTGCCGGTCGCCGGTGAGGACGTGGCCGAACCGCAGCAGCCCTGGCAGGGCGGCCGCCATGAACTGCTCGAAGCTGTCGTCGTCCTGCACAGAGCCCTAACGCCGGAGCGGGCTCTCAGGTTGTCACGTCCGCGGGCCGAATCCTGCCCAGTCGATCTTCGGGCAGCGGTCCATGACGACGAGCAGCCCCGCCGTCTCTGCGCGCCGACCCGCCTGCCCGTCGACGACACCGAGCTGCATCCAGACGCCCTGCGCCCCCTTCTCGACCGCCTGGTCGGCCACCGGGCCTACGAGCTCGGACCGCACGAAGCAGTCGACGACATCCACGTCGAACGGGATCTCCGCCAGCGTCGCGTAGCCCTGCTCACCGTGGACCGTGGGAGCGCTCGGATGCACCGGCACGATGCGCTTTCCCTTGTCCTGCAGGAACTTCGCGACGCCGTACGCCGCTCGGCTGCGGTCGTTCGACAGCCCGACGACGGCCCAGGTGTCCATGGCCAGCATCTTCGAGACAGCTTCCATCCGACAAACCTAGGCGAGGGCCTCGAACCGCTCCCGCACCCGGGCCAGGTCCCGCCGCCGCTGCTCGTAGGTTGCGCCCACCGCCACCAGGAGCAGACCGGCGGCACCCAGCGTCATCCAGCGCGGCAGGGCTGCGGCGTACGGCGCGAGCAGCTGCAGGGCATCGATCGCCAGCACCGCGCCGCCGATCACGACGGGCGCCTGCAGCTGCTCATGCGAGCCAACCAGCAGGACGAGCAGCGCCACGGCGCCGAGGAGCAGCGGGCGGGTGAGCGTGGTGTCGTCGAAGCTCGCGACCAGGCTCGGCAGCAGCAGCGCGGACAGGCCAGGGCCGTAGGCGGTGAACGAGTGAGTCGCCGGCACCCGCCGCACCCGCAGCCAGCCGAGCAGGAGCGCGAGCAGCCCGATCGGTACGACGTAAGGCTCGGGGGCGGTGATCCCTGCATCGGCCAACCGCACCCACGAGCTGGCGGACAGCAGCAGGGCCCCGCCCGCAGCGACGAGCCGACGGTCCGGGTGCAGGGCATCGGCCAGTGCCACCAACCCGCCGCCGGCCAACGCCCAGGACAGCCAGCCCGCGTCCCCGCTCGTCAGCACGATCGCGGTGACGGCAAGGGTCACGGCGGCCGCCTCGACCGCGACACGGCGGACGACATCGAGCGCGAACGTCATCGCGACGAGGACGGCAGGAGCCACCAGCAGCAACCCCCCGACCTGCTCCTCGCTCAGCCCGCGGGCGGCGCCTCCGGCGGCGAGGAAGGCCCCGGCCGTGAGCGCTGCGATGCCGGCCGCCTCCCGGCGCCGCACTGCCACAGCGCCGAACGCGAGGGTGAGCACGGGCAGGACGAGCAGGGTCGCGTCGCGATCGGCGACGGCCCACACCGCGGTCAGCAGGGCCGTGGCCGTCCCCGCGCCGAGAGCCGCAAGCGACACGTCAGGTCGGGCCACGCTGACACCGGCGGTCAGCATCGCGACCGTCGCCGCGAGCAGCAGGACGATCGCCATCGGGTACGACGTGGCAAGTCCGAGTGGGAAGACGATCGCTGCCACGACGAGCAGTGCCGCGGTCGGCACGGCTGCCTCGCGCAGACGGTGAAGGGCGAGCCCGGCGCCGGCAACGGAGACCGCGGCCGCGGCGAGCACGACGAGCGTCACCACCGTGCCGTCCCACGCGTCGAGGGGCGACAGCGCGTGGCGGGCATCGCGCGCGGGGATGCGGGTCCATGGCTGGGTGAGCCACGTGACCGGCAGGACGAGTGCCTGGCTCACCGCTTCTGCCTGGCTCGCGAGTCCTGCCGTCACTGCGACGAGCGCGCCCGTGACCGGTCCCGGCCGCCAGGCGCGGGGAAGGAGGGCGGCGGCCTGCATCGCGACGAGCCCGACGGCGGCGAGCACGAGCGGGCGCTGCGCCTCGGTCAGGCCGTCCTCGCTGACCGCGAGGGCAGCGGCCGCGACGAGCGGCGCCGGCAGCGCGGTCAGCAGGAAGCGCAGCGGGGCCGCGCCGGTCAGCAGGGCGGCACAGGCGCTCGTGCCGGCCAGAGTGACGAGCGCCAGCGCGCCTTCGGTGCGGCCGTCGAGGAAGGCACCGAGGACACCGGTGAGCCCGGCCAGGGCGGCGGTGAGAGCGCCCATCGCGACGACAGCGACCTGCAGGTCGGCCTGCGGCCGGCGGCCCAGGAGGACGAGCGCGGCGAGGTCGAGGGCGGCCAGCAGCGCGAGGGCGAGGCCGGTCTGGCCGACCGACGCCTCGGCGTGGATGAGCAGCAGGGGCACCGGCAGGTGGGCGAGGACGACAGCGGCGTACCGCGGCAGCCGGACCGGGATGACCGCGGCGTACAGACCGCTGACCACGGCCAGGACGAGGGCCGAGCCGGCGGCGTAGACGGTCCCGGCGCTGCTCTCGGCCAGCCCGAGGGTGCGCAGGCCATAGGCGTCCAGGGCGGCGAGGGCGAGGGCCACTGCCGACACGGCCTCCGCGGTCGCGTCCAGACCCCGAGCCTTCAGTCGCGGCACGGCCAGCGCTGCGACGGCGGTCAGCAGCACGAGCACTGCGGCCCGCCCGCCCGCCCCGAGGCGGTCGTACGTGACTGCCGCGAAGACGATCCCGGCGACGGTCAGCAGCAGGACGCCGAGCCCGAGCAGGGTGTTCTGCACCCGCTGCGGCGTCCACTCCCGCACCGTCGCTGGAACGGGTGACTGCCAGTCCGAGCTGATCGGGCGGGCCAGTGTCCCCGGCGCCGCGGCAAGGCTCCCGGCCGGATCCTGACTGGCAGTCACCTGTTTCGGGGCCGGGCTCAGGACCGCGCCGGGACGGAGCGCGGCCAGCAGCCGGACCCGCTCGGTGAGGAGCTCGGCGTACCGGGCGTCGAGGGCGGCCAGCGCCACATCGACCTCCCAGAGCCGGGCCGCTTCCGGCCCGGTCAGGCGCAGGCCGCAGGCGGCGCAGCTGGCCGCTCCGGTCAGCGGTGCGCGGCAGTCAGGACACGGCGGGGGAGCTGCGGGGCTGGTCATACCGGAAGCATCGGCGCCGCAGCACCGGATCTGCGTGAGGAGGACTACCTAGTCCGTCCGCAGCAGCCGCTTTCGGTGATGCCGGTCGGGCGCGGGCAGGCGTATCAAGCAGTGATCCGTCTGGGGGTTTAGACGTGCTCCGTTCCGCACTGGCCGTCACCGGAGCCGTCGTCCTGCTCGCCTCCTGTGGTGGATCCTCCGCACCGGACAGCGGTTCTGCCGCCGTATCCCCATCGGCCGCGCCGTCACCCACGCAGGCAGCGTTCTCGGGGCTGGTCGACATCGGCGGCGGACAGCACCTGTACGTGCGGTGCCTGGGGACGGGCTCGCCGACTGTCCTGTTCGAGAGCGGGGACGAGAGCACGATCGACCAGTGGGATGCCGTCCAGCCCAAGATCGCGGAGCGCACGGCGACGTGCGCGTACGACCGGTTCGGCACCGGCGCGAGCGACCCGCCGACCAAGGCGTGTCGCAAGCTGGCCGACCTGCGCGGTGACTTGGAGGCGCTGCTGCGCGTCCGAGGCCTGCACGGGCCCTACGTCCTGGCCGGGACGTCCGGTGGCGGTTATCTCATGACGGGCTTCGCGTACAAGCACCTGCCTGAGGTCCGGGGCATCGTGCTGGCGGAGACGCCGCACGCGATCGTGGCGGCGGAGTCGCCGCCGGACCTGTTGGCTCAGCTCAAGTGCGACGCCCCGGCCAACGTCGAGCATCGCGACTACGTCTCGGTCGAGAACGAGGCATGGAGCCAGCGACACCGGCTGGGAGACCTCCCCATGACGGTCATCACCAACGACTACCAGGGGTCGGGGACCAACAAGGAGGAGCAGACCAACGTCCAGGGACAGAGGGGCTGGCTCGTCCTGAGCCCGCAGGCCCGGCAGGTCGTCGTGACGTCAGGCCACGACGTCCCCGAGAACGAGGCCGAGCTCACCGTGCGCGAGATCCTGCGGGTGCTCGACGCGGCCAAGCCCTAGCGGTCTACGGGCGGCCGAGGGCCCGGTAGGTCCAGCCGGCGGCGCGCCAGGTGGCGGGGTCGAGGGCGTTGCGGCCGTCGACGATGTGCTTTCCGGCGACGACCTCGCCGAGGACGGCGGGGTCCATCTCGCGGAACTCCGCCCACTCGGTCAGGTGCAGCACCAGGTCGGCGCCCTTCGCCGCTTCCAGCGCGCTGTCGCGGTAGCCCAGCTCGGGGTGCATCACTCGGGCGTTGTCCATCGCGGCTGGGTCGTAGACGGCGACCGCGGCACCCTGTCGTTGGATCGTCGCGGCGACGTCCAGGGCCGGGCTGTCCCGGATGTCGTCGCTGTTGGGCTTGAAGGCCGCTCCCAGGACGGCGACCTTCATGCCGCCGAACGAGCCGCCCGCGACCTCGCGGGCCAGGTCGACCATTCGGGCCCGCCGGCGCAGGTTGATCGCGTCGACCTCCTTCAGGAACGACAGGGCCTGGTCGACGCCGAGCTCCCCGGCGCGCGCCATGAACGCGCGGATGTCCTTGGGCAGGCAGCCGCCGCCGAAGCCGAGGCCGGCGTGCAGGAACCGGCCGCCGATCCGGCTGTCGTAGGACAGCGCCTTGCTCAGGAGTGTCACGTCGCCGCCGGTCGCCTCGCAGACCTCCGCCATCGCGTTGATGAAGGAGATCTTGGTGGCCAGGAAGGCGTAGGCGGACACCTAGACCAGCAGAGCCGTCGCGAAGTCGGTCACCACGACGGGGGTCGGGATGTCGATCACGGGTGCGAACGCAGCCCGCAGCTTGGCCTCTGCCTGCTCCGACCGAACCCCGAACACCAACCGGTCCGGCGTCAGGGTGTCCTCCACCGCGAACCCCTCCCGCAGGAACTCCGGGTTCCAGGCCAGCTCGACGCCAGGCACCTTGGCGTCCTGCTCGAGCTGGGCCGCCAGCCGCTCGGCCGTGCCGGCCGGCACCGTGGACTTGCCGGCAATCAGCGCGCCCTCGCGCAGGTGCGGGATCAGTGAGCTGAAGGCCGCGTCGACGTAGGCCATGTCGGCCGCCATCTCGCCCTTCTTCTGCGGCGTCCCCACGCAGAGGAAGTGGACGTCACCGAACGCGCCGATCTCGTCGTACGACGTGGTGAACCGCAGTCGCCCGGTGTCGAGGTTCTTCTGGAGCAGCTCGGGAAGCCCCGGCTCGTAGAACGGCACCTCACCGCTGCTGAGCTTGTCGACCTTGCTCTGGTCCACGTCGAGGCCCAAGACCTCGAACCCCAGCTCGGCCATGCACACGGCATGGGTGGCACCGAGATAGCCGGTGCCGATGACGGTCAGCCGAGGGCGCGCGCTCATGGGGTCACAGGCTAGTGGCCGCAATAAGATCGGCCCATGGACGGGACCTACGACCTCTATTCGCTGACTGAAGAGCACCAGCTGCTGCGCAAGGCGGTCCGCGAGCTGGCCGAGGACAAGATCGCACCTCGCGCGGCCGAGATCGACGAGCAGGCGGAGTACCCGTGGGACGTCCACGAGGCGCTCAGGTCGGCTGACCTGCTCGCGATCCACGTCCCCGAGGCGTACGGCGGGGCCGGTGCGGACCGGATCGCGCACTCGATCGTGGTCGAGGAGATCGCCCGGGTGTGCGCCAGCTCGAGCCTGATCGTGGCCGGGAACAAGCTCGGCACGATGGGGCTGATCCTGTCCGGGTCGGACGACCTCAAGTCCCGCTACCTGCCGCAGGTCGCCCGGGGCGAGATCACGTTCTCCTACGCGCTGAGTGAGCGGGAGGCGGGCAGCGACGCTGCCGCCATGCGCACCCGCGCCGTCCGGGACGGCGACTCCTACGTCCTCAACGGGACGAAGTGCTGGATCACGGGCGCTGGTGTCAACACGCACTACACGGTCATGGCGAGCACCGACCCGAGCAAGGGCGCGAAGGGGATCAGCGCCTTCGTCGTGCACGCGGACGACCCCGGCTTCTCGGTCGGCACGAAGGAGCGCAAGATGGGCATCAAGGGCTCCCCGACCTGCGAGATCTACTTCGAGGACTGCCGCATCCCGGCCGACCGGATGATCGGCGACGAGGGCACCGGCTTCATCACCGCGCTGAAGACCCTGGACCACACCCGCTCCATGATCGGCGCGCAGGCCGTCGGGATCGCCCAGGGTGCGCTGGATGCCGCGGTCGCCTACGTCAAGGAGCGCAAGCAGTTCGGCAAGGAGATCGCGGACTTCCAGGGCGTGCAGTTCATGGTCGCGGACATGGCGATGAAGGTGGAGGCGGCACGACAGCTGGTGTACGTCGCCAATGCCAGCGCCGAGCGCGGCGGCGCGGACCTCACCTTCCTGTCCAGCGCGTCGAAGACCTTCGCGTCGGACACCGCGATGGAGGTCACCACCAACGCCGTGCAGCTGTTCGGCGGCTACGGCTACACGAAGGACTTCCCGGTCGAGCGGATGATGCGCGACGCGAAGATCACGCAGATCTACGAGGGCACCAACCAGATCCAGCGCATGGTGATGGCGCGTCAGATCCTGAAGTAGCTCAGGGCGGCGGCCAGATGCGCCCGAGCACACGTCCGGTCACCGCGCTGAGCGCCACCGGACCGAAGCGCCGCGAGTCGATCGAGTTCGCCCGGTTGTCCCCGAGGACGAAGACGCGTCCCGGCGGCACGACGACCGGGCCGAAGTAGACGCTGTCCATCTCCGCTGCGTTGACGTAAGGCTCGTGCACGGGTTTGGAGTTGACGACGAGGACGCCGTCCTCGATCCCGACGACGTCGCCGGCCACCCCGGCAACGCGCTTGATCAACAGCTGACCGGTGCCCGGGATCGTGAAGGCGATGATGTCGTTCCGTCGCGGGTGGTGAGACCGGGGGCCGACCTTGTCGACCAGCACGTGGTCGCCGGACATCAGCGTCGGCCGCATGCTGGTCGAGCTGACCCGCAGCGGCTCGGCGACGAAGGCTCGCGTCAGCAGCAGGGCCACCAGCACGGCGAAGAGGATCTGCCAGGCGCGTCGATTGCGATGCGTGGCCGGTTGGTGTTCGAAGGCCTGCTGGGCGGGGGGTGCCAGCGCCGTCATGTCGAGGCCGTCACGTCAGGGCGACGACCGCACGTAGGGCCCAGACAGCAAGGCCGATGCCCAGCAGGACGTTCGTCATCCTCCGCCGCGGCCCAGCCGGCAGCATTCCGACCAGGGCGACGACCAGGACCAGCTCGGCGCTGAGCGCGAACAGGTCAAGGGTGCCGACTGCCTCGACGTTGCCGGACGAGCCCGCGCCGGGGTAGATGGGCACGCCGTTCCCGACGCCTCCCGCGACCGGAAGATGGGAGTGCGTCACGTGCCCGGCGTGTGGCGGCGTCAGGGGAAGCCCGACGGTCCGGCTGGCGACATAGGTGGCGATGATCGCCAGGTTGCCCCAGATGCCCCCGACCAGGACCAGGAGCGAGGCCCGGTGCAGCACCAGCCAGGCCAGCAGCGACTGGGCGGCGGCGGCGGTCAGGAAGAACGCGCCGTACAGCCACCACTCGCGCAGGTGCTCCGGTGCGACCCACAGGTGGATGGCGGCGCTGAAGACAGCCGCCTCGGCGGCGACCCGCATGAGGGTCGTCGCCGAGGCCGGGCGAACGGCTGCCGGCGCTCTCGTGGCGAGGCTGCTCACCGCAGGCCTACAGCGCCGTCTCCGGCAGCCACTTCGCCGGTGTGCCGAGCGGGTCCGGGGCCGGGAGCTTCGAAGTCCGGTCGAAGACCTCGTACTGCGTCATCATGTCGTGGTCCTCGTGCACCAGGTTGTGGCAGTGGATCATGTACTT
>JAVXVI010000078.1:0-11106 GCA_032230005.1 Actinomycetota bacterium | reverse complement strand
ACCTCCAGCGGACCGGGTCGTTCAAGATCCGCGGTGCCTACGTGCGGATCGCCAAGCAGACCGACGCGGAGCGCTCCCGCGGCGTCGTCGCAGCCAGCGCCGGCAACCACGCACAAGGCGTGGCCCTTGCGGCCCGGCTGCTCAGCTGCGATGCCACGGTCTTCATGCCCGAGTCGGCGCCGCTGCCGAAGGTCGAGGCGACGAAGGCGTACGGCGCGACCGTGCGGCTGTTCGGCGCGACGGTCGACGAGGCGCTGCGCGAGGCCAAGGCCTGGGGGGAGCGCACGGGCGCGGTGCTGATCCACCCCTTCGACCACGCGGACATCATCGCCGGGCAAGGGACCGTCGGGCTGGAGCTGCTCGAGCAGTGCCCGGAGGTGAAGACCGTCGTCGTACCCCTCGGTGGTGGTGGTCTCGTCGCGGGCATCGCCGTCGCGGTGCGGGCGCTGCGCCCCGACGTGCGGATCGTCGCGGTACAAGCGGCCGGCGCGTCGGCCTTCCCTGGGTCGCTGAAGGCAGGCCGGCCGGTCCCGCTCGAGTCGATGTCGACGATCGCTGACGGCATCGCGGTGGGGTGTCCAGGCGACATCACGTTCCGGCACGTGCGTGACCTGGTCGACCGGGTCATCACGGTGGACGAGGACGCGCTCAGCCGGGCGCTGCTGCTGTGCCTGGAGCGGGCGAAGCTCGTGGTCGAGCCGGCCGGCGCTGCGGCCGTGGCGGCCCTGATGGAGGAGGCGACGACGTTCGAGCCGCCGGTGGTGGCGGTGGTGTCCGGGGGCAACATCGATCCGGTGCTGCTGTCGAAGGTGATCCGCCACGGCATGATCGCCGCGGGTCGCTACCTGTCGCTGCGGGTGCGCATCCCGGACCGGCCAGGGGGCTTGGCCGCCCTGCTCGGGGTGCTGGCATCGAGCGGCGCCAACGTTCTCGACGTCGAGCACCAGCGGACCGGTCGCGGGCTGCACCTCGACGAGGTCGAGGTCGACCTGCAGCTCGAGACCCGCGGCCGCGACCACGGCGCGCACGTGGTGGAGCAGCTCCAAGCCGCGTCGTACGTCGTCACGCCGGGCTGACCTCAGCCGGTGTAGGGCTCCGCGGACAGCAGCTCGACCTGCATCTGCTTGCCGTTGGGCAGCGTGTAGCCGACGGTGTCGCCGACCTTCGCGCCGGTGAGAGCGAGGCCGAGCGGTGACTGCGCGGAGTAGACCTCGACGTCGTCGTGCGTGTTGTCCTCGCGGGATCCGATGAGGAAGCGCTCGGGGGTGTCGTCACCGGGGAAGCGCACCTCGACGACCATCCCCGGCCCGGCGACGCCGGACGTCGTGGGTGCGTCGCCGACCTTGGCGTCGCGCAGCAGCACGGTCAGCTGGCGGATGCGGGCCTCGAGCTTGCCCTGCTCCTCCTTGGCGGCGTGGTAGCCGCCGTTCTCCTTCAGGTCGCCCTCCTCGCGGGCGGCCTCGATCTTCCCGACGATGTCGGCGCGCCCCGGCCCGCTGGCGTGGTCGAGCTCGGCCTTCAGCCGGTCATAGGCCTCCTGGGTCAGCCAGGTGGTCTGCTGCCCGGTCTCGGTGCTCACGCGCTCAGTCTCCTCGTCGGTCGGTCTGTCGATGCTAGGCCGCTTCTCGCCGCATCGTCAGACCCTTCTGCAGGCGATCAGCTCAGCGCTCGCCGCGCGGGCCCGCGTGGGCAGGTCGACCGTGACGACCTGCGAGCGGCGGCCGTCCGGGTGCACGGGCACGAGCTCGGATCCGGTCTCCGCGCGGTCGCGGTCACGGGCGCGGATCTTGCACTCGCCCTCGTGCCCGCCGGTCACCACGTCGAAGGTCACCCGCACCACGGAGTCCGACACCACGACGTACCGCGTCAGCTCCGCCTGCAGGCGTCCGCGCTGGTAGTGCTCATAGGCCACGTAGGTCGCGACGAGAGCGGCGGTTGCCGCCACGACGGCCACGAGTGCGGTGACCACGGGACGCTTCCGGCGCGGCGGGTCATAGCGGCCGGGCGGAAGATCGGGCTGCACGGGACTCCTGACGGGGTTCGGGCTGTTGCATGAGAGAGGATCGTCCCTCGGAGCGAGCTGGAGGCATGTCGGTGGTCGAGCAGGAGCAGCTGCGCCTGATGTGCCTGCACGCGCATCCGGACGACGAGTCGAGCAAGGGTGCCGCAACGATGGCGCGCTACTCGCAGGAGGGCGTGGACGTCCTCGTCGTCACGCTGACCGACGGCTCCCGTGGCTCCGTCCTCAACCCGGCCATGGAGCGGCCCGAGGTGGTCGACAACATCACCGCGGTCCGTGCCGCCGAGATGGAGAGCGCCCGGCAGATCCTCGGCGTACGCCAGATCTTCATGGGCTGGGTGGACTCGGGGCTGCCGGAGGGAGACCCCCTGCCGCCGCTGCCGGAGGGCTGCTTCGCGGTCGGGGACCTCGAGGAGCAGACGCGGGACCTGGTCGCGGTCGTGCGCCGCGAGCGGCCGCACGTGATGACGACGTACGACGAGCACGGCGGCTACCCGCACCCCGACCACATCCGCTGCCACGAGGTGTCGATCGCGGCCTTCGAGGCGGCAGGTGATCCGGACCGGTTCCCCGATGCAGGCGAGCCCTGGCAGCCGCTGAAGCTCTACTACAACCTGACGTTCCACAAGAGCCGGCTGGAGAAGCTGCACCAGGCGATGCTGGCGGCGAAGATCGAGTCGCCGTACGCCGAGTGGCTGGTCAACTGGGAGGACAAGCCCGGCGACGCGGAGCGCCTGACGACCTCGGTGCCCTGCGCGGAGTGGTTCCCGATCCGCGATGCCGCGCTCATCGCGCACGCGACGCAGGTCGACCCGACCGGCCGGTGGTTCGCGATGCCGATCGAGATGCAGCAGGAGGCCTGGCCCTACGAGGACTTCCAGCTGGCCCGCTCGCTCGTCGACACCACGCTGCCCGAGGACGACCTGTTCGCCGGCATCCGCGAGAGCGTGGCCCGATGACGCTGGCTGCTGCTCCGTCCGGGACCGCCGGGCCCCTTGGGCTGCTGATCGTCCTGCTGCTGGGTGTCGCCGTCGTACTCCTGGTCCGGAACATGAACGGCCGCCTCCGCCGCCTCCCACCCTCTTTCGAAGACCCCAAGCCCCCGCCAGACGCTCCTCCCGAGGACCCGGCCGCTCCCTGATCAGTCGTCGCGGGTGGTGCGGCGGGAGCGCTTGAGCTCGGAGCGCTGCCGCTTCACGTTGAGCCGGCGCTCCTTGCTGGACCTGGTCGGCTTCGTCGCACGCCGCGGCGGCGGTGGCGGCGCGACCGCTGCGCGCAGCAGCTCCGCCAGCCGCTGCTCGGCGGCTTCCCGGTTCTGCAGCTGGCTGCGCTGCTCGCTGGCCGCGATGGTGAGGACGCCGTCGACCAGCCGGTAGCCGAGCGCGGTGAGTGCCCGCTGCCGCAGGTGCTCGGGCAGTGACGGCGATCGCGCGACGTCGAACGACAGCTCCGCGCGGCTGTCGGTCGTGTTGACCGACTGACCACCCGGGCCGGACGAGCGGCTGAACCGCCAGCTCAGCTCGGCCTCGGGCAGCACGAGCCGCGGCGTCACCTGCAGTGGCCCGGGCATGCCGGCCAGCGTAGGAGCGGTCAGGCTCCGGGAACGACCCGCAGGCTCGGGCGAGCAGCGGTGCGCGAGGTGATCCACCGCTCCAGGTGCTCGGCCGGGATCGGCCGGCTCCAGTGGTAGCCCTGACCGAGGCCGCAGCCGAGCTCGGTGAGCCGGATCGCCTGGGCCGTCGTCTCGATGCCCTCGGCCACCGTGGTCAGCCGCATCTCCCGGCCGAGCCGAAGGATGCTGCTGACGATCGTGCGGTCGCGCTCGCTGGTCGTCACGCCACTGACGAACGACCGGTCGACCTTGATCTCGTCGATCGGGAAGCGCCGGAGGTAGGCGAGCGAGGAGTAGCCGGTGCCGAAGTCGTCGAGTGACAGCCCGATGCCCGCGGCGCTGAGCTGGCCGAGCACGTGCGCCGCCGACGGCGCGGCCAGTGCGTGCTCGGTGAGCTCCAGCCGGAGCCGGTCGGCAGGCAGGCCGTGCGCTGCCAGGGTCTCGAGCACGCGCCGCGGCAGCGACGGGTCGGCGACCTGGACGGCCGACACGTTGACGCTCATGCGCGCCGGCATCCCGGGCCGCCCGGCCCACAGCGCCGCTTGCCGGCAGGCCTCGTCGAGGACCCAGTCGCCGAGCGCGCCGATGACGCCGGACTCCTCGGCGATCGGGATGAACTCGCTCGGCGGGATGGTGCCGCGCTCCGGGTGGTCCCACCGGACCAGGGCCTCGACCGCGACCAGCTCCTCGTCCATCAGCCCGAGCTGCGGCTGGTAGGCGAGGTAGAGCTGCCCGTCGCGGATCGCCTCGGCGAGCTGCTGCTCGACCGTTCGTCGCGTTGCTGCGCGGTAGCGCGCGTGGTCGTCGAGAAGTGCCACGCGATCGCGTCCGCCGGTCTTGGCGATGAGCAGCGCGTTCTCCGCGTCCGTCAGGAGCGAGCCCGCGTCAGAGCCGCGACCGGACACCGCCGCGCCTGCGCTGACGGTGATCTGCACGGCCCGTTGCGGGGTTGCGAAGGGCGCCGCGAACGACCGGATGATCGCCTCGCCGAGCTCGCGCATGCTGCTGCGATCAGCGGTCTCGACGACGACGAGGAACGAGTCCCCACCCCATCGCCCGACCGTCGCCTCGCGGGGTACGACGGCGCAGACGCGTTGCCCGGCGGCCCGCAGCACGTCGTCTGCGACGGTGGAGCCGACCAGCTCGTTGAGCCGGCGGAAGCGGTCCAGATCGACGAGCACGACGCCGACCGTGGCCTGCGAGCGCTCGAGCGCCTGCGCCAAGCGGTCGAGCAGCAGCGCCCGGTTGGGGAGGCCGGTGACGTCGTCGCGGAGGCTACGGCGGGCGAGTGCTGCTTCGGCGCGATGCCGCTCGGTCACGTCGAGCGCCACGACGAGTCGCGCGGCAGGACCCCAGGCCGGCACCGACCGGCCGTGCACCTCGACGTCGAGGAGCGCGCCCTGCTTGGTGCGGTGCATCCAGACGGCGCCGCGGTCGAGCTCGTCGGTCGGCTTCGCCAGGTCAGCGATCAGGGCGTCGCGCGTCTCCTCCGGACGGATGTCGGTGATCTGCATCGCGAGGAACTCCTGTGCCGACCAGCCGTAGTGGGACACGGCCGCGTCGTTGACGGCAAGGAACCGCAGGGTGGTCCTGTCGTAGACCCACATCGGAACGGGGGAGTCGGCGAACACGCCCTCCCAGGCGGCATCGCTTCGAGTGAGCTCGGCCTGCGACTGACCCAGCCGTGCCGTCACCCAGGCGATCGTCTCGCCGATCAGCACCGACAGCGGCACGCCGTACGCAAGGGTGGCGATCTGGTTGCTGACGTTGCCGTCGTGGAGCAGCAGGAGCGGCACGATGTAGGCGACAGCGAGCAACGGCGCGAGAGCCAGGGTCGTGCCGCGCGGGTGGCACAAGCCGATCCATGCCGCGACGACGGTGAACAGGATCGAGTAGCGGAAGCCGTCGGCGCCGGTGAAGACGTTGTGCATCGCGATCAGCCCGGTCGACAGCAGCGTGAGCCACAGCGTTGCCGTCCGCGGCCAGCGCTCCCACGGCAGCAGCATCATCACGCCCGCTGCGGCGATGGCTGCTGTCCCGGTGAGCGTGAGCCCGAGGTGGCTGCGGGCCGGCAGCCACGGGGTGACGGCGATGACGAGGAGTCCACAGAGCGCGAACAGGGCGGCCGACAGTCGCGCGACCGTCACGCGGTCGAGCGGGTGCTCTGCGGCCTGCGCACCTGCCGTGCCCACAGGTGTCCCCTCCCTTCTGGTGCTGGTCCTCTCCTTATCGCTGGCTTAGGAGTCCACGTTCCTCCTCGATCGGGTGAACGTGAAGATGATGAGCGGGGGACGTCAGGGCAGGATTTAGGACATGACGAACCGCCTGGCCGAAAGCACGTCGCCGTACCTGCAGCAGCATCGGGACAATCCGGTCGACTGGTGGGAGTGGTCGGCGGAGGCGTTCGCTGAGGCCCAGCGCCGCGGCGTGCCTGTGCTGCTGTCCATCGGCTACGCGGCCTGCCATTGGTGCCACGTCATGGCCCACGAGTCCTTCGAGGACGAGGCGACCGCGGCGTACATGAACGAGCACTTCGTCAACGTCAAGGTCGACCGTGAGGAACGTCCTGACGTCGATGCCGTCTACATGGAAGCCGTGCAGGCGATGACCGGCCACGGCGGCTGGCCGATGACGTCGTTCCTGACGCCGAAGGGCGAGCCCTTCTTCTGCGGGACCTACTGGCCGAGCGAGCGCCGGCACGGCATGCCGTCCTTCCGCGAGGTGCTCGAGTCCGTCGCAACGACCTGGCAGACCAAGCGCGGCGAGCTGGAAGAGGCAGGAGCAGACGTCGTACGACGGCTGTCCGCGGCCGGTCCGGTTGCCGGTTCCGCACCGGTCACACCGGAGCTGCTCGACCAGGCGGCCGGGTCGCTGCGCGCGTCGTACGACAAGGCATCGGGCGGCTTCGGCGGCGCACCGAAGTTCCCGCCGTCGATGGCCCTGGAGTTCCTGCTCCGCAGGGCATCACGCACCGATGGCGAGGACCTCGACCTCGTCAGCGGCACGTGTGAGGCGATGGCGCGCGGCGGGATGTACGACCAGCTGGCCGGCGGTTTCGCGCGCTACTCGGTGGACGCGCACTGGGTGGTGCCGCACTTCGAGAAGATGCTCTACGACAACGCGCTGCTGCTTCGGGTCTACCTGCACTGGTGGCGGTCGACGGGGTCGGCCTTCGCCCGACGCGTCGCGCTGGAGACCGGGGACTTCCTGCTCCGCGACCTGCGTACGCCGGAGGGCGGGTTCGCCTCCGCGCTCGACGCCGACACCGACGGGGTCGAGGGACTGACCTACGTCTGGACGCCCGAGCAGCTCGTCGACGTGCTCGGCGCCGACGACGGCGGCTGGGCGGCTGCGCAGATGGACGTGACGGTCGGGGGGACGTTCGAGCACGGCAGCTCTGTCGTCCAGCGACTGTCCGAGCCCGATGACGTCGACCGCTACGAGCGGGTGAGGGCGGCCCTGCTCGCCGCCCGGGGGGACCGGCCGCAGCCGGGCCGCGACGACAAGGTCGTGTGCGCGTGGAACGGCCTCGCCATCGCGGCCCTCGCTGAGGGCGGGGCGCTGCTGGACCGGCCGGACTGGGTCGCGGCCGCAGACGCGTGCGCCGAGCTGCTTCTCGAGGTGCACTGGGTCACGGCCGACCAGCGACTGCGGCGGGTCTCCCGCGACGGCGTGGTCGGCGCGCATGCCGGCGTGCTGGAGGACTACGCCGACTTCGCAGAAGGCCTGCTGGCGCTGCACCAGGTCACGGGTGACGCGGGGCGGCTCGACGGGGCCAAGCACCTGCTCGAGGTGGTGCTGGAGCGCTTCGGGGACGGGACCGGCGGCTTCTACGACACCGCCGACGACGCGGAGCAGCTGGTACGCCGGCCGCAGGACCCCACCGACAACGCGACACCGTCCGGTGCGTCGGCCGCGGCGGGCGCGTTGCTGACCTACGCGGCGCTCACCGGCTCGGACCGGCACCGCTCTGCCGCGGAGGCGGCCCTGGGCAAGGTGGCTCAGCTGTTCGCCAGGCACGCGCGGTTCGCCGGCTGGGCCTGCGCCGTGGGGGAGGCGTTGGTCGCCGGACCGGCCGAGGTCGCCGTCGTCGAGCGCCCGGATCTGCTCGCTGTCGCCCGGCGGGCCACCTCCCCGGGCGCCGTCGTGGTGGGCAGCGGTCCGCTGGTCGAGGGCCGCCCGGCCGGCGCGGCCTACGTGTGCCGCGGTTTCGTGTGTGACGCCCCGACGACGGACGCGGCCCGGCTGCGCGAGCAGCTGCGGGTGGTCGTCTGATCAGCTCCAGGCGGCGCGGAGGTCGTCGGGCACCGGGACGGGCGAGCCGGCGAGGTCGGTCATCACGTAGGTCGTGACGACGTGGCAGCACCGCCGCTCGCCGACTCTGACGTCGATCCCGATCGCGAAGCTGGTCCGACCGAGCTTGGCAAGGGCGACGTCGACGTCGACCGTGTCGCCCCAGCGGGCCGAGGACGTCCAGTCCAAGGCGCTGGCCACGACGCGGGTGTCCAGGTCGCGTGCGTGCAGGCCGTCGTACGGCGTGCCGACCGCGGCCATCCACGCGGTCACGGCCTCGTCGCACCAGGTCAGGTAGTGGGCGTTGAACACGATCCCCTGCTGGTCGCACTCCTGGTAGCGCACGGGCGCGGACCAGACGGGCACCGCGCCAGCCTGCCACGCGAAGCCCCCGCCGCAGCGGGAACATCGGGGGCTGGACATGACTTCGTAATGGTGTAAGTGTGTAATCACGACGAAGGAGAACGTGTCATGAGACACCCCCACAGCAATCAAGGAAGAGGCCCCGGCGGCGGCCCAGGGCGCGGCGGCGGACGCGGCCGGCCCGAGCAGGAGGTCCCCGCGGCGGACGGGCTGAGCGGCTGGTTCGCCGGCCGGCTGCCCGACGAGTGGTTCGACGGCGAGCCCGACATCACGGTGGACCGCGACGAGATCCTCGTCATCGGCCGCATCCCCGCCCCCGACGCAGCCGGCGATGACGCCGCGAAGGCCGAAGCCGAAGCAGGCCGCATCACGAGGTTCCGCGAGGACACCCGCGAGGCCCGGATGCGGATCGCCCGCGAGGCGGAGCACCGCTACGGGCGCAAGGTCGCCTGGGGCGCCCAGGCCGGCGACACCCGGCAGGTCTTCACGACCCTGTCGGTGCCGGTGATGACCCGGCTGCGCCAGCCGGAGCGGCAGGTGCTGGACACGCTGGTCGAGGCCGGCGTGGCCCGGTCCCGCTCAGAGGCGCTCGCCTGGTGCGTGAAGCTGGTCGGGAGCAACACCGAGGCCTGGCTGGCCGAGCTGCGGACCGCGATGGAGTCCGTCCAGCAGGTCCGCGAGCGCGGCCCCGCCGCCTAGCCCCCCACTTGATCAACGCGGGCCTGGCACCCGGAAAAGCCCCCAACTCGAGGGGCTAACCCCGCGTTGATCATGGGCGGTGAGGCGGGGTCAGGCGGCGTAGGTGGTGAGGGAGACCGCTGCGTAGTGGCTCGCGAAGGCGACCAGCGTGCAGGCGTGGAAGATCTCGTGGAAGCCGAACCACCGCGGCGACGGGTCCGGCCGGCGCAGCGCGTAGACGACCGCGCCGAGGCTGTAGAACAGCCCGCCGACCAGGAGCAGCAGGAGCACGGCGATCCCGCCTCGGCGCAGGATGTCGGGCATGATCCCGACCGCGACCCAGCCGAGGGCGAGGTAGAGCCCGACGAACAGCCAGCGCGGCGGCTGGCTGAAGACGTTGCGGAGCAGTACGCCGACGGCAGCTCCGCCCCAGACGACGCCGAGGACGACCCACTGCAGGGCGCCGTGGAGCAGCAGCAGGGCGAACGGCGTGTAGGACCCCGCGATCAGCACGAAGATCATCGAGTGGTCGAGCCGCGCCATCACGTCGTACGCCCGCGGTGACCACGACCCCCGGTGATACGCAGCCGAGGTCCCGAACAGCAGCGCCACGCTGCCGCCGTACACCGAAGCGGCGATCCGCTCCCTCGTGCCATCAGCGAGGCAGATCAGCACCGTCCCGGTGACCAGCGAGATGGCGAAGGCCGCTTCGTGCAGCACGCCCCGCAGGCGCGGCTTCAGCGCGGCTGACACGCTCGCGGCGACCTCGGCGACCTTGGTCTCGATCGCGCTGGGCAGGCTCTCGGACACGGGTCCTTCCGGGCGCTCGTGGGTGCGGGATCTCACAGGCAAGGGGGGTGTCGCCACTGGTAGTGACGCGGCAGACTTACGGGTAGTTCCCCCTGGCCAGACGGCATCACCTCGATGGAGAGGCTCCCATGACGACCGTGTCCACCATCCCCGGCCTGGACGAGGCCCCGACCAAGCACGCCAAGCTCGTGGCGTGGGTGCGGGAGATCGCCCAGCTGACCAAGCCGGACCGGGTGGAGTGGGCCGACGGCTCCGAGGAGGAGTGGCAGCGGCTGACCCAGCTGCTCGTGGACAACGGCACGTTCCTCAAGCTCGACGAGACCAAGCGCCCGAACAGCTTCTACGCGAAGTCCGACCCGACCGATGTCGCCCGGGTCGAGGACCGCACCTTCATCTGCTCCGAGCGCGAGGCCGACGCCGGCCCGACCAACAACTGGATGGACCCGGCGCAGATGCGGGCCACGCTCGCGCCGCTGTTCGACGGCTCGATGCGGGGCCGCACGATGTACGTCGTCCCGTTCTGCATGGGCCCGCTCGGCGGCAGCATCAGCCAGCTCGGCGTCGAGATCACCGACTCGCCGTACGTCGTCGTGTCCATGAAGATCATGACGCGCATGGGCAAGGCGGCCCTCGACCTGCTGGGCGACGACGGCTTCTTCGTCCCGGCCGTGCACACCGTCGGTGCGCCGCTCGAGGCCGGCCAGGCCGACGTGCCGTGGCCGTGCAGCGACACCAAGTACATCGTCCACTACCCCGAGACCCGCGAGATCTGGTCCTACGGATCCGGGTACGGCGGCAATGCCCTCCTGGGCAAGAAGTGCTTCGCCCTGCGCATCGCGTCGGTGATGGCCCGCGACGAGGGCTGGATGGCCGAGCACATGCTCATCCTCAAGCTCACGCCCCCGAGCGGCGAGCCGAAGTACGTGACGGCGGCGTTCCCGAGCGCCTGCGGCAAGACCAACCTCGCGATGCTGCAGCCGACCGTCCCGGGCTGGACGGTCGAGACCGTCGGTGACGACATCGCGTGGATGCGCTTCGGCGAGGACGGCCGGCTCTACGCGATCAACCCGGAGGCGGGTTTCTTCGGTGTCGCGCCCGGCACCGGCGAGGACACCAACGCCAATGCGGTGAAGACCTTCTACGGCAACTCGATCTTCACCAACGTCGCCCTGACCGACGACGGCGACGTCTGGTGGGAGGGGCTGACCGAAGCCCCGCCGGCGCACCTGACGGACTGGAAGGGCAACGACTGGACGCCCGCGTCCGAGACCCCGGCTGCCCACCCCAACGCGCGCTTCACCACCCCCGCCGGCCAGTGCCCGACGATCGC
>JAVXVI010000077.1:0-3879 GCA_032230005.1 Actinomycetota bacterium | reverse complement strand
TCGCGGACGGGACGTGGGGGTTCGCGAGCAGCGCGGACGTGACCGTCGACGAGGCAGTGCGGCTGGCCCGTGAGGCGGTCGCTGTCTCGCGGACGTCCCGAGCTCTGAACGCCGAGCCCGTCGAGCTCGCGGACGAGCCGACGTACGGCGACGTCACGTGGGTCTCGTCGTACGACGTCAATCCGTACGACGTCGCGACCGCCGACAAAGTGGAGCTGTTCGCCGGCTGGAGCATGCGGCTGCTCGGCCACGACGACGTCGACCACGTCGACGTCCGGCTCCAGCAGATGCTCGAGAACAAGTTCTACGCCGACACCGCGGGGACGACCACGACGCAGCAGCGCGTCCGGCTGCTGCCGCAGGTGACGGCGACCCGGGTCGACCCGGGGGGAGGGTTCGAGACGATGCGGACGGTCGCGGCGCCGGTGGGCCGCGGCTGGGAGTACCTCACTACAGGCTACGACTGGGACGGCGAGCTGGGGCAGCTCCCTGAGCTGCTGGTCGAGAAGGCCAAGGCGAGCAGCGTCGAGCCCGGCCGCTACGACGTCGTCATCGACCCCAGCAACCTGTGGCTCACGATCCACGAGTCGATCGGGCACGCGACCGAGCTGGATCGCGCGCTGGGTTACGAGGCGGCGTACGCCGGGACGTCGTTCGCCACCCTCGACCAGCTCGGGTCGCTGCGCTACGGCTCGGACGTCATGCACGTCACCGGCGACCGCACCGTGGAGCACGGGCTGTCGACGATCGGCTACGACGACGAGGGCGTCGCGACGCAGCAGTGGGACATCGTCCGCGACGGCGTCCTCGTCGGCTACCAGCTCGACCGGCGGATGGCGCGGCAGAACGCCGCCGTCCTCGGGGTCAGCCGGTCCAACGGCTGCGCCTACGCCGACTCGCCGTCGCGGGTCCCGGTGCAGCGGATGGCAAACGTGTCGTTGCAACCTGCGGCCGGTGGTCCATCCACGGACGAGCTGATCGGCGGCGTTGAGCGCGGCATCTACATCGTCGGTGACAAGAGCTGGTCCATCGACATGCAGCGCTACAACTTCCAGTTCACCGGCCAGCGCTTCTACGAGATCCGCGGCGGGCGCCTGGTCGGTCAGCTGCGCGATGTCGCGTACCAGGCGACGACGACCGAGTTCTGGGGGTCGATGGAAGCCGTCGGCGGGCCGCAGACCTACGTCCTCGGCGGAGCCTTCAACTGCGGCAAGGCCCAGCCCTCGCAGACGGCGGCGGTGTCGCACGGCTGTCCCGCCGCGCTGTTCCGCGGCGTCAACATCCTCAACACCACCCGGGAGGGCGGCCGATGAGCGGCGCGGAGGTCGTCGAGCGGGCGCTGTCGCTGTCCAAGGCCGATGGCTGCGTGGTGCTCGTCGAGGAGAGCAGCGCCGTCAACCTGCGCTGGGCCAACAACACGCTCACCACGAACGGCTCGATGCGCACCCGCTCGGTCACCGTCATCAGCGTCGTCGGCGAGAGCGTGGGCACCCGCAGCGCGACGGTGCTGGACGACCTCGAGGGACTGGTCCGCGCGAGCGAGAAGGCGGCGCGCGAAGCGGGACCGGCCGAGGACTACGCCCCCTTGGTGACGGGCGACCCGGACCCGTCGTTCTCGACCCCGGCGGACAGGGCGACGACCGAAGTCTTTGCATCGCTGGCCTCTGATCTGGGGGAGAGCTTCGCCGCGGCCCGGGCCGACGGTCGCCGGCTGTTCGGATACGCGTCGCACGACGTCACGACGACCTGGCTGGGCTCGTCGACCGGTCTGCGGCGTCGGCACGCCCAGCCCACCGGCTACATCGAGGTCACGGGCAAGAACGAACTGCCCGGCGGATCCAGCTGGGTCGGGCAACACACCCGTGACTGGTCGGACATCGCCGTACCTGCTCTGGACGCCGAGCTGCAGCGACGGCTCGGCTGGTCCAAGCGGCACGTCGACCTGCCGGCCGGCCGCTACGAGACGCTGCTGCCACCGAGCGCGGTTGCTGACCTGACCGCGTACATGTACTGGACGATGTCGGGCCGGGAGGCCGACGAGGGTCGCACGGTCTTCTCCCGCGCCGGCGGCGGCACGCGGGTCGTTGAGGCGCTGGGCCCCAACGGCCTCTCGCTCCGGGGCGATCCGCACGACGCAGCATTCGGGACCATCCCGTTTGTCGTCGCGTCGCAGTCGTCGGCGTTCAGCAGTGTCTTCGACAACGGGCTCCCGATCGACGCCACGGACTGGATCGCGGACGGCAGCCTGTCCGCGCTTGTGCAGACCCGTGCCTCGGCGGCCAGGACCGGCGCGGCCGTGACGCCGTACGTCGAGAACCTCGTCCTCGACGCCGGCGGCACCGCCACCATCGACGAGATGGTCGCCGGCACCGAGAGAGGTCTTCTGCTCACCTGTATGTGGTACATCCGGGAGGTCGACCCGGAGAAGCTGCTGCTGACCGGCCTGACCCGCGACGGCGTCTACCTCGTCGAGGGCGGTGAGGTCACCGCGGTCGTGAACAACTTCCGGTGGAACGAGAGCCCCGTCGACCTGCTGGGCCGGATGTCGGAGGTCGGCCGGACCGAGGCGTCACTCCCTCGCGAGTGGAGCGACGACTTCACCTGGGTGCGGATGCCGTCGATCCGGGTGGCCGACTTCAACATGTCCTCGGTCAGCCAGGCGTCCTAGTAGCCGGCGTCGAGGTCGACCAGGCCGAGGAGCTCCTGCCCGTCCTCGAAGCGGCGGACGTTGTCGGTGATGCGCCGGGCCAGCAGCGGCTGGGCGACTTGCCACGGGTTCGCCGTGTGCGGGGTGATGATGCAGTTCGGCAGTGACCAGAGCGGGTGGCCGTCGGGCAGTGGCTCGGGATCGGTGACGTCGAGGGCCGCACCACCGATCGCGTTGTCCGTGAGAGCCGCGACGAGTGCATCGGTGTCGACGTGCCGGCCGCGGGCGACGTTGACCAGCCAGGCCGACTCGCTCATCGCGGCCAGCTGCTTCGCGCCGATGACGTGCTCGGTCTCCGGCGTCAGCGCGAGGGCCAGGACGACGACGAGGGCGTCGGGCAGGACCTCGTCGAGCTGGTCCCTGCCGACGGTGCGCGTTGCTCCTGGGACCGGGTCGGAGGACCGGCGTACGACCGTGGTGCGCGCCCGGTAGGGCGTGAGCAGCTCCAGCAGAGCCGACGTGATGCCGCCGCCACCGAGGATGACGACGGGCGCGTCGTACAGCGTCGTCCCGCCCTGCTTGCCCCAGCTGCGGGCACGGGCGTGCTGGGGGAGGTGACGCAGTCCCGCGAGGGCCAGCGTGAGCGCGTGCTCGGCGGTGGGCTCGGCGTAGATGCCCTTCGCGCAGGTCCACGTCCGATCCCGGGTGAGGACACCGGCGCGGACGAAGTTCTCGATCCCGGCGAACGGCAGCTGCACCCACCTCGCCGTCGGTGCCTCGGCCAGGACCTGGCGCAGGCCGTCCGCGTCGCGCGGGTCCATCCAGACGAGGGCGTCCGGTCCATCACCGATGTCGACCAGCTCCCCGCCGCCGGCCTGCACCGCATCCGCGACCAGCTCGGAGTTGTTGGGGGCGACAGCGATCCGCATCGGCTCAGCGTTGCACGGAGGCTCAGCGGGGGTCGGGGCGGTCGACGTTCCAGTGCCGCGACGGCGACGCCAGCCACATCGCGTCTCCCGGCGTCAGGGTGAAGCGGCTGATCACGCGCTGGCCGCCCTCGGCGTCGCCGTACAGCAGGTCGATCGTCAACGGCCTGCGCGCCTCGATGGACTCGCTGACGCGGCCGAAGTCCTCGTCGTCGACGTCGCGCAGGGCGCCCTGCCAGAAACCGACGTCGCCGGCCGGGACGTAGATGTCTCGGGTCAGGCGCCGCACGTCCCGGGGGTCAGGGC
>JAVXVI010000076.1:0-6764 GCA_032230005.1 Actinomycetota bacterium | reverse complement strand
GGGTCGCCAGCTGCTCGTCCGTCGCCGGCTCGGCCACGAGCCCCTCGCGCTGCAGGAACGGCAGCACCCGGCGTACGAAGTCCTCCGATTCGAGCTCACGCAGGTAGTGGCCGTTGAGCCACTCCAGCTTGTCCAGGTCGAAGACCGGCCCGACCGTGTTGACCCGCCCCCAGTCGAACGTCGCGGACATCTCAGCGAAGGTGAAGATCTCCTCCCCTGAGGGCAGCGAGTAGCCGAGCAGCCCGAGGAAGTTGACCAGCGCCTCCGGCAGGTAGCCCTCCTCCCGGAACCACGTCAGCCGGGCCGCCGGGTTCTTGCGCTTGGAGATCTTCGACTTGTCGGTGTTGCGCAGCAGCGGCATGTGCGCGAACGCCGGCCGCTCCCAGCCGAGCCAGTCGAACAGCAGCAGGTGCTTCGGCGTCGAGGAGATCCACTCCTCGCCGCGGACGACGTGCGTGATCCCCATCAGGTGGTCGTCGACCACAACCGCGAGGTGGTACGTCGGGAAGCCGTCGGCCTTGAGGATCACCTGGTCGTCGGGCATCGGCGCGTTGACCTCGCCGCGGATCAGATCGGCGAAGTGCAGCGGTGCGTCGTCGGGGATGAGCATCCGCACGACGGGCGACTCGCTGAAGCCGTCGATGGCGGCCCGCTCCTCGCGCGTCAGCCCGTAGCAGCGCCGGTCATAACCCGTCGGCACCTTGCGCTTCTGCTGGTCCTCGCGCATCGCCTGCAACCGCTCACCGGAGCACCAACACAGGTAGGCGTGCCCGTCCGCGACCAGCTTGTCGACGTGCGGTCGGTAGGTCTCGAGCCGTTCGCTCTGTCGGTACGGCGCGAAGGGCCCGCCCTTGTCCGGCCCCTCGTCCCAGTCGAGCCCGAGCCAGTGCAGCATGTCGTAGACCTGCTGCTCGCTGTCGGCGCGGAACCGGGCCCGGTCGGTGTCCTCGACCCGCAGCACGAACTGCCCGCCCTGCTGCCGCACGAAAGCCAGGTTGAACAGGGACATGTACGCCGTACCGACATGCGGGTCCCCCGTCGGCGACGGTGCCACCCGCAGGCGAACGCTCATCGCGCCACCACCGGGTTGGTCAGGGTGCCGAGGCCCTCGATCGACACCGACACGGACGAGCCGGCGGTGATCGGTCCCACCCCCGCAGGTGTCCCGGTGAGGATGACGTCGCCCGGCAGCAGCGTCATGAACGCCGTCACCCACTCGATGACGGCCGGGATGTCGTGGATCAATGCCGACGTCCGGCCGTCCTGTCGCACCTCGCCGTCGACAGTGCAGCGCACCGCCACGTCAGACGCGGCGAGCTCGGTCTCCACCCATGGCCCGAGCGGGCAGAACGTGTCGTGGCTCTTCCCGCGCGTCCACTGCCCGTCAGCCTTCTGGTGGTCGCGCGCGGTCACGTCGTTGCCGCAGGTGTAGCCGAGTACGACGTCATACGCGCGTTCCCGCGGGACCTCGCGGCAGAGCCGGCCGATGACGATGCCGAGCTCCGCCTCGTGATCCACCCGCTCGCTGTTGCGCGGCAGCACGATCGGATCACCAGGACCGATCACCGAGGTCGACGGCTTGAGGAACACGACGGGGCTCTCCGGTGGCGCACCGCCCATCTCGGCGGCGTGGTCGGCGTAGTTCTTGCCGATGCAGACGACCTTGCTCGGCAGCACCGGAGCGAGCAACCGCACCTGCGACAGCGGCAGGGACTCCCCCGTCAGCTGCAGCGGCGCGAACGGGTGGCCGCTGGCGATGCCGACGACGAGGTCGGCGGGGTCCTCACCGGGGCCGTCGACGACCCCGAAGGACACGTCGCCCTGATAGGAGAAACGGGCGATGCGCACACCTGGCAGGCTAGTCGCCCGCCTGCTGCTCGTCGCGCAGCAGCCCTGCGGTGTAGGCGTCCTCGAGGGCCTGCCATGACGCCGCGATGACATTCTCGTGCACGCCGACGGTGTCCCACTCGGTCGTGCCGTCCGAGGTCTCGACGAGCACCCGGGTCACCGCGCTGGTGCCGTGCGCGCCGCTGACGATGCGCACCTTGAAGTCGACCAGCTCCATGCTCGCCAGCGCCGGGTAGAGCTTCTCCAACGCCAGCCGCAGCCCGTTGTCCAGCGCGTTGACCGGGCCGTTGCCCTCGCCGGTGGCGACGATCCGCTCGCCCTTCGCATAGAGCTTCACCGTCGCCTCGGAGACGATCTCGCCGTCCGCTCGTCGCTCCACGATGACCCGCCAGGACTCGAGGTCGAAGTAGTGCGGCCGCTCCCCCATCTCCTCGCGCAGCAGCAGCTCGAAGCTGGCCTCCGCGGCCTCGAACGAGTAGCCGATCGACTCGAGGTTCTTGACCCGCTCGATCACCCGGCCGACCGCAGCCCGATCCGGCTCGAGGCCCAGCGCCTTGCCCTTGAGCTCGATGGTGGCCCGGCCGGCCAGCTCCGACACGAGCAGCCTCATGTCGTTGCCTACCGCCGCCGGATCGGTGTGCTGGTACAGGTCGGGATCGGCCTTGATCGCGCTGACGTGCAGCCCCGCCTTGTGCGCGAACGCACTCGCTCCCACCCACGGCTGGCGCGGGTCCGGGACCATGTTGGCGACCTCGGCGACCGCGTGCGCGACCCGGCCGAGCTCGACCAGCCGCCCGGCCGGGAGGACCTCGCGGCCCTCCTTGTTCTCCAGCGCCGCGACGACGCTGAACAGGTCGGCGTTGCCGCAGCGCTCGCCGTAGCCGTTGGCCGTGCCCTGCACGTGGGTCGCGCCCGCCTGCACGGCTGCGAGGGAGTTGGCCACCGCGCAGGCCGCGTCGTTGTGTGCGTGGATCCCGACCCGCAACCCGGTCCCGACCACCTCGGCGACGATGTCGGCCAGGCGGTGCGGCAGCATCCCGCCGTTGGTGTCGCAGAGCACGACGACGTCCGCGCCGGCCTCCGCCGCCGTACGCAAGACCTCGATCGCGTACGACGGATCCGCGACGTAGCCGTCGAAGAAGTGCTCGGCGTCCAGGAAGACCCGCTGCCCCTCCGCGCGCAGGTGTGCCACCGAGTCGCGGATCATCGCGAGGTTCTCCTCGCGGGTCGTCCTGAGAGCCCGCTCGACGTGACGGACGTCGGACTTGGCGACCATGCAGACGATGCCGGCTCCGGATTCGCGCAGCGGCGCAAGATCATCAGCCGCCACCCCGCCGGCCCGACGCGTCGAGCCGAAGGCCGTCAGCTGCGCGGTGCCCAGTGACAGCTCGGACTGCGCCCGCCGGAAGAACTCCGTGTCCTTGGGGTTGGCGCCGGGCCAGCCGCCCTCGATGAATCCCACGCCGAGGTCGTCGAGGTGTCGCGCAATGGCCAGCTTGTCGTTGACGGACAGGGACATGCCCTCACACTGAGAACCATCACGCAGGGTGGTGTCGTAGACGTGGAAGGCGTCGGAGGGGAGCACGCTTCCATCATGCCGGACGGCCGGCCCGGACCCTTCCGTCACGCTGTGCCGGGAGCGGCGGGCAGTCCCACCCGGACAGCAGCAGCGGCAGCAGGTCGGCGGGCAGCAGTGGCTTTGACACCAGGAATCCCTGCCCCAGCTCGCAACCCAGGCTCTCCACGACGGCCAGCTGCGCCGGCGTCTCGATGCCCTCGGCGCAGGTGCGCAGGCCGAGCCGCGACAGCAGGCTCAGCACCGCGTCGGCGAGCGCAAGGGCTGCGGGGTCTCGGTCGATGCCGTCGACGAGACCCTTGTCGAGCTTGACGAAGTCGAACGGCAGGCGCTTGAGGTAGCGCAGTGACGAGTAGCCGGCGCCGAAGTCGTCCAAGGCCAGCCGGACCCCGAGCGCTCGCAGGTCGTCCAGGACGCGCACGGCGTTCTCGACGTCGTCCACGAGCACCGACTCGGTCAGCTCGAGCACCAGCCGGCGTGGGGCAAGGCCGGTCGACTGCAGCGCCGACTGCACCCGCTCGACGAGGTCGTCGGCGTGCAGCTGCACCGCAGAGAGGTTGACCGTGACCGTCAGGTCGTGGTCCTCCGGCAGCACGTCCTCCCACCGGTGCAGCTGCGAACAGGCCTCGCGCAGCACCCAGTCGCCGATCTCGTGGATCGCGCCGCTCTCCTCGGCCAGCGGCACGAACAGCAGCGGGCTCAGCTCGCCACGGGTCGGGTGGTTCCACCGCAGGAGCGCCTCGAACGCGACGATCTCCCTCGTCCGGACGTCGATCACCGGGTGGTAGCGCAGGGCCAGCTGGTTCCTGGCGATCGCCGAGCGGAGGTCGTCCGAGAGCGCCGCGCGGTCCATCACGATCTCGCGCAGCTGTGGTTCGAAGATCTGGTAGCGCCCCTTGCCCCGGCTCTTCGCGACGTACATCGCGATGTCCGCATCGCGGAGTGCGCTGTCGGAGCCGTCGGCCGACGGCGACGCGATGCCGATGCTGCAGCCGAGGACCACGTCGCGGTCGGCCAGCGCCACGGGCTCGGAAAGGATCCGCAGGAAGCGCTCAGCGAGCCGCACCGCGCGCTCCTGGCCGCCCTCGACGAGCACGACGAACTCGTCCCCGCCCAGCCGGACCAGGAGGTCCGACGGACGGGAGCTCCGGCCCAGTCGCCGGGCGACCTCCAGCAGGACCTGGTCGCCGACCGCGTGCCCCATGGAGTCGTTGACCGCCTTGAACCCATCGAGGTCGAGCAGCAGCAGGCAGACCTCGGCGTCCGCGTCCAGGCTGTCCAGCCGTGAGCGCAGCAGCGCCCGATTGGCGAGCCCGGTCAGCGGGTCGTGGAAGGCGGCGTGGCGCAGCTCCTGCTCCATCAGCACCCGGTCGGTCACATCCATGATCACGCCGATGTAGCCGAACGGGGTGCCCAGGGCGTTGGTGAGGACGGCTGAGGAGATCTCGACGTCGATGGACGAGCCGTCCTTGCGCCGCCGGCGGGCGAGCTCGCCGTGGACGACCTCGCCGCGTTGCAGCTCGGCAAGGCCCTGCTCGTAGCCCTCGGGGCTGACGGTCGGGTTGGTCTGCCCGACGACCTCGTCCTCGGTCCAGCCGAACATCTTCTCGGCGGCCGGGTTCCAGGAGCGGATGCGACCGTCGAGGTCGAGCTCGATGATCGCGGCGGGGACCTCCCCGAGGAGCGCGGTGAGCCGGCCCAGCGCCTGCTCGCGGACCGCGTCCCGGGCCACCAGCGCGGTGTGCAGCGCGGCGTTCTCGATGGCGACGCTCGCCTGGGCGGCGTACATCTCGAGCAGCTCGAGCCGCTCCGGCGTGGGGCGCCGTCCGTCTCGCGGCAGGTCGACGCTGATGGTGCCGAGCAGACCGGACCGGGACGTCCGCAGCGGGGCGATGATCGCGTCCAGCGGGTGCCAGGCGTCCTCGTCCTCGCTGATCGGGGTGTCGGGGACCCATGTCGGGACGTCGGACCCGTCATCGGCCAGCCGGCGGTAGTCCACGAGCAGAGCCCCCACGGGCTCGCACAGGGTCATGTAGTGCTCCCACTGGGCCCGGACACCCCGCTGGCCCAGCAGCGTCTCCCGCGCCTCGTCCGAGCCGGCGACAGCGACGACGCGGAAGTCACCGTCGGGCTGAACGAGGTTGACGACCGTCACCTGGAAGCCCAGGCCCTCGACGATGCCGTTGGTCACAGCGTCCAGGGTGCGATCCAGGTCGAGGTCGCCGTTGATCGTCCGCACCAGTTCGTGCAGGCGGCGAAGGGAGGCCTCATGGGCAGCACGGACAGCGTCCGGACCAGCGGAAACAAGGCTCACAGGGCTCCTTCGGCACAAAAGCCGTCAGGGTGAAGCCTCAACCTGCGTCGCGGACCCAGGCCGCGATCAAGCCGCGGTAGTGCGCCACGAACTCCTCGTGCTCGTGGACAGGAAAGGTCGACCGAACCGTCTCGACAAGGAGCCGGTCGAAGTCCGGGGACGCGAAGTAGTCCGCGGCCACCCGGTCGAAGTCGCCCAGCGACGTGCGCACGAACTCGTCGTACTGCTCCTGCTGGAAGTACTCGTCGGCCAGCCGCCGGTAGGCAGCGATCTTGTCGTCGTACGACGCCTCGCCGTCCGCGACCTCGTACCAGCGCGCGGTATCCAGGTCCAGTCGCGGCTTGCGGCCGGTCGCCGTGCAGAACAGGGACCACTTCACCAGGGCGCTCATCGCCCACGGGAAGTAGTAGTGCAGGGACGTGATGGCAACGTCCGGGCAGGCGTTGGCGTAGTCGATCGGGTGCACCTGCCCGTCGCGGATCAGCGTCTCGCAGGAGTTGAACTCCCACTTGAAGAACGCGTTGACGACCTTGCCGATCGTCACGACCTCCTCACCGACCTCGGGGGCGAGGAAGGAGTGGTCGACGCTGTAGCGGTCGTGCATGGGCCGGTCCGGCGCGAACTTCATGACCATGGTCTCCGCGCCGATCGACAGCGACCGTGCGAAGACCTCGAACCCCTCGACGCTCGCCTGCAGGTGCATCAGCCGCTCGCCGGACTCGTCGTAGGCGGCGCGCAGTCCTGCGTCGTCCTTGATCCGCGTCACGCCGACCCAGGCGCCCCCGTCGTACGGCTTCATGTAGAGCGGGTAGCCCACCTTCTTGGCCACCTCGCCGATGTCGAACAGCTGGTTGTACTTCGCTGCGGTGTAAGGGAAGCGCGGGTTGTCCGGTGGCTGCTTGTGCGGCACCAGCCACGTCTCGGGGACCTTGAGGCCGAGCCGGATCATGGCGCAGTACGCCGCGTGCTTCTCCATCGACTGGAACGTGAAGGGGTTGTTCAACAGGTAGACGTCGTCCATCAGGG
>JAVXVI010000075.1:0-7013 GCA_032230005.1 Actinomycetota bacterium | reverse complement strand
GTTCGGTCGCGTCATGAACAGCTCCGTCCACTGCACGAACGTCGCCGCCGTACCCAGCACGCCAAGGGTGGTCCGCTGCAGCGCCCGCACCAGCGCGGCCGGCTCGAGCGGGCCAGGGGTCGGCATCGCGTCGCCGAGCCGCTCGATCGTGTAGCTCCCGGCCTCCTCGGCGTCGCGGTCGAGGTAGGACTGGCGGACCACGATCATCGTGGAGTCCTCGGCGAGCGGCAGCCAGTTGCCCTCCTGCGGCTGCGCGCTCACCAGGATCTCGACGCTGCCGTCGGGCCCCACGACGATGTCGTCGTTGCGCAGCTCGCCGGTCGACGCCATCGTGCCGTCCTTGGCGTAGCGGTTGGCCTTGGAGCCGAGGCTGACGTAGGCGATGGTGCCGCGGGTGCCGGTGATGCGGTACGACGCGCTGCCGCGGACCGGCGCCGACAGGTAGACGTTGTCCGGGTTGTCGGCGCCGATCTTCACCAGGTCCAGGCCCTGCATGGCCGGGCGGTCAGGGTCGCTGTTCTCGATCGTCGCGTAGAGGGAGTTGCGCAGCAGCCTGGTCAGGTAGCGGAAGCCCTCGGCGCGGTCGAGGGAAGTGGCCGGGGTGGACGAGCCGAGTACCACCTGCCCGGCCTGGTCGAGGGCCGTGCAGAACTCGCTCCACACCCGTCCGGTCAGGACCGCGTCCATCGCGTCCTCGCTCATCGCAGGGCCTCCCGACCCCATGCCACGAAGGAGCCGTTGCGGGCGCCCGGCTTGGCGTAGGCGAACAACGTCCCGTCCGGGTTCGTCACGGTGCCACCGGCAGCACGCAGCACGGCATCCCCGGCCGCCGTGTCCCACTCCATCGTCGGACCGAAGCGCGGGTAGACGTCGGCCGAGCCTTCGGCGACGAGGCAGAACTTCAGCGACGAGCCGGCGCTGCGGGTGGAGATGACACCGAGGTCGGCGAGGAAGGCGGCGGTCTCCGCGTCGGCGTGGGATCTGCTGGCGACCGCCACCAGCTCCTCCGGGTACGGGCGCGTCGTCATCGGGGCGAGCTCGCCGACGTCTTCGCCCGGCCGTACGATGCCGGTCGCCCCCGTCGTACCGCCGATGTACATCCGGTCCAGCGCCGGCGCGTAGACGCAACCGGCGACGGGAGCACCGTCGCGGACGAGGGCGATGTTGACGGTGAACTCGCCGTTGCGCGAGACGAACTCCTTCGTCCCGTCCAGGGGGTCGATCAGCACGAACTCGCTGCCGATGGCGACCAGCCCCTCGCGCGACACCGCCTCCTCGGCCAGGATCGGTACGCCGGGCAGCAGCTTCTCGACCCCCGGCACCAGCAGCGCCTCCGCCGCCTCATCGGCCTCGCTGACGGGGGAGAGGTCGGCCTTGCGGCGTACGTCGAAGTCCGTGGCGTAGACGTCCATCACGACGAGACCGGCGTGGCTGGCCAGCTGTGCAAAGGCCGCCGCCAGACCATCGAGATCGCTCACAGGTTGGCGCTCACGGGTTGGACAGCGTCGCCATCATCCGGTCGACCTCCCAGAACGCGCGGAGGCTGACCAGCTTGCCGTCGGCGCGTACCCGGTAGACGAAGACCCCCTCGCAGCGGCTGGTCGCCCCGCCCGGGAGTGTCATGTGGATCGTCGCGACGTTGGCCACCTCGTCGCCGGCCGCGAAGGAGTCGGCGAGGTCGAACCGGATCGACTCGACCGGCGCGATGTTGTTGTCGAAGAACGCCCCGATCGCGGCGAGACCACGATGACCCTGCCCGGACTCGTCGAGGAAGGACGGGCCGACCGGGTCCTCCACGACGGCGTCGTCGGCGAACAGCGCGAGCCAGGCGGCCTTGTCCTTGGCCTGTACGGCGGCGATCGACTTCTGCGAGGCGAGCCGTGCCGGATGCTCTGTCGCCGTTGACGCGGGGCTCACCACTGCTCGATCACGTCCTTCGCGAAGCGCTTGATGCCGTCGACCTTCGCCTCAAGCGGCCCGTCCAGCGGGACGCCGTAGAAGACCCACGGGATGGTCACCACGTCGGTGACGCCGATCGAGGCGAGGTCGCGGTAGCCGTCCAGCCCGAAGCGGTCCGACGAGGCGACCTGGAAGGTGAAGCCCTCGGGATCGCGGCCCGCGTCTCGCAACATGCCGTTGACCCGCGGAATGAGCTCGCGAAGCTCGTCGTACGTGATCATCGCGCTCGTCCAGCCGTCACCGAAGCGCACCGTGCGACGCAGCGCGACGTCGGTGTGGCCGCCGATGTAGATCGGCACCCGGCTCGGCGGCGGCGGGAACATCTTGATGCGGCCGAACCGCACCTGCTCGCCGGCCATCTCGGCCCAGTCGCCGGTCATCAGCTGCTGGACCGCCTCGAGCTCCTCGTCCACGCGCGCGCCGCGAGCCTCGAACCGCTGCCCGCACCACTCGAACTCCTCCCGCAGCCAGCCGACGCCGGCGCCGAAGGTGAACCGTCCGCCGGTGAGCACCGCGGCCGACTGGACCTGCTTGGCGAGCAGGACGGCGTCGCGCACGCCGACCTTCACGACGTGGGTGCAGAACCGGATCCGCGAGGTCACCGACCCCATCGCGGCGACGGCGAGGAACGGGTCGACGAACGGCGTGGTCTCGGTCCACAGCCGTGAGCCGTCACTGGTGTAGGGGTAGGCGTCCGAGACCTGCTCGGACCAGAAGATCGAGTCGGGTACGGCGATCTGGTCGAAGCCGGCATCCTCCGCGGCCTGTGCCAGCGCGGCATAGTCCTGCGGCGCGCTCAGTGCCACGGACATCGTGAACTGCATGGCCCACCTCACCAGAACGAAGGTAGAACACGTTCTAGCAGATCACGAGACCTTCGTGGCGGCCAGCAGCTCCTGCAGTGCGGTCGGCACGGCCGCGGCCAGGTCGGCCACGTCGGGCATCCGCTGCTTGCAGGCGATCAGCCCGAAGCCGACCCGGTCGCGGTAGCTGACCACGGTGACGTTGAGCCCGGCCCCCTCGAGCACCGGGCCGAGCGGGAAGACGCGCTCGACCTTTGCGCCGGCGAAGTAGATCTGGATCGGCGGGCCGGCGACGTTGGAGATGACCACGTTGTGGACCACCGGGTGCAGGTCGGCCAGCCGCGCGCTGGTGTAGAGCCGGGCGACCAGCGAGGTGAGGTTGGGCGAGGCCAGCTGCGCCGCCTGCCCGATGAGCTCGTTGCCGAGCGCCTTCTGGTCGGCCTTGCCGACGTCGTTGGCGACCCGCACGCTCTCCAGGCGCTCGAGCGGGTCGGCGATGTCCGTGCCGAGCGAGGTGAACATCGCGGACGTGCGGTTGGCCGCCTGGTTGTCGTCGTCGCCACGAACAGAGACGGGTACGACGGCGATGAGGCTGCTGTCCGGCAGCTCGCCTCTGGCCTCGAGGTAGTGCCGGAACGCGCCACCGCAGATGGCGATGACGGCGTCGTTGAAGGTGCCCCCGACGGCGCTCTTCACGGCCTTGACGTCCTCGAGCGGGACGTCGATCAGGGCCACGACCCGCTCGGGACTGATCCGCCCGTTGAAGGGGGCGCGCGGGGCCGTGAAAGGAATGGCGCCGGAGCCGCCGCCGCTCGGCGCGCTGCGGCGGGCCAGCACGAGGTTGACGGCCGACTTCGCGACGCTCGGGACCAGCTTCGCGACGCCGAGCGGCCGGCTGGCGAGCCCCCATGCGGTGTGCAGGGCAAGGGCGGGGATCCCCGGCTCCGGTGCAGCCGATGCCGCTGCGATCGCCCGGGCCTCGTCCAGCTGCTCCGCCGTACGCCCCGCCGGGTCCAGGTCGAACAGGTTGCCCAGGATCCGCGCGGCGCCCACCCCGTCGACGGCGCAGTGGTGCACCTTGATGACGACGGCGACGCGGCCGTCGGCGAGGCCCTCGACGACGAGCAGGTGGAACAGCGGGCGGTCCCGGTCGAGCTTCTTGGCGGCGAAGGCGCCGATCAGCTCCTGCAGCTGCGCCTCGGATCCAGGAGCGGGACAGGTGACGGTGTCGATGTGGTCGTGCAGGTCGACCTCCTCGACGTCCACCCATACCGGGTGGTGCAGTCGCAGCGTCGGCTGGAGCACGCGCCGGCGGAACGGCGGCAGCAGGTCGAGCCGCTCGCGGATCAGCGTGTGCACCCGGTCGCGGCGCCAGCCCCCGGGGATCTCGGACGGGTCGAGGACGAGGCAGCCGAGGACGTGCATGTGCATGCTCGGGGTCTCGAAGTAGAGGAAGCTCGCGTCCATCCCGCTCATGGCCTGCACGCGAGCACAGTAGAGGCAGGCAGACTGGTCGCGTGCCCACCCTGTTCCTTGTCCTCGCCGCACTGGAGGCGGTTGCGGTCCTCAACGCGGTCCGGCCGTGGCGTGCGACGCCGGTGCTGCTGCCGGCGTTCTTCGCCGCCTGGCTGACCGCGGAGCTGGCCCCGCAGCTCATCGTGCTGGCCGTCCTCGAGACGGCCGCCTTCGTGCTCCTGGGGGCCGTGTCCGGGGCGCGCGGCGTCGTCGCGCTCCTGCTCATGGCGGCCAATGTCGCCGGCCTGCTGCGGATGGTGCGTTCGAGCGAGGCGGCCGCCGAGGTGGCCGACCGGGCGCTGGCCGAGATGCCCGACGGGCCGGAGCCCGAATCTGAGGTGGAGGCAACCAGCAGGCTCCGTCGGTTCTTCGTGCCGATGTCCTTCCGGCACCCGGACGTCGAGCGGACAGTCGACATCCGCTACTCCGACGTGTCGAAGCGGCACCGCCTCGACGTCTACCGGCACAAGGACCACCCGACCGGCTGCCCGACGCTGCTGCAGGTGCACGGCGGCGGCTGGGTCATCGGCGACAAGCGCGAGCAGGGCCGCCCGCTGATGCTCCACCTCGCGTCCCGTGGCTGGGTCTGCTTCGCGCCCAACTACCGGCTGTCGCCCCGCGCCACCTGGCCGGACCACCTGGTGGACGTGAAGCGGGCGCTGGCGTGGGTGCGGACCGAGGGGGCGGCGTACGGCGCCGACCCGGGCTTCCTCGTCCTCACGGGTGGGTCGGCCGGCGGTCATCTGGTCGCCCTGGCGGCCCTGACGGCCAACGACCCGCGCTACCAGCCGGGCTTCGAGGACGTCGACACGTCCGTGAGCGGCTGCGTGCCCTACTACGGGGTCTACGACCTGGCGGGGGAGACGGGCACGAAGGCCGCGAAGGTACGGCGGCGGCACGTGCTCGAGCGCATCGTCATGAAGACGACCGAGGACCAAGTCTACCGGGACGCCTCACCTCTGGAGGCGGTCCGCGCCGACGCGCCGCCTTTCCTGGTGATCCACGGTCGCAACGACACGCTCGTGCCGGTCGCCGAGGCCCGGCTGTTCGTCGAGCGGCTGCGCGCGGTGTCGACGTCGCCGGTGCTTTACATCGAGCTGCCCGGCACGCAGCACGCCTTCGACGTGTTCCCCTCGATCCGGTCCGCCCACGTCGTACGCGCCGTCGGCCGTTTCGTCGAGCTGCTGAGACTCCGAGCCGAGCAGTCCGCCAGCTGAACCTCTGGCTCGCCGCCCGTGCACCTCAACGCCTCCACCTCCCCGTCCCCGCCGTTGCCTCGGTCGCTGCCACGCGGGTGCGGCCCTTGACCCCCCCGAGGTGGAGGCGTTGAGGTGCAGGAATCAGGCCTGGGTCGCTCGGGCTGGGATGCTTACGTGACCAGGCCTTTGCCGGTGATGAGGGGGAGGTCGAGGGCGGTGAGCAGGCCGGGCTTGCCCGCCACGACGGCCGGGACGGCGTTGACGAGGCGCATCGCGGTGGCCTTGAGGCCGGCGGTGTTGTGGTCGCCGTCGGTGCCGAGCAGCTGCAGGTCGAGGGTGTAGTTGGGCTCACCGGAGATGACGACGCGGTAGCAGCCCTGCCCGGCCGGCTGTGGCCAGTCGGGGCCGAGGTCGTCGCGCAGGCGGGTCACGTGCTCGAGGACGACGACCGCCCGGCCGGCGCGCATGCCGCGCACTTCGAAGTGCAGCGCGGCGACCGTGCCGGCCTCGATCACGCCGCTGGAGATGTCGAAGGCCTCCGGCGCGGGCAGCTGCTCGTACCACTCGGTCACTTCGTCGAGCTCGACGTCGAGCCCGGCCGCGATCTGGTGGACGACGCTGCCCCACGCCATCGTGAGGATCCCGGGCTGCAGCAGCATCGGCTTCTCGGCATCCATCGCGCGGCCGAACCCCATGACGTCGAACACGATCATCGCCTGGTCGTAGGTCGCGTAGTTGAGGACCTCCATGCACCGGACCTCGTCGATCCGCTCGCTGACGCTGGTGAGGACAAGCGGCATCCAGTCGTTGGCGAAGCCGGGATCCACGCCGTTGACCCAGAGCGACGCGCCGCCCTCGAGCGCCGCCTCGATCACCGGCTTGGCCATGTCGTCGGCCGTGCCGTAGGGGTACTGCAGGAAGACCGGCCCGCTCGACACGACGTTGATGCCGGCGCGCAGGAACGTCGCCAGGTCCTCGATCGCCTCGAACAGCCGGTCGTCGGCCATGGCGGTGTGCACGATGCAGTCCGGCTTCAGCGCGAGCAGCGCATCGGCGTCATTGGTGGCGAGTACGCCGAGCTCGCGGTCCAGGCCGGCCAGCCGCCCGGCATCCTGGCCGACCTTGTCGGGGTTGGAGACCCAGAGCCCGACGAGCTCGAGGTCGGGCCGGGCGTCGATGCCCGCGAGGGCATGGCGGCCGACGTTGCCCGTGCTCCACGCAACGACCTTGATCGTCATGCGAGGTCCGGGATCGTCAGGTCCGGCAGCCCCATGTCGAGGACCGGCTGCTCGGTGCCGCCGTCGACCTCGAAGACCTTGCCGGTCACGAAGGCGCCGGCCGCGGACGCGAGGTAGAGCACGGTGGCCGCGATCTCGTCCGGGTCGCCGATCCGGTGCAGCGGGGTGTTCTTCTCCGCCTCGGTCCGCAGGTTGTCGTCGTCCATGACGATCTGCAGCGCCGAGGTCGCGACCGAGCCCACGGCGATCGCGTTGACCCGGATCAGGGGAGCAAGGTCCACGGCCGCGAGGCGCGTCCA
>JAVXVI010000074.1:0-3066 GCA_032230005.1 Actinomycetota bacterium | reverse complement strand
CCTGCGACGGTGCTGGTTGCAGCCTGTCACTCCCTGGCGCTCTGTGCGCAACAGAGTTCGCGACGCGCCGTACGAAACACGTCCGACTTCTGCCCAGGTCAGGTGACCGGCTCGCCGTACATGCCCTTGCTCGGACGCCGCCGGCGCAGCGGCGGCTCCACGCCGTCCGCCAACCGCCGCGACGTGCACAGGAAACCGGTGTGCCCGACCATCCGGTGCTCGGGCCGGACCGCGAGGCCCTCGACGTGCCAGCCGCGCACCAGCGACTCCCAGGACTGCGGCTCGGTGAAGCAGCCGTGGCTGCGCAGGGCCTCGACCGTGGTCGACAGCTGGGTCGTGGTCGCGACGTAGCAGCACACGAGGCCCCCAGGGCGAAGGGCCTTGGCCACCGCGTCGAGGGTCTCCCAGGGAGCCAGCATGTCCAGGACGACGCGGTCGACGTCCGTCTCGTCCAGCACGTCCTGCAGGTCGCCGACGGTGACGGTCCACGCCGGGTGCGGTCCGCCGAAGAACCGCTCCACGTTGGCCTGCGCGATCTCGGCGAAGTCGGCCCTGCGCTCGTACGACGACAGCCGCCCTGTCTCGCCAACCGCCCGGAGCAGGGACATCGACAGGGCGCCGGAGCCGACACCGGCCTCGACGACGTGCGCCCCAGGGAAGATGTCGGCCATCTGCACGACCTGCCCGGCGTCCTTGGGGTAGACGACCTGCGCCCCGCGTGGCATCGACAGCACGAAGTCCGAGAGCAGCGGGCGCAGGGCGAGGTACTGCGTCGCGCCGATGGGCACGACGACGCCCTCGGGACTGCCGATCAGGGTGTCGTGCTCGAGGATCCCGCGGTGGGTGTGGAACTGCTTGCCCGCTTCGAGGGTGATCGTGTGCATCCGTCCCTTGGGATCGGTCAGCTGGACCTGGTCACCCGGGGCCAGCGGCCCTCGTCGGCGGTCGGCTCCGATCGCGGACCCGGTCACGCCGTCAGGGCCTTGGCAACGTCCTCGGACACGAGGACGCGCACCTCACCCGTCGCCGGGTCCTCGGCGACGTACTCGGCCGCGGGGTGAGCCCGCATCCGGGCGAGCAGCTCCTCCCCGGCCAGCCGCGGGTCGAGCAGCAGCCCCGGCTCGAGCCGCTTGGACAGTGTCCCGACCGTCACCCACGGGCGTCGCTGCTCCGGTGTCGCGATGACGGCCGCCTCGCTCACGACCGCCTCCAGCCGATCGGCCGCGTCGACGACTACCAGCCCGCGCACCCCTGCGGCCTGCGCCCGCCGGACGGCCTCGGCAACGGGCATGTCGGCAGGGACCCGCAGGGCCGGCCGCGCGAGCGCCGAGATCGAGACCTGCGGCAGCCGGCTCATCGCCTGCGACCGCTTCAACGTGGCTGTCGCGATCGAGTAGATGTAGGTCGCGAGCAGCGCCGCGAAGATGATGTTCGTGGCATCACTGCCGCCGTAGCCGGCCGCCGGAAGGACCACCACGAGCAGCAGGGGGACGACGACAAGGCCGACGACGCGGCCTGACCAGGCCGCCCCGCGGGTGGCCCGCTCGGAATTGCCGCTGATGCGCCAGATCAGCGCCCGCAGCACCCGACCGCCGTCCAGCGGGAGCCCGGGCAGGAGGTTGAAGGCAGCGATGATGCCGTTGACGATCGCGACGTTGGCCACGACATGGCGAGCCAGACCGTCGCCGTCGAAGAACGGCAGCAGTCCGAGCCCCACCCCCGCCAGCAACAGGGAGACCATCGGCCCGGCGACCGCCACGGCGTACTCCCGGGCGGGGGTCTGAGGTGGCTCGGTGATCTCGGTGACACCGCCGAGCACGTTGATCGTGATGCTGCGCACGGGCAGCGAGAAGGCTCTCGCCACGACGCAGTGCCCGATCTCGTGCAGCAGCACCGACACGCCCAGCAGCAAGGCGAAGGACCCGCCGACGGCGTACGCCTGCCCACGCCCGAGGCTCGGGGCGAGCTGCTCGGACAGCGAGACGATGATGAACGTCGCGACCAGGAAGTACGACGGGGTGATGAAGACCGGCACCCCCAGCACCCGGCCGAGCCGGATCCCGCCCCGTGGGGTGGGGGTCTCGACGCTGGTCACCGGTCCAACCCTACGGGCCGGCGGGGCGTACGGCGGACCAGGCGACCTGCCCCCCGAGCCGCTCGACATGGCGCAGCTCCAGTCCGGCGCCGGCGGCCACCCGCTCGGCGGCGCCGACGTCGGCTGCCACCGCGACGAAGCGCCCGCCGGGGGCCAGCAGGCGCAGGGCTCCTGGCACGTCGAAGGCCTTGCCGACCACCACCACCCGCGCCGTGGCGTCCGCCGCTGCTACGGCGTCGACCAGGGGCGCACCGCAGCCGGCCGCGAGGCAGGCCTCGGTGATCCGCCCGCAGCCGACAGCCGCCACGAGGTCCCCGCTGCGGACCCCGGCCAGAGCTGACAGGACCGCGGCCTGCTCAGCGTCTATCGGCGTTCCCGTCAGTGCTGCCTCCGCCGTCGTGAACACTCTGCGAACATCCGGTCTGTGCCGGGTTTACCGACCATGGCAGCACAAGAGGGGGACGCGTGCGCTGGTGCTCGTTCACGACAGGCTCCGGGGGCACCCCGCGCCTGGGTGCCGTCAGTGCGCTGGAGGACGCCAGGGTGCTCGACGTGGGCGCGTGGGCGCGGTCCCGCGACGCCGAGACGCCGCCGGACCTGGTGGACCTGGTGGAGGCCTCCATCGCGACCCAGGAGCGGGTGACGGAGCTGGTCCGCTCGGCCCCGGAGGACGGGCTCGGCTGGATCCGCCTTGACGAGGTCACCTTCCTGGCGCCGATCCGCACGCCCAACTCGCTGCGCGACTTCCTCGCGTTCCGCGACCACGTGGAGCGCGGAGCAGCTCGGCGGGGCAGCCCGGTGCCCGAGGCATGGGACCGGATCCCGGTCTACTACAAGGGCAACCGCCGCTCGATCATCGGGCCTGGGGACGAGGTGCTCTGGCCGTCGTACACAGACAAGCTCGATTACGAATGTGAGGTCGCCGCAGTGGTCGGTCGCGGTGGCCGTGACGTGCCGGCCGCGGAGGCAGC
>JAVXVI010000073.1:0-6485 GCA_032230005.1 Actinomycetota bacterium | reverse complement strand
AGCAACCGCGACCCGTGGCCGCGGCGCCCCCATCGCGGCTCGACCAGCAGACTGCTCATCTCCACTGCCTCCACGTCGTCCTCCTCCGCCGGTCCGCTCGCCGCGAACCCCACCAGCTCGGCAGCGTCCATGGCGACCAGCACTCGATGGGTCGCGGTCGGCGGCAGCTCGATCGCGCGCAGCCAGAGGGCCGCCGCCTGCTCCTCCGGCACGGCGAGGGCCTCCTCCGGCAGGAAGGTCGCGTACGCCGTCCGCCAGGTCGTCAGCTGCACACGCGCGATCCGCTCCGCGTCCTCCGGCCGCGCGGGTCGGACGCTGACATCTGCCACCACCACAACCTAGGCGGCGGAGAGGCCCTGCCAGGATTCCGGTCGTGCCCCGACCCCGCGAACGCCTGTCCTTGGCGACGGCCCGGCGCGTTGCCCTCGCGGCGCAGGGCTTCACCGACCCACTGCCGACCGGGCCGGTGACGAAGCGGCACCTGCGGCGGGTGCTGGGCCGGACGCAGCTCCTGCAGATCGACTCGGTCAACGTCTTCCAGCGGGCGCACTACCTGCCGCCGTTCTCCAGGCTCGGGCCTTATGACATGGGCCTTGTCGACCGGATGGCGTTTCGGGACCACGAGCTGTTCGAGTACTGGGGACACGCGGCGGCGCTGCTGCCGGTCTCGTTCTGGCCGCTGATGCAGTGGCGGATGGAGCGGTCCCGTACCGAGGGCGGGTGGCCGGGCATGCGCGCGCAACCGGAGTTCCTCGCCGAGGTGCTGGCGATGGTGCGCGAGCGCGGTCCTGTCGGTGCGGGTGAGATCCGCGAGGGGGAGCGCAACAAGGGCACCTGGTGGAGCTGGGACGACACGAAGATCGCGCTCGAGCACCTGTTCGTGTGCGGTGACGTGACGACGGCGGGGCGGCGTTCCTTCGAGCGGCTGTACGACGTGCCCGAGCGCGTCCTGCCGGCCGCGGTGCTGAACGCGCCCGTTCCCTCCCGGGAGAAGGCACAGCAGGAGCTGATGCGGCTGTCGGCGCGCGCGCACGGCGTTGGCACCGAACGCGACCTGCGTGACTACTTCCGGCTCCGGCCGTTGGATGCGCGGGCTGCGCTGCAGGCCTTGCTCGACTCGGGTGACCTGCTCCCGGTGGAGGTCGAGGGCTGGCAGCAGCCGGCCTACCTCTCGCCGGATGCGGCATTCCCACGGAAGGTCACCCGCAGCGCCCTGCTGTCGCCGTTCGACCCGCTGGTCTGGGAGCGGGCCAGGACCGAGCGGCTGTTCGACTTCTTCTACCGGATCGAGATCTACGTCCCGGCGCCCAAGCGCGTCCATGGCTACTACGTCCTGCCCTTCCTGCACGACGAGGCGATCGCGGCACGCGTCGACCTCAAGGCCGACCGCAGAGCCGGCGTCCTGCGCGTGCTTGCCTCGTGGCTGGAGCCGGGGCACGAACCGCTCGACGTCGTGACCGCCCTGGCCGCCGAGCTGCGGAAGGCCGCGGACTGGCAGGGGCTGGCCGACGTGGTCATCGAGCCGCGCGGCGATCTGTCAGAGGTCCTGAGTAGCGTCCTTTGAGCGGAGGCAGCGCGCGTCGCCCCGCGACGGAGGAGCGGGCGTGACGCAAGCTGCTGGAGCGAATCGGAGTGTGGCGGCATGACCGCATGGGACCTGGTCGTCGCGCGCGACGACCTGTCGAAGACGCAGCTCACGACATCGGAGGACGTCCCGGCCGCAGGTGCCGGAGAGGCCGTCCTGAAGGTCGACCGCGTCGGGTTGACCGCCAACAACGTCACCTACGCCGTGATGGGCGACAGCATGAGCTACTGGACGTTCTTCCCAGCCGCTGAGGGCTGGGGCCACGTCCCGCTCTGGGGCTTCGCCGACGTCGTCGACTCGACGGTCGAGGGCATCGACGTGGGGCAGCGCTACTTCGGCTACTACCCGACGTCGAGCCACCTCGCGGTGCAGCCCGGCCAGGTGGCGCCGACCGGGTTCCGTGACCTCGCCGAGCACCGGGCCGCGCTGCCGTCGCCGTACAACGGCTATCAGCTGGTCGACACCGATCCGGCGTACGAGAAGGACCGCGAGGACCTGCAGGCGCTCTACCGGCCGCTGTTCATGACGTCGTTCATGCTCGCCGACTTCCTCAGCGACAACGACTTCTTCGGGGCCGAGGTCGCGGTGCTGTCCTCGGCCTCGAGCAAGACCGCCTACGGGACGGCCTTCCTGCTCGACGGCATCCGCCGCGTCGGCCTCACGTCGCCCGGCAACGTCGCCTTCACCGAGTCCCTCGGCTGCTACGAGCAGGTCCTGACCTACGACGACGTGTCCTCCCTCGGCGCCGTGCCCACCGTCTACGTCGACATGGCCGGCAGCGGCGCCCTGCGTTCCGCCGTGCACGAGCACTTCGGCGACCTGCTCCTGCACGACGCGGTGGTCGGCATCACGCACGTCGAGGAGCTCGGTGGCGGCAGCTCCGGGTTGCTGCCTGGGGCGAAGCCGGCGTTCTTCTTCGCTCCTGACCAGATGACCAAGCGCCGTGGCGACTGGGGGGCGAACGGCATCGAGGAGAGGTACGGCGACGCGTGGCGCAGGTTCGTTCCGTACGTCGAAGGATGGGTCGACGTCGTCGAGGGCGTCGGGCCCGAGGCGTTGCGCGACGTCTGGCTCGAGGTGCTCGGCAATCGCAGTGCACCGCGCGCCGGCAACGTTCTCCGGCTCGGATGACTGCAGCGCCCGCCGCCGCTCCGCCGTCCAGCGCCAACCGGTTCCTGCCGCTCGCCGCGGTCGCGGTCACGGTCGTCCTGTGGGCCTCGGCGTTCGTGGCCATCCGGCATGTCGGGCACGAGCTCTCGCCCGGTGCGCTCACGCTCGGCCGGCTGCTGGTCGGCAGCGTGGTGCTCGGCGCCTTCATGCTCGGACGTCCGCAGCCGCTGCCCGGCATCGCCGCCTGGCCGCGGCTCGTCGCGTGCGGGGTGCTCTGGTTCGGGGTCTACAACGTGGCCCTCAACGCGGCCGAGCGGCGCATCGACGCGGGCACGGCCTCGATGCTGGTCAACGTGGGGCCGGTGTTCATCGCGGTGCTCGCAGGCATCTTCCTCGGCGAGGGCTTCCCGCGACGCCTGCTGATCGGGACGGCCGTTGCGCTCCTGGGTGTGGTGGTCATCGGCCTTGCCACCTCGGGCGGGACCGGTGCGGATGCGACCGGTGTCGTGCAGTGCGTGATCGCGGCAGCGGCCTACTCCACCGCGATGATCGCGCAGAAGCCGCTGCTGGGCAGGCTGCCTGCCCTGCAGGTGACGTGGCTGTGTTGCACGATCGGCACGATCGTCTGCCTGCCGTTCGCCTCGACCCTCGCTCATGAGCTCGACCGTGCCGATGCCTCCACCTGGTGGTGGGTCGTTTATCTCGGTGCACTCCCTACGGCGTTGGCCTTCACGACGTGGGCCTACGCGCTGGCCCGCACCAGCGCCGGCCGGCTCGGCGCGACGACCTACCTCGTGCCGCCGGTCGCCATCGCCTTGAGCTGGGCACTGCTGGGGGAGACGCCGGCGCTGCTGGCGGTGCTGGGCGGCCTCCTCTGCATCGTCGGTGTTGCGGTTACCCGGCGGGCGCCGAGCGTCGTCGCCGAACAGGCGCCCGTCGCCGAGGTCGCGTCAAGCCCCGGCTGACGTAGCCGGCTGTCCTGGCTGGACCAGCAGGTCTCCGCTGCCGGTGCGCAGTCGCAGCCGCAGCGCCGCGCCCCCGCTGGGGGCCGACGACTCCATCGGCAGATCGCAACGCACGTCGCCCGCCCCGCTCATCATGTCCAGATCGACCGTGGTCCCGATGCGGACGCCGACGCTGGCGCTGCCGGACCCGGTGTTGAAGTCGACCTCACCCGGGCCAGCCTCACGAATCACCAGCTGCACGGAACCGCCGCGCACCGCGACAGCTCCGTCGGCCCTGCCCAGGTCGACGGATCCGTCGCCGGCTTTGAACGCGGCATCACCGACCTGCTCGGCGCGCAACGCGCCCTGGCCCGTCGTGAACGCGACGTTGCCGGCTGTGCCGACGGTCAGGTCGGACTGGCCGGCCTTGACGGCGACCGCTGTTGCGGCGTCGACCTCGACGTCGCCGCTGCCCACCTTCACGGCCAGTGCCTGGAGCCCGCCGACGACGCGGACATCGACGGCGCCGCCGCGCACGGCCAGCGAGGACCCCGGCGGCAGGCCGAACGTGATGGCGACCGAGGCCCGCCGGAACGGCCGGCCTGAGTGCGGCACGTCGACCTGCAGCTGGTCGCCCTGCAGCGTGATCGTGGAGCGCTCCGCGAGCGCGACCGACGGCTCGTGCGCCGGGTCGAGTGCGACGACGGACGCCCACGCGACCCCTGCGGCGGTCGGTTCGACCGTGACGTTGCCGCTGCCGAGCTTGGCGGTGGCGCCGAGCTCGCCCTGGACAGTGAACTGCTGGTGCATCAGGCCCTCCCGAAGCCGGTGATCCGGCGAGGCCCGCCAGAGGGGAACTGCCCGCCGAAGGTGAATGTGGGTGCCGGCTCGAGGGCGCGGGCCACCGCGCGGACCAGCCAGTTGTTGACCGACTGCCCCTCGGCAGCTGCGGCCTGCTCGGCGCGGCTCTTCAAGGTCTCTGGCAGCCGGAGCGTCAACCGGGCCGTGCCCGCGTCGTCGCCGCCGATCGCGGTCGGGGCGGGCTCGGGCTCTGGGGTCGGCCGGGTGACGACGAGCTCCGGCTCGCGGCCGCGTAGCCGGACCTCGACCGTCGGCCCGTCGAGGGTGGCCGTGAGCTCGTTGGCGACATCGGCCAGGACGTCGAACAGCACCAGCCGCAGCGCCGGGTCGAGGGCATCCGCGACCAGCTCGGCAGCCCGCTGGACCTCCGGGCCGCCGACGGCGGCGGCAGCAGTGACGTCGCCGCGGAGCGCCTCGACGTAGGGGGAGAGGTCCATCAGCGGCTCGGCCAGATGCGGCGCAGCTCCGCCTCGGTGATGAGCGCCTGACGGCGGCGCTCCTGGACCCGGCGGCGGGCCGCGCGGCAGCCGGCGTCGTCCTCGGTGCGCTTGTGGTGGCGTTGTGGCGTCTTCATGACGTCATAGTGATGTCATCGATGGCGTCATGTCAAGACGCCCGCTCGTTGCTCGTGTCGTCGCACCCTCCACGTCGACCCGCGGTTACCCTTCGAGTCGGCCCGGCTTCCCCCGCCGCAGAGGGCCCTCTCGTCGTACGGAGCTCCTCGTGCCCGCGCTCGCCCCCCTGCAGGTCCAGGTCATCGGCTACACGCACTTCGAGCCGCCGGCGGACGTGCCCTGGGAGACCGACACCGACGGCGGCGAGGCACTGGCGGAGTTCGCCGGCCGGGCCTGCTACCAGTCGTGGAGCAAGCCCAACCCGTCGACGGCGACCAACGCGGGCTACCTCCGGCACATCCTCGAGGTCGGTCACCTCTCGGTCCTCGAGCACGGCTCGGTCACCTTCTACCTGACCGGCGTGTCCCGCTCGCTCACCCACGAGCTGATCCGGCACCGGCACTTCTCCTACAGCCAGCTGTCCCAGCGCTACGTCCCGGAGCGCGACGCAGCGATGGTCGAGCCGGCCGTCATCGCCGAGGACCCAGAGCTGCACGCGATGTTCCTGGAGGCGGGGGAGCAGGCGCTCGCGTCGTACACCAAACTCCTCGAAGGTCTCGAGAAGAAGTTCGCCGACGTCGACAACGTCACCTCGCGTCGCAAGCAGGCCCGTCAGGCCGCCCGCGCCGTGCTGCCCAACGCGACCGAGACGCGCATCGTCGTGACCGGCAACTACCGCGCGATGCGGCACTTCGTCGCGATGCGCGCCAGTGAGCACGCCGACGTCGAGATCCGCGAGCTGGCGATCGCGATGCTGCGCGAGCTGCAGCGGGTGGCGCCGAACGCCTTCGCCGACTTCGAGATCTCGACGCTGCCGGACGGCACCGAGGTCGCGAGCAGTCCGTTGGTCGGCGAGGGCTGACCCGTCCCGAGATGATCACCGCCGGATCGCACGCTCACGCCGGACGCTGAGCCGGCAGTGATCATCTTCGGTCCAGGGGGTGTGACAGAGGGGTGACGTGAGTGCGCCGCACCTGTCATACTCGGGGGCATGTACACGCAGGGGCTTGACCAGGCGGAACCGCTCGGCGACGAGGACCTGTCGCGGCTGAGCGAGCGGTTCGAGGCCAAGGTCGCGGCTGAGGAGAAGATCGAGCCGACCGACTGGATGCCGGACGCCTACCGCACCCTGCTGACCCGGCAGATCGCCCAGCACGCGCACTCCGAGATCGTCGGCATGCTGCCCGAGGGCAACTGGCTCAGCCGCGCGCCGAGCCTGCGCCGCAAGGGGATCCTGCTCGCGAAGGTTCAGGACGAGGCCGGCCACGGGCTCTACCTCTACAGCGCCGCCGAGACCCTCGGCACGACCCGCGACGAGATGGTCGAGCAGCTGCTGGCGGGTACGGCGAAGTACTCCAGCATCTTCAACTA
>JAVXVI010000072.1:0-7388 GCA_032230005.1 Actinomycetota bacterium | reverse complement strand
CGGCGTCACCTGCCCCAACGGCTCCCCGATGCCGGCCTCCGGCAACATCGCTGACTGCAACCCGCCCGTCGTCTGCCAGGCCGGTACGACGATGAACGGCAACGGAACCTGCACCCCGCCGGTCGTCTGCCCGGCTGGGACCACGATGGTCAACGGGGCCTGCACCCCGCCCGTCGTCTGCCAGGCCGGTACGACGATGAACGGCAACGGCACCTGCACCCCGCCAGTCGTCTGCCAGGCCGGTACCACGATGAACGGCAACGGCACCTGCACCCCGCCAGTCGTCTGTCAGGCCGGTACGACGATGAACGGCAACGGCACGTGCTCGCCGCCGGTCGTCTGCCCTGAGGGCACGACGATGGTCGGCCCGATCGTGCCCGGCACGACCCGTCCCGGCTGCACGGTCACCGTTCCGGTCAGCGGCGGTAACGGCGGTCAGGCCCAGAACCCGCCGCCGGCGACCACGCCGACCCCGACCGTCATCGGCCAGGGCACCAACCCGCAGCCCGCGACGATCCCGGTCGCCGCACCTGCCGGCGGTCCGACGGTCACGGCTGCCACCCCGGCCGGCCTGCCCTTCACCGGCGCCAACGCGGCGCTGCTCGTCCAGCTCGCCGTGCTGATGCTCCTCGTCGGCGGTGGTCTGGCAGTGATGACGCGCAAGCCGAAGCCGGTTCGCGCGGCCGTCTAGTCCCACAGCTACAGCACGAGAGCCGCCCGGCAGCTGCCGGGCGGCTCTCGTCGTTGCGGAGGATGCGAGATTCGAACTCGCGAGGGGTTGCCCCCAACACGCTTTCCAAGCGTGCGCCATAGGCCAACTAGGCGAATCCTCCGTGGGCGATCCTAGCGTTGCCCGCAGGCGTGGAAAGGGTCGGCCGCCGTCCCCCGTCGTACGTCTAGAGTGACGTCAGACCCCTCGTGCGGCGCCCATCCCGCTGAACTCCCCCAGGGCCGGAAGGCAGCAAGGGCAGGCGGGCTCTGGGCGGGTGTGCGAGGGGTCGTTCAAGTGCTAGGAGGAGACGCGTGAGCCTGGCGCTCTACCGCAAGTACCGTCCCGGCAGCTTCGCCGAGGTCAAGGGCCAGGAGCACGTCACGGGCCCGCTGCAGCAGGCGCTGCGCAACGGCCGGATCCACCACGCCTACCTGTTCAGCGGCCCGCGCGGCTGCGGCAAGACCTCCAGCGCCCGCATCCTGGCCCGCTCGCTCAACTGCGAGAAGGGCCCGACGCCCGACCCGTGCGGTGTCTGTGACTCCTGCGTCGCGCTGGCGCCCAACGGTCCGGGCAGCCTCGACGTCGTCGAGATCGACGCGGCGTCGCACGGTGGCGTCGACGACGCCCGCGACCTGCGCGACCGCGCGTTCTACGCACCGGTCGCGAGCCGTTACAAGGTCTACATCATCGACGAGGCGCACATGGTGTCGCGGGAGGGCTTCAACGCACTGCTGAAGCTCGTGGAGGAGCCGCCGGAGTTCCTGCGGTTCGTCTTCGCGACCACCGAGCCGGAGAAGGTGCTCGCCACCATCCGCTCGCGCACGCACCACTACCCGTTCCGCCTGATGCCGCGCCGTGAGCTCACCGACCTGCTGCAGGACGTCGTCGACAAGGAGGGCATCGCCGTCGACAAGACGGTGCTGCCGCTGGTCGTGCGGGCCGCCGCCGGATCGGCTCGCGACGGGCTGTCGATCCTGGACCAGGTCCTTGCCTCAGCGGGCTCTGACGGCGTGACCCGCGAGGCTGCAGCCGGGCTGCTCGGCGTCACCCCGGACACCCTGCTCGACGACGTGGTTGACGCCTTCGCGGCCCGCGACAGCGCTGCGGTGTTCGCGGCCGTCGACCGCGTGATGGAGGGCGGTCACGACCCCCGCCGGTTCGCGCAGGACGTGCTCGAGCGGCTGCGCGATCTGGTCGTCCTCGACGCGGTGCCCGACGCCGGTAGCAAGGGGCTGCTCGACTGCCCGGCTGACCAGCTCGAGCGGATGGGCCGGCAGGCCACGATGCTCGGCACAGCTGGGCTGTCGCGGGCCGCCGACCTGTTCCACGAGGGTCTCACCGAGATGAGAGGTACGGCGGCGCCGCGCCTCCTGCTCGAGCTGGTGTGCGCGCGGGTGCTGCTGCCCGCCGCATCGCAGGACCCCAGCGCCGTCCTCACCCGGATCGAGCGCCTCGAGCGCCGCCTTGACATCACCGGCGCTCCGCCGGGGCCCGCACCGGCTGCCGAGGTCGCAGCCGCCGCGCCCCGCCAGCAGGCGCCAACAGCTCCCGCTGCCTCCGCTGCTCCCACTGCCCCGGCGGCGCCAGCCGAGCAGCCTCGCGTCGAGGTCCCGCCCCCGCCGCAGCCGGAAGCTGCCGCGGCCACGTGGCCGACCCCTGCGGCACTCGGCACGCCGGCGGCTGAGACGCCGCCGCCGAGCGAGAGCCCCGCCCCGGCAGCCGAAGGCGCTGCCGTCGGCGGCTTCGATGCAGCCGCGTTGCGCCGGTCGTGGGACGCGGTCCTCGACGCGGTCAAGGAACGCAAGCGGGTGACGCACGCACGGTTGCTCGATGCGCAGGTGCTCGACGTCCGCGGCCGGACCGCGTCCATCGGCTTCTCGACGCCGACACTGGCCAAGCAGTTCTCCGAAGGCGTGCACATCGAGGTCCTTCGAGAGGCGCTGATCGCAGCCATCGGGGCCGACCTCGACGTGCAGTGCACCGTCGCGGGGGCTGCCGCCGCCGCGCCCCAGACCCTCTCGTCGGAACCGCAGCCGCCCGCCGCCCCCGCGCCGACGGCACATGAGGGGTTCGCGCCGGGGGACGAGGCAGCGCCGGAGGACCCGGATGCGCCGGCACCACCCGACGCCGTGCGGCACGGAGAGGACGCCGCGCTGCGGCTGATCGAGAGCGAGCTCGGAGGCAAGGTCGTCCGCACCGTCGGCGAGTAGTGGCCTCGGCCCGCTGGTGGGAGTGTCAGAAGACGGGTGCGCGGTCGCCGCAGGGGCGCTCTGACAGTCGGAGCTCGGGGCGAAGCGGTCGGCGCTGTCGGCGAGTGGCTCAGCCGCCGTTGCGGATGTCCCACACGGTCGCGCTGACCTGCACCGGCACATCGGCCGGCGCGAAGAAGTCGCCCGCCGTCGCCCGCCACTCCGTCAGCGAGGTCTGCGCGTCGTCGTCGACCATCCGCGCGGCCGGCAGGTAGGTCCTGTCCATCGCGTGGTTGAGCCCGACGTCGTGGCTCTGCGCGTCGAACATCACGGTCACCCGGTTGGGATCCGGCGGCGGAGGCTGTCCGTCCAGCCGCGGCACCAGGTCATAGCGGTTCTCCAGCGACAGCACCTGGACGCCGTTCGGGACGTCCATCCGTGCGATCGGCGAGCCGGCGGTCACGACGTGCGTCACCGTGAAACGGCCGTCCTTCGCGCACTGCTCCGCCGCGCGCATCGCGACGAGTCCGCCCTGGCTGTGGCCGACCAGCATGACGGGCTCGCCCCGTCGTACTCCCGCCATCTCCAGGGCCCTGGTGACGCCGTCGACCCGGGCGCTGGGCTCCCCGGCGATGGTCGACAGGTTGGTCGCCAGGTCGTTGAGGTGGTCACGGCTGCGGGGGTCGAACTGCCATGACTTCGTGCCCGGCACGTCGACGATCCAGGAGGTGACCGTCGTGCCGTCGGGTCGGGTCCAGTGCATGCGGCGTACGTCGATCTCACCCTGCAGGTCCCCCTGGGCCAAGGCATCCCGGTGGGCAAGCGCTGCGACCAGGTCGCCCACCCCACCCGGTGCGGTGACGGCCTCAGCAGCGGTGTCGCTGCCGCGGCCGACGACCCGCGCCGAGCCGGCCGGGTAGAGCAGCCCGAGCAGGCCGGTGGCGTCCTCGACCGACGTCGACAGCAGGTGATGGCCGGTACGCGCCTTGAACGCACCGTCGCTCAGCATCATGACCGGTCCCAGGACCAGGGCCATCCCAGCGCTGAGGAAAGCCGGCGACGCACCGGCCGCCTCCTCGGCGAACCCCGGGTGCTCGGCCAGCAGTGCGTCGACATCCGCGGATGACCCCGGCGAACGGGCCCACAGGCCCACAGCGAGACCGGCCGGCGTCGCTGCGAGCACGGGCAGCAGCGGCAGGGCCATCGCGGCGGCCGTGCCCTCGACCCAGTGCCGCACGTCGCGCAGCCCCGCCCCGAGCTGGTCGGCGGCTTCGTAGCGCAGCACCGCGGCGTGCAGCGTCACGCTCCGCTCCTCCAGCCGCGCCGCGGCCAGCAGCAGCCCGTGCGGCCCGCCGATCGCCGCGACGACGGCCGCCTCGACGCGGGCGAACCCGGCCGGGTCGAGCACGGCGCTGGCCAGCAGGCCCGGGTCGGACAGCACGCCGCGCGCCGCATCGACGGTGCGGAGCAGGTCGCCGGCCGCCGACTGCAAGACCATCGCGGCCTGGCCCAGGTCGTCGAACCGGACCTCGACTCCGCCCGCCCCTCCGATGACCTCGAACCCGTGCGGCTGGGTCATGACAGCGCCGTCGCGAGGTAGGGCGCGAGTGCCGATCCGAGGTCGTCGGCCACCACCGGCCGCACCCAGGCCTGGCGTCCACCGGCGCGCCACTGCGCGGGCTCGACAGCCAGCCAGCCCTGCTCGGTCGCCAGCCAGCGCAGCTGCCCGAGGACGCCGTCGGCGACCACCGTGGCCTGCAGCGCGCCGGTGACCGGGCCGAACCGTCGCTCGACGCCGGAGCAAGTCAGCTCCTCCAGCGGGAGGTGAAGCGCAGGCGCGGGATGGGCGCCGAGCGGGGGTACGACGCGAGCGAGCTCGGCCCCCAGCTCGGTCGCAGGCCAGGCAGCCACCTCGGCTGCGGCCGACCCGGACTGAGCCAGCGAGCCCCCGAGAGACCCGCGCACGCCGAGCGCCGCGGTCACGCCGCTGTCCCCGACGGATGCCGTGACCAGCACGCCGACCCGCGGTGCGCAGGCGGCGACGAGTCCGGCGGCGACCGAGGGGTGGACCGCCCCGTCGGTCATGACCCCCAGCTCCTCCAGCCCCGCCATCGATCCGCTCCCGCCGTCGACGGAGAACCCCGGCGGGGCGGGCAGATCGAGCCGGCGCCGTAACAGGTCGAGCTCGCCGGGGGTCAGGTAGAGCCGCCGGGCGCCGCTCACAGCAAGCTCAGCGGGTCGGTGACGACGTGCTCGAGCCGGGACACCTGCGACGAGACCCAGCCGGTCACGGCGTGCTCGAGGGCGCGGATCCGAGCCAGCTGCGCGCGCACCGATGCCGCATGACCGCGCAACGCCGCTGCGGCATCCTCCAGCTCACCGGCGGCCGCCCCCAGCGCACCGGCCTCCCGAGCGACCGAAGCGTGAAACGCGTCGGCGGCCGGGCCGCGCCAGCGGGCCCCCGCCGGCACCGCGGCGACGCGGGCGGAGCGGAGGCGCACGTCGGCTGCTTGCTGATCCAGGGCGTACGCCAGCCGGTCCAGGGCGTCGGGGTCGCCGAACCAGGACACGCGGGCCTCCCTTCGTCGGTGCCGGACAAGGGTGGCAGCGAAACCCGCTCGTTTCGCGGCGGCGCCGCAGGCTGTGGACAACCTCGGGCCCTAGGCTCGGCGACCGGACCACCGAGGAGGACAGATGCCGGCGCAGCCGAACATGCAGCAGCTGATGAAGCAGGCGCAGAAGATGCAGCAGCAGATGCTCGCCGCGCAGCAGGAGCTGGCCGACGCGCAGGTCAGCGGCACCGCCGGTGGCGGCCTGGTCACCGCGACGGTTACCGGCTCCGGTGAGGTACTCAGCGTCAAGATCGACCCCAAGGCGGTCGACCCCGACGACGTCGAGAGCCTCGAGGACCTCGTGGTCGCGGCCATTCGTGATGCCGCGCGCGCCGCCGGGGAGCTGGCCGAGCAGAAGATGGGCCCGTTGACACAGGGAATGGGCGGCCTCGGCCTGCCCGGCATGTAGATGTCGCCTCATGTATGAGGGCGCCGTACAGGACCTCATCGACGAGCTCGGCCGGCTGCCGGGCGTGGGTCCCAAGAGCGCCCAGCGGATCGCCTTCCACCTGCTGGCCGCGGACCCCGTCGACGTACGCCGCCTCGTCTCGGCCCTGACCGAGGTCAAGGACAAGGTGCGCTTCTGCCGCATCTGCGGAAACGTCAGCGAGCAGGACGAGTGCCGGGTCTGTCGCGACCCTCGTCGCGACCTGACCGTCATCTGCGTCGTCGAGGAGCCGAAGGACGTTGTCGCGATCGAGAAGACCCGCGAGTTCCGTGGTCGCTACCACGTCCTCGGCGGTGCTATCTCGCCGATCGAGGGTGTCGGCCCGGATGACCTGCGGGTCCGCGAGCTGATGATCCGCCTGCAGGACGGGTCGGTCACCGAGCTGATCCTCGCGACCGATCCCAATCTCGAGGGCGAGGCCACGGCGACGTACCTCGCCCGGCTGGTCAAACCGATGGGGCTGCGCGTGACGCGGCTGGCAAGTGGGCTGCCCGTGGGGGGCGACCTGGAGTACGCCGACGAGGTCACTCTCGGTCGCGCGTTCGAGGGCAGGAGACAGGTCGATGTCTGACTCGCAGCTGGCACAGGACATCGCGCTCGACGCGCGGTCCTACCTCGAGACCGTCGAGGCGGTCGCGTCGGGTGAGGCCGGGTCGCAGTCCATCTCGTTGCTGCTGCTCGACGTCGCGCGTATCTGCGTGGCGGGTGCGCAGCTCGGCGCTCTCACCGACATCATCCTGGCTTCCAACGTCGAGCCGATCGTTCCCTCGCTGCCCGACATCGACGAGCTGCGGGTGCGGCTGGCCGAGGAGCTCGGCCCCGTCGACGAGTACACCGAGGTCTTCGATCCGTACGGCGACGAGGAGCTCGTCCCGTACTCGCTGTCGGACGACCTGACCGAGATCGCCGGTGATCTCGTCCACGGCTTGCGGCACTTCGACGCCGGTCGGGTCGAGGAGTCCCTGTGGTGGTGGCAGTTCACCTACCTCAACCATTGGGGCACCCATGCTGGTGCTGCGCTGCGTGCACTGCAGTCGGTCGTCGCGCACGTCCGTCTCGACGCACTGCCCGAGCCGGCCCTCGAGGAGTGATCGCGGTCCGTCCCCTCGAACCCGCCGACATCGTGCGGGCCGACGAGGTGGCCTATGCCTCACTGACGGCGATGTCCGCGCAGTACGCGCCGAGCGCCCCTCCTGCGACGGGCAGGACGCAGGAGCGGATCCGCTTCGCGCATGCCCGCATCGCGCACCTGCTCGAGACCGACCCCGCCGGCGCGTGGGTGGCTGTCGATGGTCCGGACGTCGTCGGCATCGCGCTGTCCCTGCGCCGCGGGCCGATGTGGTTCCTTTCCCTGCTCGCGGTCGCCACCGACCTGCAGGCCCGCGGAGCGGGCAAGGCGCTGCTCGAGGCATCGTTGGGTACGGCGG
>JAVXVI010000071.1:0-6653 GCA_032230005.1 Actinomycetota bacterium | reverse complement strand
CGGCATCTCGGTCCGTGTCCGCTACCGACAGGCTGAACCCGATCAGCGAGCTCAGCTGAAGTGGATGCTCGTCGCCGCCGCCGTACCACCCATCACCGTGTTGCTCTGCCTGTCGGCGGGCATCGTGAGCCCCTCCTTGCGCGACACGGCCGGGGTCTACGGCTTCGACATGATCCTCATCGCAGTGCCACTCGCAGCAGCGCTGGCCATCACCCGTTACCGGCTCTACTCCGTCGATCGCTTCGTCGACTCAGCGCTGGTCTACCTGGCGCTGACCCTCGTCCTCGGCGGCCTCTACGTCGGCGCAGTGATCGGCTCCGGCCGTCTCGTCGGAGCCGCCGGGGACCGCTCTCCCGCGGCGGTGGCTCTGGCCACGCTGGTCGCCGTCGCTGTTGCTGCCCCTCTGCGCAGGCGGCTCCAGGCGGCGCTGTCCCGCCGGCTCCACCGCCGACGTTACGACGCCGTCCGCGTCGTCGATGAGTACGTACGACGGTTGCGCGATGAGCAGGCGCCCCTCTCGGCCCTCGAGGCGACCCTGGCTCGGGCGCTCGGCGACCCGACGATGCAGCTCGGGCTGTGGCAGCCGGCTACCAGCTCCTTCGTCGGCATGGACGGTGCGCCGATCGACGCCAACCAGCCGGGCAGGTCGTCGTTCCACGCGATGCGCGGTGCAGCCGCGGTTGCCGTCGTCGTACACGATCCGGTGCTGGACGCGGAACCGCTGCTGCTGGAGGACGTGACCCGCGCTGCGGCACTGCCCCTGGAGAACGGACGTCTGCATGTCGAGCTCCTGGCCCGCCTCGACGAGGTGAACGCCTCTCGGCAGCGCATCGTCACAGCCGCCTACGAGGAGCGGCGGCGGCTCGAGCGCGACCTGCACGACGGCGCGCAGCAACGGCTCGTCTCCCTCGCGCTCTCCCTTCGACTGGCGCGCAGCGGCGTCGACAGCGCATCGGCCGTGGTCCTCGACGAGGCGGCGGACCAGCTGACGACTGCGGTGCGGGAGGTGCGCGAGCTCGCCCGCGGTATCCATCCGGCCGGCCTCACCGAGGACGGGCTCGCCGCGGCACTGGAGTCGATGGCGGCCCGTACCCCGGTCCCGGTCGTCGTCGACGTTCCCGATCAACCCTTTCCCGATGACGTTGCTGCCGCGGCGTACTTCACCGCGTGCGAGGCGGTCACCAACGCGGTCAAGCACGCGCACGCAACCCGCATCGACATCCGCGGATCGATAGAGAGCGGCGCACTCGTCGTCGTCGTCACCGACGACGGCTCAGGAGGCGCAGCCCTCCGGAGCGGAGGTGGCTTGCAAGGGCTGGCCGACCGACTGGACGCCCTGGGCGGCGGACTGACGGTGTGCAGTGATCCCGGTCGCGGTACGACGGTGAGCGCGCGAGTGCCATGCGGGCTCTGATCGCCGAGGACGACGTCCTGCTCCGCACCGGGCTCTCCCGACTGCTGGCCGACGCCGGCATCGACGCCCTGGGGGTCGGTGATGCGGCAGCCTTGATCGAGGCTGTCGACGCCGACCCGCCCGACGTCGTCATCACCGACGTGCGCATGCCGCCGTCGTACCGCGACGAAGGGACGCGCGCTGCACTCACGCTGAGGGAGCGGCACCCCTCGCTGGGCATCTTGATCCTGTCGCAGCACGTCGAGCCGCGGTACGCCGAGCGGTTGCTGCGCGAGCATCCGCGTGGCATCGGCTACCTGCTGAAAGAGCGCGTGGCCACGCCGGACCAGTTCGTCCGCGCAGTGCGCGAGGTGGCGGCGGGTGGCAGCGTCCTGGACTCCGACGTCGTGTCGAGCCTGCTGTCGCGGCGGACGACTGAGCGCACCCTCGAGGTCCTGTCTGCACGAGAACTTGAGGTTCTCGCCCTCGTAGCAGGCGGGCGATCGAATGCCGCCATCGGCGAGGAGCTGACTCTCACACCACGCACCGTCGAGACGCATGTCGCCAACGTGCTGGCCAAGCTCGGCATCCCCGAGGACCGAGCCCACAACCGACGGGTCCTCGCCGTTCTCGCGCACCTGCGTGGCAGCAGCGGAGCCAGTTCGGCGTAACGGCGGTCGGTCCAGTCGAAGGCGGCCTGCAGGACGCCGTGCAGCTGGTCCAGCCGCAGCGTCGAGGGCAGCACGAGACGGCGCCAGACCGGCGGCTTCGCGCCGACGAGGTCGACGCGGACCGTCACGCCCCCCTGTGGACGGCGCGCGGCGGTTGTCGGCGGTCGCTGTCACCGTGGACGCATGCCTCCACACCTGCCGTTCGACCGCCCGCCGTACGACGTCATCGCCGTCTTCGACCCCGACGGCATCAATCCGTCCTTCGCCTACACGAACGGGGTCTTCGAGGCGTACGGCCTGCCCGAGGTCTTCGTGTGGTCGATCCCGGATGCCGGGGTCGATGCGGGAGAGCAGTGGGAGCTCAGCCCCAGTGACCAGCACGCGCAACTGGCCGACGCCGTGCAGCGGCTGCGCAACGGCGCCGATCCGGACGCGGCCTGGGAGCATGGCCTCGACGGGGGCCGCACGGTGCTGCGGAGCAGCCTCATCGCCGCAGCCGACGACCTGCCGACGTACACCCTGCCGTCCGGTACGCCCGTGCGTCGGCTGCACCTCGAGCTCATCCGGCCGCCGGTCGGGAAGCCGTCCCGCCTGCCGGCGGGTGCACGGCGGTCCGTCATCGCGCGCACCCAGCAGTGGGCAGACGTGCTGCTCGGTCACGACCTCCCGGCCGTACGCACCGCACTCAAGCAGGACTATGGGCCGTGCACGGCTGGCGTCGAGCTGCTGACCGACCTGCTGGCGCAGGCGGACGAGGGGCTCCTCTTGTGCGTCGCGAGCCTGGAGTGCGTCAGCGAGGGCGGGACGCGTTCGGCGTTCGCCGAGCTCGATGCGCTGGCCCGCACGGCCGGCCGTGGCTCATGGGTGGCGCGGGCGAAGGCCGATGTGGAGGCGCGGCTCACGGCGTTCACGCTGCGCATGCCGGTCGAGGATCGCGAGGAGCTGGACTGGCACGCGGGGACGGCCTTCCGATGCGCGGTGACCGCGTGGGTGATGGCTGACCTGATCGACGAGGAGCTGTTCCGGCGGGCGACGGCGAGCGTGCGCGCCGGCATCACCCGCAGCGCGGGACCGGAGGACGAGGAGCCGGCGCCGCCGGAGCTGATGGTCCGCGCGACGCGGCTCGCTGCGGATCTCACGGCCGGCTTGGTCGCGCGGCCGGCGGAGCACGAGGTGACGGCGGAGGCGCTCCGGGCGATCTGGCTGATGGCCTGGACAGGCCGCGGACGCGCGCTGATGACAGCGGCCACGGACGCCGGCGCGTACGAGCTGCTCGACGACGATCGGGCGTGGGAGCTGCTGGCCGCGGCCGTCGTGCTCGACGTCGCACCCGAGCTCGTGACCTTGCTCCCGCCCCAGCACCGCGCTGCGTAGTACGATCTGTACTACGCAGAGGAGGTCCAGTGGCGAAGCTCGATGACTTGCTCGAGGCGCTGCGTCGTGAGGAGGACGGGACCAAGGTGACGTCCGTGCGCCGACCTCGATCTCTTGACGCCGCGCTGCATGCCGCCGTTGCGATGGGATGGGCACCGAGCGCCAACGAAGGCGCGAACCGCGCACTGCGCGACGACCTGGAAGCGTTCGCCCTCGGCGCGGCGCTGGACGCCCACGTGTCAGAGCACCCTGAGCTGACGCCGGACCTCGCAGGTGTCGCGGTCGCAGTCGCCGAGCTGCGGCATGACCCACTCGCCGACTCGCCGGATCTCGTCCGTGCGGCCGCCGCGGACATCGTCAAGGTCAAGTCCGATGCCAGCCCCGACGACGTGCTCGTCTGGGCTTTGAGCTTGCAGACCCACGGCTTCGGCGCCAAGCGCACCAGGCCGCGTCGGCCGCTCGTCCAGGCATAGCGGTCATGGCACGAGCGACCTTGCCAGCCTCCCTGGTGCTCGACAACGAGGCGCTGCAGGCTTTGGCGGATCCGCGACACCCCAAGCACCGGGTCATGCTCGAGAAGATCGCGGCAGTGAAGTACGAGAGCTCACGCGGTGCGAGCGTGCGGGTCGTGACGCCGACCGCGGTACGCGTCGAGGCGCTGGTCTCGCGACGGACCCCGGCAACGGCTGCGCTCGGGCGGTTCAACGTCCAGGACATCGCGCTCGACTCGACGAGGGCGGACCGTTGCGTGGCCCTCGGGACTGCGTCGACCGCGAGCGCAGTCGACGCGACCGTCGCTGAAGCGGCCGAGAGCGAGGCGCGGACGGGCAACGTGAGCGTCTACACCTCGGACGTCACAGATCTCACCCGGCTGGTCGCACAGGTGGACAACTCCGCCCGGGTACGCGTCCGAACGATCTGACGTCGCCGCGTGAAGCCCCCGCTTCGAGCTCACGTTCGCTGTGCGAGGTAGGTGATCACGGCACGGACGCGTCGGTTCTCGTCCTCGGCTAGCTGCAGGTCGAGCTTCAGGAACACACTGTTCACGTGGCTCTCGACTGTGCGGGTGCTCACGAAGAGCTGGCTCGCGATGGCGGCGTTCGAGCTGCCGGCGGCCATCAGCTCGAGTACTTCGGTCTCCCTGGTCGTGAGCTCAGCAAGCGGTCGCGCGGGGTCCCGGCGGGTGACGAGCGACCGCACGACCAGCGGGTCTACCACCGAACCGCCGGCCGCGACCTGTCGGACCGCCTCGAGGAACGTGTCGAGCTCGAGCACCCTGTCCTTGAGCAGATACCCCAAGCCTGCGCTGTCGGCGTCGAACAGCGTCAGCGCTCCGCCGACGTGCACGTGCTGGCTCAACAGGAGAACGGCCGGAGCGCTTGGGTCGAGACGCAGCTGTCGCGCGAGGTCGATGCCCTCGGAGGTGAAGGTCGGCGGCATCCGAACGTCGAGCACGATGAGGTCGGGCGACAGCGCCGTAACCAGCGCTGCAGCTTCCGCGGCGTCACCGGCGGTTCCCACCACGGCAAAGCCCTCGTCCTGCAGGATCCGGACCAGCCCCTCCCGCAGGAGTACCGAGTCGTCCGCGACGACTATGCGCACGGAAGCGCCACCGACAGCGTGGTGCCGACGCCGACGGGGCTCGCCAGCTCCAGCCGCCCCTCGCTGGCAAGGACCCGATCGCGTAAGCCGGTCAGGCCAGGGCCTTCGGCAGCGCCGCCCCTCCCATCGTCGGTCACCGTGAGCACCAGCGCTGTTCCGCTGCACGAGGCATCGATGGCGATCCTCGACGCGTGGGCGTGCTTCATCACATTCGTGAGTCCCTCCAGCGCAACGAACCACGCGACCTCGTCGACGGCATCGGCATGCCGATGGTCGAGGGCCAGCGTGAGATGCACGGGTGTCGGGTGGCGACCGGCGATCTCCTCGAGTGCCGCGCTCAGTCCTTCGGAGATCAGCGACCCGGGCAGCAACCCGGCGGCAAGGGCACGAAGGTCCTCGACCGCCCCACGCACTTCTTCGACGGTGTCGTCCACGATGGCGTCCACGGTCGGGCCCAGCGGCTCACGGCGTTGGACGGTGCGGAGCCGCAGGGCCAGCGACACCAGTCGCTGCTGAGCGCCGTCGTGCAGGTTCCGCTCGATGCGACGCCGCTCCGCGTCCGCCGCCGTCACGACCCGTCGGCGGGACTGCTCCGCTTCACCCACCTGTACGAGCAGCTCGGCCTGCAAGCGGCACCGCGCCAGGACGGGCCCGGCAGCGTGCTCGACAGCCAGGCGCGTCACGCCCTCGGCGACCGTCTGCAGCGCCCACCCGAGGGCAGGCGGAGGACTGCCGGTGGCCGGGCGGCCCCACGCGTCGACGACGCGGCCGTCCCGGCAGGCATAGACGACAGACAGGCCGGGGTCGTGCAGGACCTCACCGAGCAGGCGCTCGGTCGCGCCCGGCTCGGCAGCCAACAGCGCGGTCGCCTGGTCGTGCGCGCGCACTCTCCTGACCGCGTCGAAGGTGCGGCGGTCGAAGTACCTATCGACCCGATGCTGCACAGCCCTCCGAGCCGGACCGGCGCACGTCGCGGCGGCCAACGTGGCGGCGGCGACAGCCAGTGACTGGTGGTGCGCGACTCCGCCGAGGAGCAAGCCGGCAGTCAACACGCCCGCGATGTAGACGGCCGCAAGGAGGCCTGTGAGCGTGCCGTAGACGACGGTCCGCTTGAGGACCCCGTCGATGTCCCACAGGTTGTGGCGCGTGATCGCGATGAGCACGCAGGCCATGAAGGCGAGGGTTCCCACCAGGTTCAGGACGCCGTAACCGCTGATGTCACCGGTGAGGTTCAGAAGCACAGCGCCGAAGGCCCCCAGGCCGAACCACTTCAGCTGCTGCCGCACCGGCGACGGGCCCTGACGCCGCCAGCGTGCTACGAAGCTGCTCAGACCGGCGGTCACCCCGAGGGCGCTTGCTCCCAGGCACAGCAGGAACGCCATCGACATGGCCAGGCCGCTCGGCAACGCCGACTCATCGACCAGGCCCGGCCCCCGCACCCGCCACGTCAATGCGGCTATGAGGCCGACCCCTAGCAGCCCGACTGGGACCAGCCACTGGGCGACCAGCCAGCGCCGACGCCCGTCGGGCAGAGCCCCGTCCGGAAACCACAGCAACGACAGCGGCGCCAGGGCCACAGCGACGAACGGAAGCCAGAACGCCAGCCACGACGC
>JAVXVI010000070.1:0-4560 GCA_032230005.1 Actinomycetota bacterium | reverse complement strand
CCGCGCCGAGCTTGCGGTGGTCGCGCTTCTCGGCCTCCTCCAGCAGATGGAGGTGCTCCTTCAGGGCGTCCTTGCTCTCCCACGCGGTGCCGTAGATGCGCTGCAGCTGCTCGTTGGCCTGGTCACCGCGCCAGTAGGCCGCCGCCGAGCGCATGATCTTGTACGCCGGGATGTCGCGGGTGGTCGGCAGGTGCGGGCCGCGGCAGAGGTCCTTCCAGACGGTCTCCTCGCCGACGAGGTTGTCGTAGATGGTCAGCTCCGTACCGCCGACCTCGACGTCCTCCCCCGAGTCGCCGGAGCCCTTCAGCCCGATCAGCTCGAGCTTGAACTTCTCGTGCTCGAGCTCCTTGCGGGCGTCGTCCTCCGACACGACGCGGCGCGAGAACCGCTGCCGCTGCCGGGTGATGTCGCTCATCTTCTTCTCGATGGCGGCGAGGTCCTCGGGCGTGAACGGCCGCTCGGGGAGGAAGTCGTAGTAGAAGCCGTCCTTGATGGGCGGCCCGATGCCGAGCAGCGTGCCGGGGAACAGCTCCTGCACGGCCTGCGCCAGCACGTGCGCAGCCGAGTGCCGGAGGACTGCCCGGCCGTCTTCGCTGCCGTAGGGCACAGCCTCAACGGCGTCGCCCTCAGCCACGATGTGCGCGAGGTCGCGCAGCTCGCCGTTGACGCGCGCGACCGCCGTGTCCTTGACACCTGCGTCGCGCAGCAGCTCACCGGCCGTTCGCCCGGCGCCGTCCGCGGGGACGGTCAGGACGGACGACGGCTCGCTCACGGGACAGGCTCCAGACGGCGGATCGGGTGGAAGGCCCGAGCCTATCGGCGCACTGCCAGCGTGTTTCAGACGAGCGCTGCGTCGAGAGTGATCGGCACGCCGGTGAGCGCCTTGCTGACGGGACAGGTGGCCTTGGCCTCGTCGGCCACCTTGAGGACGGCAGCCTCATCCAGGCCGTCGACGTCGGCGCGGACGACGAGCGTGATGCCGCTGATCCGGAAGCCGCCGGCCGGGTCCGGCCCGATGGCCACGTCTGCCGTCACGTCCACGGATCGCGGCGTGCCGCCGGCCCGGGCGACAAGCGCGGAGAACTGCATGGCGTAGCAGGACGAGTGCGCCGCGGCGATCAGCTCTTCGGGGCTCGTCGTGCCCCCGGCCTCGTCCGCGGTGCGCTTCGGCCAGGACACGTCGTACGTGCCGACCTTGCTGCTGCACAGCTCGACCTGACCCGACCCCTCGGCCAGGTCACCGGTCCATGCGGTGCGCGCGGTACGTGTGGGCACGGGATGCCTCCTCGGGAGCAGCGATCAGACGCAGCCTGCAAGTCCCTACCGGGGAAGGCTGTTCCCGATGCTGTCCGGAAGCACCGCACCGACCGCAGCCTGGGGGGCAGGCTGCGGTCGGCGAACGGTCAGACCCGAGCGCCTCGACCGCGGAAGATCGAGTAGCCGCCCGGGCCCACGAGGCAGGCGACGACGAGAAGGACGAGCCCCAGGATGATCTGGCCCTGGAGCAGCTGGACGACCCCGACGATGGCGAGGACAACGGCGACGATCCACAGGAGGAAGTTCATGCCGGGGAAATACCCCCGGACGATCGCCTCTACTCCCCCACTTTGACCGGACAGACGACATGCACCGGTATGTCGGTGATGTCTAGCGGCCGCTTCCGGTCCGGGCCTTGCGCCGCGGGTCGAGCATCGCCGGGGTGACCTGGGCGCCGACTCCCCCGGCGTGCGTGACCGCCAGCTCGACGAGGGAGGACGCGCAGTTGCGGCGCGCGACCTTCTGCAAGCCGGAGGGGCTCATCTGCAGGAACAGCCGTGTCACGTCCATGACGTGGACCCTGGCGCGGCGGAGGGCGCCTGAGAATGGCCTGCAAGGACAGGAAACCGTGACCCGATCGACCCCGGGGTGGTGGGCGTAACAGGACTCGAACCTGTGACCTCACGCGTGTGAAGCGTGCGCTCTAACCAACTGAGCTATACGCCCGAAGGACGGCGGAAGACTACCCGAACGACCCCATCAGCCGGTCGACGATGTCGTACCTTCGGGCCGCCAGCAGACCGGCTACGAGCACGACGACTCCCCCGAGCGTGGCCGCAGCAGTGTGTACCGGACGCCGCCGGGCCGCCTCCCACGCCACCCGGCCCTGACGGGCCACCCGCACCCGCAGCCGCTCCGCCCAGGCGAACTCGGTGGACCAGATGTAGACCCCCAGCAGCACGGGCGGGATGGTCAGTGGGCCGGGCAGCACGATCAGGATGCCGCCGATCGCGATGAACACGGCGCCGACGACGAAGACCACGACCTTCAGCACCGCCGCGCCGACCGGCGTGCTGCGCACTCGGGCGCGCCAGCCGGAGACGGGTGCGACAGCCATGCGCACCATCCTGCCCGCTCGCGTCAGCCGGTGGGGTCAGGCGGGGAGCGCGCCGTCGGCAACCGGGCGGCTCCCAGGAGCGCTCGGTGCGTGCCGCCCCGGCTCGCGTGTCACGGCGAAGCCGGCGAGACCTCCGGCGTCACTGGGGAGCGCGAGCGCGGGTACGACGTCGACGCCGCGTCCTCGTACGTCGAACGCCCCCACTGCCCGGACCCCGCCGGCGGCGGTCTTCTGCCACAGGACGTACGTCGAGCTGCTTCGGTCGTTGGGTGCCAGGCCGTCAACGACCAGCGAGACGGTGTTGTCCGCGCGCACCAGCGCAGCTGCCACGGGGCGTCCGTCGGTGTCGTTGAGCCGGACGACCTGCTTGGCGCCCTGCTCGAGCGTGGCGACGGCCCCTGCCAGCCGCTGTGCCCGGAGATCGCTCTGCGACCTGTCGTGGCGCAGGGCGATGTTCCACCCGCCCAGGGCGAGCACGAGCGCGACGGCAGCGGCAGCAGCGACCCAGGACCGGTCGGGCGCAGCGGACGGACGCCGGCGGTGCCGGGCGGCATCGAGGCTCACCGGTGCCGGCTCCTGCTCGCGCGCCGTCCCAGCCACCTCGCCCCGGATGCCCTCCAGTAGCGACGGCGGCAGCTCGGCCGGCGCTGCCGCGTAGGCGAGGTGGCTCAGCGTCTCGGTGTGCTCCGCGATCGCGCGCTGGCAGTCGGGGCAGCCGGCCAGGTGAGCGCGGAAGACCTGCTCATCCGCGGGTTCGAGCGCGTACAGCGCATAGCCCGCTGCGAGCTCGTCGAAGCGCTCGTGCGGGTCGGGGGCGGTCACGGTGCTGTCCTGGGCTCGTCCGGGCGGTGGCTGTCGCGTTGGGTGGAGGCGTCAGAGATCTCCTCGAGCGCCTCCCGGAGGCGACGCATGCCGGCGAGCATCCGCGTCTTGACCGTCCCGAGGGGCGTATCGGTGAGGCCAGCGATCTCGCGCTGCGTGTAACCGCCGAAGTAGGCCAGGGTGAGTGCTTCGCGCTGCACGTCCGGAAGCAGCTGCAGGGCCTCCCGGACCCGGGAGCGGCGCAGGAGCGACCACACCTCGTCGTCGACGTGCGGCCCGTCGGAGACCCGATCCTCGAGGGCGTCGGCAGAGGTGCGCCGCTTGCGGAGCGTCTCCTCCCGTCGTACGGCGTCCACCGCCTTGTGATGGGTCATCGACAGGAGCCACGCGCTGAACCCACCACGCGTGGGGTCGTAGCGGGCCGCATCCCGCCAGACGGTCAGGAACACCTCCTGCACGACGTCCTGCGCGAACTGCTCGTCGGCGAGAATGCGCCGCGCCAGCCCGAAGCAGGGGCGGCCGTAGCGGCGGTAGAGCGCCTCCAAGGCCCCGGCGTCAGCCTGGACGACCATGGCGACGAGAGCCCGGTCGTCCAGCCCGTCGAACTGCCCGGCGGCCGGCGGCTGAGGCAGCGCCGAGCTCGACGGGCCACCCGGCGGCAGCGTCACGATCATCCTCACAAGGGTCGTTCGCACCAGCGGCCCGGGCGGATGGGGCGTTCGGACGGTACCTTCCGCCCCGGCGTCCCGCCTGTCGGAAATGCCTCAGAGCCGAACGGGTGATGCGCCGGTTAGACCCGGCTGCGACGGGGGACTCCTACCGCTACGACGAGGCCCTCCCGGCCCCGCACCCGCTGGAGGTAGGACATGACGGCCCGCCCGACCTCCGTGAGCACCGAGCTCCAGCTGCGCCTCGTCGTTCCCGGCGCCGCATCGCTCCCGGTCCGCGCCGGCCTCCGCTACGACGTGGTGGACCCCTACGCGGTGCAGGTCTCCTTCCACACCGGCAACGGCTCCGAGGGCGAGATCGTCGAGTGGACCTTCGCCCGGCAGCTGCTCACCGACGGCGTCTCGGCGCCGGTCGGGGAGGGCGACGTGCAGGTCTGGCCGTCGGCCAGCGCCGGGCTCCCGGTCGTCTGCCTCTCGCTGTCGTCCCCCTCCGGAAAGGCACTGTTCGAGGTGCCGCTCCCGGAGCTCGTCGACTTCCTCGGTCAGACGTACGCCGCGGTGCCCACCGGTGCCGAGAGCCAGCACGTCGACGTCGACGCCGAGCTCGCACTGCTTCTCTGGGCCGAGCCCGAGCTCTGAGCGCTCCGCTCCGGCCGGTCGCTGTCTGCTAATGTTCCGCCCTGTTGCGCGGGCCGA
>JAVXVI010000069.1:0-5559 GCA_032230005.1 Actinomycetota bacterium | reverse complement strand
CCCGCGCCTCGGCGAGGACCGCGGACAGGACCTCCCAGACGACCGCCGTGCGCGCGTTGGCGCCGGGCCCGCCGGGTGCCGCCACCACCAGGCTCCTCCTCGCGACCGGCGGACCGCAGGATGCGGGCCGCGAGGCGAGCCTAGTGAGGGCAGCGTCCCCTGGAGGGTCAGTCGGTGGCCGCGCCGTCGAGCGGCCGGATCACGACGTGCACAGAGCCGGCGTTGTCGGCGCGGTTGTCGTCGCGCAGGGCCAGCCGCAGCGGACCGTCCTCGCGCGGCTGGATCATCAGCGTGTAGGTGTGCGTCGTCGTGTCGCAGCCGTTGCCGTCGTCGACCATCGGCGTCCACGACGTGGCCCGGCCCTGCACCGTGAGGTCGAGGTGACCGGTGCTGGACGAGCTCTCCCACTGGCTGCGGCGGTGCCAGTTGCGGTCCTTCGGCCAGCGGCTGCACTCGGCGTCGGCAGTCAGCGGGTCCGCGCCGTAGGCGTAGGTGCCGGTCACCGTCAGCAGGTAGTGCCGGCCGCCCTGCAGCAGGAACGGCGTGCTCAGCCCGTCGGTGTCGGCCGGCACGTCCACGCCACCCTCGCCGACAGCCAGGACGGGCAGCCCGTCCGGGTTGTTGACGGGCGTCTGCACGGTCGGCTCCTGACCGGTGCCCGCGTCGTTGGCGTGATCGTCGGTCCCGCTGGTCGGGGTCGGGAACAGGTCGCGGGCCGGCGGCTCGATCGGCGCGACCGGCTTGACCGGGGTCTTCGGGGCGTTGGGCGCCTTCAGGATCGGGGCGACGGTGCCCGTCCAGTACGACGTCTTCTTCTGCGCACCCGCCCACGACAGGCTGATGTGCATGTGGCCGGTGTGCGAGTCGGCGCCGGTGTAGGCCCGCCACCCGGAGCCGGCCGAGGAGGCGCTCCAGATCTTCCTGTTCCAGATGACGTACATGATGCCGAGCCGACGGGCCTGGGCGAACCTGTTGCCGTAGGCGTCGGTCGCGAACAGCCAGTGGACGAAGTCCGCCGCCTGGGCCCGCTGCTTGGGGTTGGAGTAGACGACGTGCCAGTCCCAGGCCCGGCCCTCCTTGTGCTCGCTGCGGCCGCCGATGGAGCAGTCGCGGGCGATGCCGGAGGTGCCGGTGCCGGGGTAGGCGGCCATGACGAGCTTGCTCAGGGCGAGCGTGCCCGGCTTCGGGGTCGGGTTGCAGGTGCTCTGCGCTTGGTACGGCGAGAAGACCTCGATCGCCTTGCCCGGCATGCGGGTCACGGGCGCGGCCGAGGCCGGCAGGATCGAGACCACGAGACCACCGAGCAGAGCCAGCAGGATCGCGACGGACGGGCGGGAGAGTGCGGAACGGCGGGACACAGGAAGAGATCCTCAGCAACGACGACAGGACGACACGCGCCTGGACAAGTCCGGCGCGTGTGCTCCCTTCCTCGACTGCGGACTGCTCCGATCGGAGGACGGGAAAGGGTCCTCTGGCGCAGTCGATACCGGCGTATCGGGACAGAGTGGGACATCGCACGAGAAGGTTCACCCGGCTGCACTAACCGCCCGCGCTGCCGGGGCTGGAGTGCCACAGCCGCCGCGGTGCACTCGTCCCGGTGCCGGCAGGTTTGACGTCGGCGTACGGCGACGCCCGGAACCCGGTCGCGTAGACGTGCACCGCTCCCCCTACTCCGGAGTGCCCATTCGGCACACCAGCCATGACCGGGCGGGTCGAACGGCTCGCGGCCATCCCGTGGACCGCCGCCTCGCTGACATCGTTGCCAAGGCCGGCAGGAACCTCCATCTCCTTCCAGACAGCTTCGAGACCGCCGGACTGCCACGCCGCGTGCAGCACCGGCAGCTCCCAGCAGCCCAGTGCCTGCATCGACACCCCACGCGGTCCGGTGCGGCGGACCAGGCCACGGATGACGAGCAGCCAGGAGTGGAAGATCGTCGACGCGTAGCCGACCTGGGCGTCCTCGAAGAACGTCGCGTCGATCGGTCCGGTCGCGTCATCGAGGGTCACGAAGATGACCCGGCGGCCGGACCGGATCGGCGGGGTCTGGGTCGCGACCTTCACCCCCGCGACGAGGATCTCCTGCCGGCTGCGGCAGCCGAGCATGTCGCGCGCGCGGGTTGCACCGAGCTCGCGCAGGAACGGGCCGTAGGCCTCGATGACGTGGCTGCTGACGTCGAGCCCGAGGACATCGAGCTCGGACCGCACCCGCTCGGCCGGCGTCATCTCCGGCAGCCCGCTCGCCGTCGTCGTCTCGGGTGCGTCGCCGAGGTCGAGGGCCAATTGCATGTCGACCGGCGGAGGGACAGCGGCGGCCTGCGACTGCTGTCGCGCCCTTCCCCGGACGTCGTCGATCGCTGTGACGCGGCCGGTGTTGGCCTGCGCCGCCGCGAGAGCCCTGGCGGCGGGGTGACGTGGTGAGACCCGCCGGGCCGTCTTCGATGTCGCCCGGCTCCAGCGGTCGAGCTCGGTGACCTGCAGGAGGAGGTCGCGTCTCGTCACCTGTCCGCGACGGCGGCCGGGAACCGTCGAGCCGAGGCCGTAGAGCGAGTCGAACCCGCCGGCGATGACCAACCGCTCGGCGACCGGCCGGCTGACGGCCGCCCGGTGCCAGAAGTCCGACAGGCTGGCGTAGGGCCGGCCGGCGACGATCCGCGCGATCTCGGCCTGGTTGATGCCCTTCACGTCGGCCAGCCCGATCCGGATGCCGTAGTCGCGACCGTCCGGCAGCCTCAGGTCGTCGGGCCGCGACCTCGGCGGCGCCTGCGCCGACCCAGGGACCTGGTCGAGCACCGCGGGCGGCGGCTCGTCGAACCGGCCGACCTTCTCCACCAGGTAGTCGGCGCCGGACAGGTTGACGTCGAGCGACAGGATCGCGATCCCGAACTGCCGTGCGTCGTCGAGGATCAGCCGCTTCGGGTACATGCCGGGGTCGTGCGTCAGCACTCCGGCGAGGAACGCGGCCGGGTGGTGGGCCTTCAGCCACGCGGACTGGTAGGTCGGCAGCGCGAAGGCGGCGGCGTGCGCCTTGCAGAACCCGAACGACCCGAACGCCTTGAGCACCTCCCACGCCTTCTCGACGATCTCCAGGTCGTAGCCGCGACCGAGCATCGTCGGGACGAACCAGACCCGGACCTCGTCCTGACCCTGCGGATCGCCGAGTGCCCGTCGCACCTCGTCTGCATAGGCCAGCGTGCAGCCGGTGAAGGTCGCGACGATCTCGAGCACCTGCTCGTGGAACACGACCACGCCGCAGGTCTGCTCGAGCGCCGGGATGAGGTCGTCGTGGAGGTACTCCGGTGACCGCCAGCCGTTGCGCGCCTCGAGGAACGGCCGGACCATGTCGCTCTTGACCGGACCGGGCCGGAACAGCGAGATGTCGACGATGAGGTCCTCGAACGTCTCGGGCCCGAACTTCCCGACCAGCTCGCGCTGGCCGGGCGACTCGATCTGGAAGCAGCCGAGGGTCTTCGTCGCCTTGATGAGGTCGAAGGTCGCTCGGTCGTCGCGCGGGATGGCGTCGACGTCGACGGTCGTGCCGTCGACCCGCTGCACCTCGGCCACCGCGTGCTGCATCGCGGACTGCATGCGGATGCCGAGGACGTCGAGCTTGAGCAGGCCGAGCTCCTCGACGTCGTCCTTGTCGAACTGGCTCATCGGGAACCCCAGCCAGCTCGACTCCACCGGCGTGCGGTCGAGCAGCGTCGCGTCGGACAGCAGCACGCCGCAGGGGTGCAGCGCGACGTGCCGCGGCAGGCCGTCGAGCCGCTCGACCAGCCGCAGCACGAGGTCGAGCCGGTTGCCGTCGCTGATGCCACTGGCCCGCAGCTCGGGCAGGTCACGCAGCGCCGCCCGCACCTGGTTGGCCCGGATGTGCGGGAACGCCTTGGCCAGTGCGTCGATCTCGCCGGGCGGCATGCCGAGGGCGGCGCCGACGTCGCGGATGCCGTGCCGGGCGCGGTAGGTGTCCATCATCGACACGCAGGTGCAGCGGTCGCCGCCGTAGGTCTGCAGGATCTGCTCGTAGACCTCAGTGCGTCGCGCCGACTCGACGTCGATGTCGATGTCCGGCAGCTGGTGGCGCAGCGGTGACAAGAACCGCTCCATCAGCAGCCGGTAGCGGATCGGGTCGACGTCGGAGATGCCGAGCAGGTAGTTGACGAGGCTGCCCGCACCACTCCCCCGCGCGGCAACGCGCACGCCCATGCTCTTGATGAGGTCGACGACGTCGGCGACGGTGAGGAAGTACGACGGGTAGCCGAGCTGCCCGATGACGCCGAGCTCCTTCTCGAGCCGTGCCAGCGCCGTGGTGTCGCGGGCCATGCCGCGCCGCCCGAACCCGGCCTCGCACCGCTCCCGCAGGACGGCAGCCGGCTCCCCCGCGACCTCGAGCTCGGGGAAGTGGACCTCGCCGATGCCAGCCCTGATTCCAAGGTCCTCGCGCGGGTCGACCACGCACCGGTCGGCCTCCGCCCTCGTCCGGGCGAGCAGGCCCCTGCCGTCGTCGGACCGGCCGGCCATCCTGGCGATCCCGGCGGCGACCTCGGCCATCTCCTTGCCGGACAGCAGCGCAGCCTCGGCGTTGACCCGGTCGACGTGCCGGGCGTCGAGGGCAACCAGCCGGCGGGACGCGTCGAGGACGTCGGCCGTCGGGGCGTCGGAGCGGTCGGCGTAGCGGACGACGTTGGCCAGCACCGCCGTTGCCCGCTGCTCGTCGGCGAAGCCGAGCAGGCGGGCGGCCCGGCCGGCGTCGCCGGGACCGCGGTGGGACACGACCTCCACGACGACCGCGTCGCGACCGAGCACGTCGCGCCACTGGTCCAGGTGCAGCCGGGCGAGGTCGGGACGGCGTCCGGCCAGGGCCCTGCCCATCTCCGATGCCGGGCCGAGCAGGACCGCGACCGACCCGGCCTGAGCCGCTCCCCCGGCATGCTCCGCGACGAGGTCGAGACTGCTGATGGGTGTGCCGCGCTCACCGGCGAGATGGGTCGCCGACACCAGCCGGCACAGCGCCGCCCATCCCCGGCCGTCGCGCGCGAGCAGCACGACCCGCGGCAGCGGGACACCGCCGGCCTCGAGGAAGGCGCCACCGCGGGCAGGGGTGCGCCGGCCGGTCCGGTGCTCGGGCGCCCGGGCAGGAGCGATCGCGAGATCGACGCCGAACACCGGCCGGATGCCGGCCTTGCGGCACGCGGTCGCGAACTTCACCGCGCCGTACATCCCGTCGCGGTCGGTCAGGGCGAGGGTGTCCATTCCGTGCTCGGCGGCGCGCTCGACGAGCACGTGCGGATGGGAGGCGCCGTGCCGCATGGAGTAGCCCGAGGCCACGTGGAGGTGGACGAACGGATCGGTCATCGAGACCCGTCAGCCGGACGCGAGCAGGAGCTGGTGCCCGTCGAGCCCGAGCGTCGTCTCCACGACGGCGAGGAAGGTCTCGGCGTCGCGGACGAGGTCGTCCGCCTCGCGCGGTGTCACCGCGGCCGGCAGCCCGGCCTCGGCGGCCGCCCGCTTGCGTGCGCCCGCGGCGAAGAACGCGGCCCACTCGCCGAGCTCAGGAGCGAC
>JAVXVI010000068.1:0-22818 GCA_032230005.1 Actinomycetota bacterium | reverse complement strand
GGCACGGTGAAGGCGCTGTTGCTGGGCGAGATCGACGCGAACAAGCAGATCAAGGCTGATCCGGCGAAGGCGCAGTCGGTGGTGAACGCGCAGCTGAAGGTGTTGACCGGTAAGGCGTTGAAGCCGGCGACGATCGCGCGGGCGTTCAGTGAGATCGAGGTGACCGAGGACCCGATCGCGTCGTCGTTGAAGCAGAGCGCCGAGAACGCGTTCGCGACCGGGTTGGTGAAGAAGGCCGACCTGAAGGGCATCTACGACCTTCGGCTGCTCGATGAGCTCCTCGGCCGCACCATCGACGACGCAGGGCTCGGCAGCTGATCTTGAGCCCTGCAACGGCTCCGCCGGCGCGGTCAGCTTTCGTGCGTGTGCTGACCGCGCTGGCGGTTCTCCTTCCTCTCGGACTTCCGCTCACCGACGCGTCGGCCGGCCCGGACCCGGCATGCAGCTGGGCTGCCAAGTCGGAGCCGGACACCGTCAACGTCGCCTACCCGGACACCAACGCGTCGTACTGGTCCCACTCCTACTCGGCCGCACCGGGAACCGAGCTGCGGATCACGGGGACCTACGCGAAGGCGCGGTACTTCTCCTTCCACGCCTACCAGCCCACCGGTGTGCCGCTCGACTCGATCTACGACGCGCAGATCCGCCCGGACCGGGGGAGCAGCAACCCGTTCGCCGGCGGCCCTTTGGACGCGCCCAACCAGCGCTACACCCTGACCGTGTCCTTCACCGCCAAGCCGGCCAAGCCGAGGCCGAACACGATCTATGCCGGCGAGCTTGCTGGTGGCAACGGCCGCAACCCGGGTGGCATCTTGATGCTCAGGGTCTACACGCCGAAGGACGCCCGCTCGCCGCAGGGCAGCGTCCCGCTCCCGACCGTTACCTGGCGCACGACGGCCGGGCAGGACCTGTCGGTCGGGACGGCCTGCAGCAACGACCTGCCGGCCGCCGGTGGCAGCGGCACCAGCGCGCTCAACGGTGCGAGCCAGCCCGACCCTGCTCCGCAGACGACCGGCACCGAGCCGTCCTGGGGGAAGGCGTTCGGCAACAACGCCGCGGGGTTCTTCGGCAACCAGCAGAACGCCTACCTCACCGCCGGCATCAACCGCGCCAACGGGCCGCTCGTCGTGATCCGGGCGCGGGCGCCGCGCTTCCCCGACACATCGCGGGGGCAGCAGCCGGGCCCCTCCGACCAGGTGCGGTACTGGTCGATCTGCCAGAACAGCAACAGCACGCGGGTCAACGCCTGTGTCGCCGACTACCAGGCAGCCGTCGACAAGCGCGGCTACTTCACGTTCGTCGTCTCTGACCCGGCGCAGCGTCCCGTCAACGCGACGGCCCGCAACGGCGTGACGTGGCTGCCGTGGGGCGCGGCGGACAGCACCGGGCTGCTCATCTACCGGAACATGGCACCGGCAGCGTCCTTCCGCCAGGCCGTCCAGGTCATCACCAAGGCCGACGACCCGGCCAAGGTCATGGGTGCCTACTACCCGCTGGCGCGGTACTGCACGAAGCAGTCCTTCGAGCAGCACACCTGGCGGTGCTCGGGCTGACCCAGGACAGGACCTAAGACCCTGTTTCGACGTGCTTGGGTGAGCGATCGTCATCCGAGACGTCAAGGAGGCAACCGTGGATCGCTTGCAGGCCCTGAGTCGGGTCGAGTGCCTGCAGCTGCTCGCCCGTGGCAGCCTCGGCAGGGTCGCTTTCACCGAGCGTGCCCTCCCGGCCATTCGTCCGGTGAACTACGCGCTCGTCGGCAACCATGTCCTCCTGCGCATCGACGGTGACGGCCTCGGCCGGCGGCTGGACGGGCAGGTCGTCGCCTTCGAGGTCGACGAGATGGACGCCGGCGTGAACACCGGGTGGAGCGTGGTCGTCACGGGGACCGCCCGGCTCCTGCGCGATGCGGGCGAGCTGATGCGGCAGGAGGCCTTTCCCGTGGTATCCGTGGCCGGAGCCGGCCGTGACGCGAGGGTGTGCATCGTGCCGGGCGACATCACCGGACGACGGATCAGATCGGCGTACGACGCCGCCTGATCTCAGCCGAGCTGAAGCGGAACACGCCACGTCAGTCGCGTTCCCGCACCAGGTGCCGAGTCCAGGTGAAGGGTGCCGCCGAGCTGCTCGGCACGGGCGCCGAGGTTGGCCAGACCGCTTCGCCGGCTCGTCGGGCCGAGACCGCCGCCGTCGTCGACAACCTCGAGGACCAGCTCCTCGTCGCGCACAACGACGAGCACGTCGACCTTCTGCGCAGCCGCGTGGCGGGCCGCGTTGCTGAGTGCCTCGCGGAGCGCGGCGAGCAGGTGGTCGGCGACGCCGCTGGGCACGAGGGTGTCGAGCAGGCCGTCCATGCGAAGCGATGGCGTGAAGCCGAGCTGCTCTGCACCTGCGTCCACCGCCTGCAGCACGAGCGCTCGCAGCGATGAGTGCTCGTCCTGGGGCGCCTGCAGCCCGTAGATCGTGGACCGCAGCTCGCGGATGGTGCCGTCCAGGTCATCGACCGCGCGGTGTACCCGTGCTGCGGCCTCTTCCGGCCGCTGGTCGATCAGCTTTCCGGCGCCTTCCAGCTGCATCCCCGTTGCAAAGAGGCGCTGGATGATCAGGTCGTGCAGGTCGCGGGCGATGCGGTCGCGGTCCTCGAACACCGCAAACCGCTCGATGTCCCGCCTGCGCTCGGCGAGCTCCAGCGCCACGGCCGCCTGTGCGGCGAAGCTGGTCAGCGCCCGCGTCACGAGCGTGGCGTCCAACCCGGCCAGGCCGGTCACGACAAGCATGCCTCGCTGGTCACCGTCGTCGCCGCCGAGCGGCACCGCGAGACCGTCACCGGGGGACGTTGCATCGAGCAGCCGTCCCCGCTGCGCATCAGCACCCTCGCCGTCCGCCACCTCCACGAGCAGCCGTCCGCCCTCGACGGGCAGGGCGACGAACGCGAGCGCGGCACCCGTCACCTGCCTGGCCCGCGTTGCCACCAGCGCGAGGACATCCTCTGGGTCCTTGCCGGACAGCAGGGCGGTCGAGACCTCGCCGATCGCCTCCAGCCAGCGCTCCCGCTGCCGGCTCTCGGTGTACAGGCGGGCGTTCTGGATCGCGACGCCGGCGGCCGCTGCCAGCCCGAGGACGACGGCCTCGTCCTGCTCGTCGAAGCTGCCGCCGCCGCGCTTCTCCGTCAGGTACAGGTTTCCGAAGACGGCGTCACGCACCCGGATCGGTACGCCGAGGAAGGTGTGCATCGGCGGGTGACCCGGCGGGAAGCCGAAGGACTGCGGGTGGTCCTCCAGCTTGTCGAGCCGCAACGGCTTCGGGTCCTTGATCAGCATCCCGAGGACCCCGTGCCCCGCCGGCAGGTTGCCGATCCGCTCGACCATCTCGTCGTCGACGCCGACGACGATGAACTGCGAGAGCCCATTGCCGTCGGGACTGATCACGCCGAGGGCGGCGTATTCCGCGTCGACCAGGGACGCGGCCACCTCGGTGATGTGGTGCAGCACGGTCGGTAGGTCGAGGTCTTCTCCGATGGCCAGCACGGCGTGCAGCAGGCTGCGAAGCCTCTCGTCGTGCGCGCGATCCATGCGCCCACCTTGTCAGAGTGCGGCCCTTCGGCCAGGGAGACCGGGACTTTCGGCCCTGCTGGCGCCTCGGCTCGCCGACCAGTCTTGAGGCACAGCACAGGACACCCGGTCCGGTGCTTCGAAAGAGGAGCACATCATGCGCCGCAAGACATTCGACGCCATCCTCACCGCGGGCGGTCTTGTCCTCGCGGTTGTCCTGCTCGTCGCCGGCGGACTGCTCACCTGGGGCCACAACTTCGTCGGCAACGAGGTGCGCAGCCAGCTCACCGCCGAGAAGATCTTCATCCCACCGGCAGGACCGGCCCTCGCGGATCCGGCGATCAAGCCGTACCTGACCAAGTACGCCGGCCAGCAGCTGGTCAACGGTGACCAGGCCAAGGCCTACGCCGACCACTTCATCGCCGTGCATGTCAAGGCGACCAGCGGTGGCAAGACCTACGCCGAGCTCGGTGGCGCACAGACCGCGATCAAGGCGCAGATCGCCGCGGCCAAGACGGCTGGCACTTCGACGACCGCGCTCGACCAGCAGCTGACCGATCTCAACCAGACCCGCGAGACGGTCTTCAAGGGCGAGACCCTGCGTGGGCTCCTGCTCAACGCGTACGCCTTCGGCACCATGGGCAAGATCGCCGGGATCGCTGCCGTCGCCGCCTTCGGCGCCGCTGCGCTGATGCTGCTGCTCAGCCTGCTCGGGATCATGCACCTGCGGAAGGTCCCGGCCGACGCGGAGCTTCGCGTCCCCGGCTGGCACCCGGAGGCCGCCGCTGTCTGAGTTCGGATCGAGCGGCCGGCGCCCCCCCGCGCCGGCCGCTCATCTGTCCCATCCACCGCACCCAAGAAAGGCCCTACCGTGACCGCCACCCTCGCCCCGGACCAGCTCCGCCACGTCGTCGAGGCGGCGGCACTGGCCCCGAGCGTGCACAACACCCAGCCCTGGCGCTTCGTCGCCAAGCCGGCGGTGCTCGAGCTTTACGCCGACCCTGACCGTCGGCTCGCCGTGCTTGATCCGGACGGCCGTCAGCTGCACCTGTCGTGCGGCGCAGCCCTCTTCCACGCTCGCATCGCGGCGCGCGCTCTGGGCCTGGACGCAGTGGTCCGACTGCTGCCGGAGCCGCAGGCTCCTCTGCACCTCGCAGACGTCTCCCTCATGCCAGGCGAGCCGCCGACAGAGGCTGAGGTCCGCCTCGCCACGGCGATCCTGCACCGCCACACGCACCGCGGCCCGTTCGAGGACCGAGCAGTGCCCGAGTCGTTCATGGACCTGCTGCGGATCGTCGCCGAGACCGAGGGGGCGCGGCTTCGCCGGGTCACCGACGAGGCCGAGCTGATCGAGCTTGAAGTGCTGCTCGCCAGGGCGGATGCGCTGGAGGAGCACGATGACAACTACCGCGGGGAGCTGCGCCGCTGGGTGTACGACGGCGACATACGACCCGATGGCATCCCGGTCGCGGGGCTCGACTCCGCGCCAGGGTCATCGTTGCGCCAGCGCAGCTTCGGCTCGACCCAGCCGGCTGTGTCGGGTGCAGATGCCCCGGCCGCCGACCGTCCGCAGGTCGCCGTGCTCGCGACCGACAGCGACGATACGGAGTCCTGGCTGCGCGGCGGCCAGGCGCTGGCTTCGGTCCTGCTCCATGCGGCCGACCACGGCATCCAGGCCCAGCCGCTCGGGCAGGTCACGGACATCCTGGCGTACCGGCTCGGCCTGCGCAGCGCGCTCGGCATCGTCGGGGTACCGCAGCTGGTCCTGCGCATGGGCTACGCGTCACGCGCCGCAGTGACCCCGCGGCGGCCGGTGGAGGACGTGCTGTCTCACGTGGCAGATTGATGCGTGTGACCGCCCCGACCATCCGCGTCTTCCTCCTCGACGACCACGAGATCGTCCGGCGCGGCGTTCGGGAGCTGCTCGAAGCCGAGTCCGATATCGAGGTCGTTGGCGAGGCCGCCACGGCCGCGGAGGCGCTGGCCAGGGTGCCTGCGCTGCACCCGGACGTCGCCGTTCTCGACGTACGGCTCCCGGACGGTGACGGAGTCTCCGTCTGCCGCGAGCTGCGCTCGGATCGGCCGGACCTCCAGTGCCTGATGCTGACGTCGTTCGCCGATGACGAAGCGCTGTTCGACGCGATCATGGCCGGAGCGGCCGGCTACGTGCTCAAGCAGATCAGAGGGACGGACCTGGTCGGCGCTGTCAGAACGGTGGCGGCCGGCGGATCGCTGCTCGACCCGCGTGCGGCGGCGGCGGTCATGGAACGCATGCGTACGCCGCGGGCAGCCGACCCCTTGGCTGCCCTGACGGAGCAGGAGCGCCGGATCCTCGACCTCATCGGAGAGGGGCTCACCAACCGACAGATCGCCGAGCGGATGTTCCTCGCCGAGAAGACCGTCAAGAACTACGTCAGCAACCTGCTGGCCAAGCTCGGCCTGCAGCGCCGCACGCAGGCGGCCGTCCTCGCGACCGAGGTCCGCGGGTCGGGGCACCGGACGTCGGGCGACGCCTGACTGTCCCCGTCACCCGGGGCGGGTGAAGGAATCCGCACCTCCCGCGTCGAAATGATCACGCGGCGGCCGGCACCTGAAGCCTGGCCAGGAGGAGACCCTCATCGTGCGGAGCAACGTCGCATCGCTCAGGTTCGCGCTCGCCGGAGCGCTGGTAGCGGGCCTTCTGGTGGCCGGCGGGGCTGCCGCGTCGAGTCCGCCGGCCAGCTCGTTCACCGCCCAGGGCAGCGCACGCCAGGTCTACGCGACCGGGCTCCCGGCCGGGGCGCACGTCGCGCTGGTCGACCGATCGGGCCGCCAGGTGGCCAGCCGGACCGTGAGCGCCCTCGGCGGCGTGCTGTTCCGCGACGTCACCCCCGGGGCGGGCTACCGCGTGCGCACGCTGCCACGCGGACCTGTGTCAGGACCCGTCACCGTGCACTCCGAGGACCCGGCCCAGTGGAACCCGGGCATCTACAAGCAGTCGATCCCCGACCAGGGCTACGGCTACCTCACCACCCGCGACGGCACGAAGCTCGCGTACAACGTCTGGCCGCCCACGATGCCGGCCGGTCAGGGGACTCCCGCCTTCACGCTGCCGAGCGGCCTGCCCGACTACGCCCCGCCGTACCCGACTCTCATCGAGTACTCCGGCTACGCCTACGCCAACCCTGACGGCCCGGAGAGCGGCATCGCCGTGCTGGCCAACCTCATGGGCTTCGCGGTCGTCGACGTCAGCATGCGCGGGACCGGTTGCTCGAGTGGCGCCTTCGACTTCTTCGAGCCGCTGCAGAGCATCGACGGCTACGACGTCGTCGAGACGGTCGCCCGCCAGCCCTGGGTGCGGGATCACAAGGTCGGGATGATGGGGATCTCGTACGGCGGGATCAGCCAGCTGTTCACCGCTGCCACGCACCCGCCGTCCCTCGAGGCGATCTCGCCGCTGTCGGTCATCGACGCAACCGCGACGACGCTCTACCCCGGTGGGATCCGCAACGACGGGTTCGCCGTCGCCTGGGCCGCCGAGCGCCAGGCGACGGCGCAGCCCGCCGGCCAGGGCAAGAAGGGCACGCACGCCTACGCCGAGGACCGGATCAAGAACGGCGACACGGTCTGCAAGGACAACCAGGTCCTGCACCCCGAGGCAGCTGACCTCATGACGAAGATCCGGGACAACGCGCACTACGTGCCGAAGGTCGCCGACCCGCTGGACCCCGTCACGTTCGTCCACAAGATCAACGTGCCGGTGTTCATGGCCTGTCAGTTCGAGGACGAGCAGACCGGTGGCCACTGCCCGACCCTTGCCGAGCACATGACGGGCACGAAGAAGAAGTGGTTCACCTTCACCAACGGTGCGCACATCGACTCGCTCGATCCGGAGACGTACAACCGCTGGTACGACTTCCTGCAGCTGTACGTCGCCCACCAGGCACCGGCCGAGAACGCCGCGGTGACGCAGGCCGCAGCGCCGGTCATCTACCAGGGCGCCATGGGCCTGCCGCAGGACGACATGGTGACCATGCCGGTCGACCCCATTCAGGCGATGCCGACGTACGACAGTGCCCTGGCCGCCTTCGAGCAGCTGCCCTCCGTGCGGGTGCTGTTCGACAACGGCGCGGGTTCCTCTCCGACCGGTGACTCGACGCCCGGCAACCCGTATCCCGGCTTCGAGCAGTCGTTCGCGCAGTTCCCGGCCCCTGGCACGACCGCGCGTCAGTGGTACCTCGGGCCGAAGGGGACGCTGACGGACCAGCCGGGCGGGAGCGGGGTCGACCGCTACACGACCGACGCGAAGGCCTTGCCGGCCAACGACTTCGGCAGCAACACGGGCGGTGGCGGGCTCTGGGGCAATGCCTCCCAGTGGGACTGGAAGTGGAAGCAGAACCCGGCCGGTACCGCTGTCTCGTACGTCACCGCACCGCTGAAGGACAACACGACCGTGTTCGGCTCCGGGGCGGTCCACCTCTGGGTCCGCTCGTCCACCCCGGACGTCGACCTGCAGGCGACCGTCAGCGAGATCTCGGCCGATGGTCACGAGACGTTCGTCCAGAACGGCTGGCTGCGCGCCAGCGAGCGCAAGCTGGCGAGCGGCTCCGACACGCTCTTCAAGCAGCCCAGCTCGCTGCTCGAGCCGATCCCGAGCATGCTGGCCGCCGATGTCCGGCCCATGCCGACGGACAGCTTCGTGCCGGTGGTCATCCCGCTCTACTACGAGGGACACGCCTACCGGGCCGGCACCCGGATCCGGGTGACGATCGCGGCCCCGAACGGCACGCAGCCGATCTGGTCGTTCAACGGCACCCAGCCGGCGGGCACCGGCAAGGTCTCGATCGCCTTCTCGCCCAAGATGCCGTCAAGCCTGGTCCTGCCTGTGGTGGCCGGCGTGGCGGTGCCGACGGCCCAGCCGGCCTGCCCGAGCCTGCGTAACGAGCCCTGCCGCTCCTACGTGCCGATCGCCAACGCCTCCTGAGTCAGGAGGCCTCGCGGTGGTGGCCGAAGAAGGACCTGGCGACGATCAGATCGGCGACAGCGCGGGGGACCATCTCCTGCCAGCTGGAGTCACCGGCAGCGATGCGGCGTAGGACGTCCCGGCTCAGGATCGCCAGGTAGTCGCGCCGGAACGCCTCCAGGTGCACGAAGCTGCCCCGACGCGCGAGGTAGTCGAACAGGGGTTGCAGCTCGGGTGCGACCTCCAGGTCCTCGACCGTCACCAGCTGGCCCTGACCGCCGTCGGCAAGCATCGGGTACACGAACAGCTTCAGGTCGTTCTTGAACAGGCGTCCGAAGCTCTCCAGGATCCCGCCAGGCAGATGCGTGTGGTTCCGCTCGTCGAACAGGTCGATGAGGCTGGGGACTCCCATCACGATCCCGATCCGCTCCGAGGTGCGTTCACCCAGGTACGCCGCGAGCCGGTTGTACTCGAGGTAGTCCGAGATCAGCACCGTCATGCCGCACGCGGCCAGCAGATCGGCGCGGGCGAGGAAGTCCCGCTTGTCGACGTCCTTGCCGCCGGCGAGCAGGTTGTTCATCGTCAGCTCGGTCAGGGCGAGCACGGGGGTGTCCCCGACGGCGAGGTCCTTGCGGAACGCGTCGAGCGCGCACTCGAGCATGTCGATGTTGACGAGCGTCGGCGGGCGGAAGCTGCCGCGCTCGACCAGGACGGCGTGCTTGCGCAGCGTCTCGCTCGGCTGCAGCACCTCGCCGTCGGGGCCGAACATCGCCACTCCGCTCAGCCCGAGATGAACCAGCTCCAGTGCGATGAGGCGGTTGTCGACGCCGCGGAACTCGATGCCGCGGAACTGGATCATGTCGATCTCGATGCGGCCGGTGGACAGCCGGTCGAGCAGGCTGGCGACGGCCTGATTGGGTTCGTGCCGCTGGAAGAAGGCGGCATGGAGGAGGTTCACGCCGACGATGCCGAGGGCCTCCTGCTGGAGGTCGGCTTCCGCGTCCAGCATCCGCACATGCAGGACGATCTGGTTCGGCTCGTCGTGGGGCTGGGCCTGGAAGCGGACCCCCATCCAGCCATGGCACTCGTTGCCGCCGGCGTAGCTGCGGGCCACGACCGTGTCGGCGAAGGCGAAGAAGCAGGTGTCGTCACCGCGGCTGGCGCCGAGGCGCTCCACGTTCAGGTCGAGCTCCCGCTCGAGCATGGCCTGCAGCCGGCCGAGTGAGACGTAGCGGTCGGCCTTGCCGTAGACGGCGTCACTGACCTCCATGTCGTACGCCGACATCGACTTGGCGATCGTCCCTGCCGCCGCACCGGCTCGGAAGAACCAGCGGGCGACCTCCTGCCCGGCGCCGATCTCGGCGATCGTGCCGTACCAACGCGGATCGAGATTCGTGCGCAACGCCTTCTGCAGCGTGTCCGTCGAGATCTCCATGGGCGACTTCTACCACTGCGGAGCCGTCCGCGACTGCCGCAGTGACAACTCGGTCAGCCGCCCGGACGCACGCCCTGGCCACCGCCGGCTCCACCACCGGCTCCACCACCGGTGAACCCGCCCGGCGGCCCACCGGCGCCACCGAAGCCCCGCGTGGTGGTGGAGTTGGCCGGCAGAGTCGCAGTCAGATCAGCAAGCACGACCTGCTGGCCCGCTGTCAGCCCGGAGGTGATCTCGGTCGTCAGAGCGCCGACTGCCCCCGTCTGCACCTTCGTCGTGGAGGTCTTGCCCTGTGACAGCAGGGTGACTGTGCCGTCGCTGAGAGCGGAGTTGGGCACGGTCAGTACGGCGTGGACGGTCTTCACCGTGATCGACACCGACGCTGCAGCGCCCTCGGCGAGAGAGGCGGGCTGGGTCACCAGGACCTGAACCGGGTACGTCGTGGTGCTGCCGCTCGTCGACGTCGTGGGCAGCAAGCCGATCGCTGCCACCCGGCCGGCGAGCGCGGTGGTCGACCCATCCGGTGTGATGGTCGCGGGTTGCCCGACCTTCACGATCGGGACCGAGGCAGCAGGAACGCTGCCCGTGACCTGTACGGCGCCGGGCACGACGATCACGATGGACGACGTACCGGAGCTCGCTCCGACGACGAAGGGCTGGCTCGCGACCTTCCCGGCAACGGGGCTGGTGAGCGTCGCGCCGGCGAGGTTGCTGTTGGCCACGGCGAGTGCCACCGCTGCCGCGTCGACCGCCGCCTGGTCGACGGTCATCCGGGACGCCTGCGACTGCCCGCCCGTCGCGGTCGTCGAGGCGCCGCTGCCCGTTCCGGTGCCGCTGCGGGTCGCGCTGGCGCTCGTGGCGCTCGTGGGGCTCGTCGGCGTGGTCGCTTGGCTGGTCGCCTGGCTGCCTGTCGAGGTTCCCGTGGAGCTGGTCTGCAGCGTGCGCTGGAGCGCTGCCTGTGCTGCGCCGACCTTCTGCTGCGCCGCGAGTGCTGCGGTGAGCGCAGCCGTGCAGTCGCTGCCGATTGCGGCCCCGGCCGCACTGGCGGGGCTGCTCGGTGAGGGCGACGGCGACGGCGACGGTGAGGGTGAAGGCGATGCTGTGGTGCCGTCACCGCTCGGCGACGCCGTGGGTGAGGGCGGCGACGAGCTTCTGCCTGGTGCTCCGGACGGGCTCGATCCGCATGCCCTCGTGGCTGCGTCCAGTGCCTTCTGCGCGACTGCGAGCAGTGAGCTGCTGCCGGAGGTCGTGGGGCCTGCCTTGGCCGGGGCGGCCGCCGTCGTACGCGCCCCTGAGCTGTTGGCGGGCGCGCTGCTCGTGCTCGTGCTCGCGCCCGCGCTGGTGGACGTGGTCGACGTCGGAGCGCTGTCCGTCTCCAGCGTCGCCTTCGCCTTGTCCAGTGACGCGGTCGCAGCCACGACGGCGTTCTGCAGCGGAGCGGTGTCGATGGTCGCCAGCTTCTGGCCCTTGCTGACGGTCGCACCGACCTGCGTCGCGACCGTGGTGACGACGCCGGTCACCGGGAACGAGACCTTCGTCTGGTCGACGTTCTGCACGGTTCCCGTCACGGTCAGCAGCTGTTCGACGTCGCCGGTCGCGACGATGGCAGTGCGGTAGCGGGAGGCGGTGGGTCCAGTGTTGGCCCATGCGAGCCCGCCGCCCGCCGCGAGCAGCACAAGGGCGGCCGGCAGGACGGTGGATCGGCGCACGAGGCGCCGGCTAGCCATTGGGTCCGCCGAAGCCGTTGCTGCAGGTGCCGTTGACCGCCGGGCGCACAGCGATGTTGGTTGCTGTCACGGTGCCCGAGGCGTCCTGGGCCCCGCGCGCGGTGACGCAGACGCCGACCTTGAGCGCCGCGGCTGTCGCGGCCTGCTGCTTGGTGAACGCCGTCGTACTCGTGGTTGTCACGACGATCGGCGACGTGCTCGCGTTCGGCGATGCTCCGGGCTGCTGCCCACCGCTGCTCGCCACGGTGAATCCGGTACCGCTCAGCGCCGTCACCTTGCCGAACGCGCCGCCACCGAAGCCGCGACCAGCGCCGGGCGCCCCCGATGGCCGCACTCCTGCCGGCGCTCCGGAGGGCCGGGCGAAGTTCGGCCGGCCACCCTGGCCGCCTGCGCCACCACCGGGTGCGCAGCTGCCGGCCACGGGTGCGCTGAGGGTGACGCTCGTGGCCGTGACGGCCGTCGCCGGTGACCCGCCGTTGGTTGCTGCGCTGCGAACGGCGACGCAGTCGCCCACGGCGACATCAGTGCTCTTGGCCGGGACGGTGGCCGTCAGCGTCGTGGCCGAGGTGTAGACCACCGCTGTCTGGCTGGACGTGCCCTGCACCTGCAACGTGGTGCCTTGGATGGCGGCCAGCAGCCCCGAGACTCCCGGCATCCGCTGGCCGGCCTGACCGGGGGAGGCCGACGCCGTGGTGCCGGCGGGCGCAGCTGCCGCAGTCGCGCCGCCACCACCGCAGGCAGCGACGCCGAGCAGCCCGAGGAGGGCAAGGGAGAGGGGGGCGGACTTCACGGTGATGCTCCTAGTCATTGCGGAGGGCGTCGATCGGGGCGAGGCGCGCGGCACGGCTGGCCGGGTAGACCCCGGCCACGACGCCGATGAGGAGGGAGACGCCGACGGCTGCTGCGGCGGCGCTGGTCGAGATCGTGACGGGCTGGGCGAGGAAGTGCGGGAGTACGACGGCGCCGACTCCGGCGAGCGCGAGCCCGCAGATGCCACCGCTGACGCCGAGGCTGCTCGCCTCCACCAGGAACTGGCGTCGGACCGCAGCAGGGGTCGCGCCGAGCGCCTTGCGCAGTCCGATCTCGCGGACCCGCTCGGCGACCGAGACGAGCATCATGTTGGCGATACCGAGAGCCCCCACGAGCAGGCTGATGGCTGCGACGCCGCCGAGCAGGATCGTCAGGGTGCGGTCAGTCGCCGTCGCGGTCTGCAGCAGCGACTGCTGGCTCGAGATCGTGAAGTCGGCCGCGTTGGTGGTGACGCCGTGCCGGGTCAGCAGCAGCGACTTGGCCTCCTGGTAGGCCGCGGTCAACGTGTCCTGCGCGGTCGCTTCGATGTAGATCGTGGAGACTGCGGCGCGCGCCGAGCTGACTGCGACCCGCGTCGCGAAGGTGGTCTGCGGCACGATGACCTGGTCATCCTCGTTGGCGGTCGTCGAGGTGCTCCCGATCGCGGTCAGGACACCGACGACGGTGAACGTGCTGCCGTTGATGCTGACGCTCTGCCCCACCGGGTTGCGCCCGTTGAACAGCTGGGTCACCGTCTCGGAGCCGAGGACTGCGACGGGCTGTGCCTGTGTGACGTCGTCCTGCGTCAGGAAGCGCCCTGAGGACAGGTCGCGCGACCGCACCTGCGCCCAGGTGGGGGTCGTGCCGACAACCGATGTCGTCCAGTTGGTCGCTCCGGCGGTGACGGACTGGTTGCTTGTCGCAGTGGCGGCGACCGCGCGGATGTCGGGCGCCACCGACGTCGTCGCCAGTGCCTGCGCGTCAGCGTTGGTCAACGTCGACGAGGTGCCGCGCCCGCCACGGACACCGGTGCTGCTCGTCGTGCTGCCCGGTGTGACGACCAGCAGGTTGCTGCCGAGCTTGCTGATCTGAGCCTGGACCTGCGACTGCGCACCCTGGCCGAGGCCGACGGTGAGGATGACGGCCGCGATGCCGATCAGGATGCCCAGCATGGTGAGGGCAGAGCGCAGGCGGTGGGAGCGCAGGGCTTCCAGCGCACTGCGGAAGGTCTCGAGGGTGCTCACGCGGCACCCGCCGTCGCGATCTCGACGAGGCCGTCGCGGATCCGCACCGTTCGCTGCGCGGCAGCAGCGACGTCGGGCTCGTGCGTGATCAGCATGATGGTGCGGCCGGCGGCACTCAGCTCCGCCAGCAGCCCAAGGACGTCGGCCGTCGCACGGGAGTCGAGGTTGCCGGTGGGCTCGTCGGCGAGGATGAGACTCGGGTCCGTCACCAGCGCGCGCGCCACCGCGACCCGCTGCTGCTGCCCGCCCGACAGCTCACCAGGCCGGTGCTCCATGCGATCGGCGAGGCCCACCCTCGCGAGGGCATCTGCCGCCCGCTCGCGGCGAGCCTCACGCGAGACTCCGGCGTAGAGCAGCGGCAGCTCGACGTTGCGCCACGCGTTGAGCGTCGGAAGCAGGTTGAAGCCCTGGAAGACGAAGCCGATCCGGCGGTTGCGGACCTCTGCGAGCTCGGTCTCGGTCATCCGGCTGACATCGGTTCCCGCCAGCTCGTAGGTCCCTGACGTGGGCACGTCGAGGCAGCCGAGGATGTGCATCAGCGTCGACTTGCCCGAGCCGGACGGTCCCATCACGGCGACGTACTCGCCGTCGTACACGTCCATGCTCACGCCGGCGAGGGCGTCGACGTGCAGCTCACCCATCACGTAGGTCTTGCGCACGTCGCGAAGACTGAGGACCGGCCCGGTCATCCGGTACCTGCCGGTGCGCCGCCGCCGAAGCCGCCGCCGCCGCCGCCACCGCCGCCACCGAAGCCGCCACCACCGCCACCGAAGCCGCCGCCGGTCTGGCCGCCGGTCCCGGCGCCACCTCCGGTGCGCCCGGCTCCACCGGCACCACCGCCGCCGAAGCGGGTGAGGGGGAGCACGACCTTGTCACCAGTCTTGATCCCGGTCTTGATCTCGGTCAGTGCGCCGTAGACCGTGCCGATCGTGACGGGGGTGCTGACCTGCTTGCCGCCGACGATCTGGTGCACGACCGTCTTGCCGTTCTCGGTGACGACGGCCGGGGTGGGAACGGTGAGGACGCCGGTGACCGTCTTGACGATGATGGTCACGCTGGCGCTGCCGCCGGCGTAGAGCCCGGTCGGGTTGCCGGTGACGTCGATGACCACGGGGAAGGTCGCGCTTCCCGACGTCGACGAGCTGGCGACGATGCCCAAGGACGTCACGGTGCCGAACACCCGCGTGCGTGAGCCGGTCGGGGTGATCTGCACCTGCAGCCCCTTCTTGAGCTCGGCGAGGTCGGCGCTTCCGACGCTCGCGTTCACGACCCAGGCGCTGGTGCTGATGACGGTGATGGTGCTGCTGCTGGATGTCGTCGCTGCCGCGTTGCTCCCCGTCGTACCCCCGCCCCCGCCGGCTCCGCCGCTCGTCGATCCGGTGCTGCCGCCACCCGAGCCGACCGTGTCGCCGACGCTGATCCCGACACTGGCGACCACGCCGGAGAACGGCGCCGTCAGCGACGCCGCCGACAGGTTGTCCTGAGCAGTCGCCAGCTGCGACTGCGCCTGCGCGAGCTGCGCGTTGGCGGAGGCGACCTGCGTCGCTGTTCCACCCGCGACGCTTGTGAGCTGCTGCTGCGCAGCGGTCACCGCTGCGGCGGCGGTGTTGACGGCCGAGGTGAGGGTCGTCGTGTCCACGGTCGCGAGGACAGCGCCCTTGCTCACCTTCTCCCCGACGGTGGCCGCGACGCTGGTGACCTTCCCGCTCACGGTGAAGCTCAGGTCAGAGCGCTGCTTGGGCTGGATCGTGCCGGTGGTGGCGACCGTCTGGGACAGGTCGCTGGTCGTCGCGGCCACCAGGTTGGTCGTCGCGGCACTCGCCGGAGAGCGCATCACCACCCACATGCTCACGGCCGCGGCAACGGCCACGGCGACCGCCGCGATGCTGAGCCGCCGTTTGTTCCTCAGGACCGCGATCAACGAAGCACCCCGTCTTCAGAGGGGCGAGCTCCGCCCCGATTGACGCCAGAGTGGGCGACTTCCCTGTGCCTTTGGTGGACTCCGCCTGAGAACTGGCTGTGGGGTCCGCCACTGGCCCAGGACACCAGCCATGCCGCCAACAGGGTCAGCAGCACCAATCCCAGCTCGGCGGCATTGCCGCCGGGCAGGTCCGCGCCGTGGGCGGCGACGACCAGGATCAGTGCCACGACAAGACCGACGTTCATCGTGTGGGTGAACCGCGAGACCGCGCCCCAGGTCGGCTCCACCACGTGCGGTGTCCTCGTCGGCTCGGTCGCTGTCCTGCGCATGCATCGATCGTGCGCACCCAAGATGTGAACGCCCTGGACTCTTGCTCGGAGGTTCCTCCCAGCGAAAGCGTGCGCTCAGGTATGGCGGGTACTCATCCACCATGCCTTCAGCCACAGACCGGCGTAGCTCTGCTATCGGCCGGTTCTTTCGGAGTTCCACGACTGGCGAGGTCGTGGTCGTGCAGGCGCCGAACATCCCGCTGTGGGTCTTCCTCGTTGCCACCGCGATACGGCTGGTGCTCAGACCGCACGGGTCAGTCGGGACAGCGCTCTCCGTCGTCGGGAGCGTGAGCCTGGTGGGGTGGGCGCTGTGGGAGATCGCGCGCGGTGACAGCCCGTTTCGACGAGCTCTCGGTGGTGTGGTCCTGCTCGTCGTCGTAGTCGGCTTCGTGTCGAGAGCCTAGGTCTGTCAGGTCGGTTCCTGTACGACGGCTGAATGGATCCTGTGGATGGGGAGCCTCGGTGCTCGTCAGGCGTCTGTCGGATAACCGGACGGAGTGGAGCATCTCCCTGAGCGTGTATCGAGCCGCTGACCCGCTCAGCACCAGTGGTGCTTGGCGTGCCGTGGACCGTCGTTGGTCGGCCTGGTTCCTTTCCCGCGTGACCGCGATCGCGCTCGGTGGGCTGGCCATCGCGCTGGTCCGGGGCAACGTGTTCTACGACACGGCCTACTACGCGCATTGGGCGCACGGCACGCTGACTGGGGCCCGGGTCCCGTACCGCGACTTCGCCTGGGAGTACCCGCCAGGAGTGCTGCCGGCGATGCTGGTCCCAGGGATCTTCGCCCCGTTGCTGCACGACGGCCGCGGCTCCGTCTACGTCCTCCTGTACGGCGCGCTGTGGGTCCTGTTGATGCTGGCCGTCGACGGCTTAGTGATGCGCTGGCTGCTGAGGTTGACGCATGCAGAGGCCGGACATCCGGCGACCCGGCTTTGGTTGTGGGGTCTCCCGCTGCTGGGGGCACTGACGTGGGCCCGTTTCGACCTGCTGCCCGCAGCGGCCGCATCCGTTGCGATGCTCGCCGCGGCCACCGGCACCTACCGTCGCGCGGGGACCTGGGGTGGAGTGGGCGCCGCACTGAAGCTCTGGCCGGCGCTGCTGGCACCGGTGCAGCGCAGCCGCTCCGCTGCCCTCAAGGCGGTCGCCCGGATGGCAGCTGTCGTAGGCGGGACGGCGGCGCTGACCCTGGCTCTGACCGGATCGACCGGCTACGGGCAGGTGCTCTCCTACCAGTCCCGGCGCGGACTGCAGTGCGAGTCCCTGGCCGCGCTTCCCTTCCTGTGGATCCGGCACCTCGCTGGCACGGGCTATCGCATGCAGCTGCGGTTCGGTGCCTGGGAGGTCGTCGGGCCGCACATCGCGCTGATCTGCGCGGCCACGACGGGCGTCTACGCCCTCGGTCTGATCGCCCTGGCCGTCATCCACTGGCGCTGCCTGCGTCGTGACGTCGGACCGGAGCAGGTCGCCCTGTCGGCTGTGGCGCTGGTGCTGCTCACCCTGTGCACCGACAAGGTCCTCAGCCCGCAGTACCTGCTGTGGCTGCTCGCCATCTTGGCGGTGGCGTGCGTCCTGGATGCCGAGACCTGGGGGCCGTACGTGCCGTGGACCGTGCTCGCCTGCGGGCTGAGCGCTGTGGCGTTCCCGTGGTTCTACGGCGACGTCCTGCAGACGGGTTGGCTTGGCCTGCTGGCTCTGACGGCTCGGGACCTGGTCCTGCTCGGCATGGCGGTTGGGGTTGCCAGAAGGCTGGCGCACCAGCTGCGGGTGGACTCCCGCGGGCATCGCGTGCGCAGTCGCTAGCTGTCAGTCGGGGCCTCGAGGGCTTCCAGCAGCCGCTGTGACGCGCGACTGAACTGCCGCAGCTCGGTCGGGCTCAGCGCGTCGATCACCAGTGAGCGCACCCGCGCGACGTGTCCGGGCGCACTCGCTACCAGCAGCTCGTAGCCGGCGGCGGTCATGATCGCGTTGGTATAGCGGCCGTCCTCCACATCGGGTTCGCGACGCACCAGGCCCCGCGCCTCGAGCCGCTTGATCAGGTGCGACAGACGGGACAGCGATGCATTGGTGAGCATCGCCAGCTCGCTCATCCGCAAGGTGTGATCGGGGTCCTCCGACAGCCTTGCCAGCGCGTGGTACTCGATGAAGCTCAGGCCGGCATCGCGCTGCAGCTGGCACTCGATGGCCCAGGGCAGCCTGACCATCGCCTGCACGATGGTTCGCCAGGCAGCCTCCTCCTCACTGCTGAGCCAAGGGACGGCCCGGGTCGGGGCCTTGGGCGTTCGCTGGGCAGTGGCGCGCGGCATAGTGCGGATCCTAGCGGGTGACTTGACTGTTCAAGTAATCGTTGTAGCTTGACGGTTGAACATTCAAGTCACTCCCTGAGAAGGAGCAGAACATGAGCAGGATCGGAGTCATCCTCGGCAGCACCCGCCCGGGTCGACGAGGCGAGCAGGTTGCCCGGTGGGTCATGGACAGCGCGCTGCAGCGTGAGGATGCGGAGTTCGAGCTGATCGACCTGGCGGACTACCCCCTGCCGCACCTCGACGAGCCGATGCCGCCCTCGATGGGGCAGTACAAGAACCAGCACACTCTCGACTGGGCCGCCACGATCGGGCAGTACGACGGGTTCATCTTCGTGACGCCGGAGTACAACCACTCCACGTCAGGTGTTCTCAAGAACGCCATCGACTACCTCTACGCCGAGTGGAACAACAAGGCTGTCGGAATCGTGTCGTACGGCGCCGTCGGTGGCGCCCGTGCCGCGGAGCACCTGCGGCTCATCGCCGGGGAGCTGAAGATGGCCGACGTACGCACCAACGTCGCGCTCTCGATGTTCACCGACTTCGTCAACTTCTCCGAGCTTGCGCCGGGGGAGCACCAGGCGCAGGCGCTCACGACACTGCTCGGCGAGGTTGTCGCCTGGAGTCAGGCGCTTTCGCCCCTGCGCGCCGTGCCGCAGCCTGCCTGACGGCAGACGCGGGGCACCGGAAGGGCGGGACCGTGCTCACGTGAGCTTCGCAAGCTGCGACAGCACACGTTCGGGCAGCGCGTCGGCAGGGATGTCGGCGAGAAGGAAGTCGCCGCCGACCGCCAGGTCGTCCTCAGAGCACCAGAACTCCGCCGGTACGACGGTGCCGCTGATCGTCGACCCGAGCACGTCGAGGCTCTCCACGCCGCGGCGTGCCACCGTCCACCTGTAGTGGTCGGCGAGGTTGGTGACTGGCGTGTACGCCCCAGGGTCAAGGGTCGGCAGCTCGCCCTGGCCGGCCCACCTCTCGTCCAGCAGGAGCGTGTGCACAGGAAGGTCCGCGAACCGGCGTAGCCAGTCCGCGACGTACATGGCGGCGTTCTCGGCGTGGCCGGCGTCGAGCTCGGCGGCCGTGCCCGCGCCACTGAGCTCGTGCATCCGGGCCAACCACCACAGAGGTGACGGGACCTGCAGCATCAGGGGAGCCCTCGACGTATGCGAGACGACGACGGCGAGCTCGAGTGCTTCGCGTGCCGTGCTCTCGTCGGCCAGCAGGGTCTTGAGGGCGAAGCCGGTTCGGGACCGAGCCGACAGCGCCGCGACCAGCGAGGCGCTGCGTCCGAGGGCGTGCTCGTAGAAGGCGCCGAGGTCCAGCAGCGTGGAGTCGGGACGGAGCAGCCCCTGCGCCTGCCCCATCAGCTGGGAGAAGGCCACGGGCTGGTCCCACGGGATGGGCTGACCCTGGAGGATGACCGCCCGCGCATAGCGGAGGTGGTCGAGGTGCACCGGCCTGGCCCGGCCGGAGATGGGTGCGGAGACGAGGGTGCCGACGTCCGTGGACATGCTGGCTCCTGGAGGTTGACGGTGCTGGGGTCGCGTGGGACTGGGTCAGGACTTGCGGCGGACGATCTCGCCGTGCTTCTCCTCGAGCTCACGCACGCGCGTCTCGAGCTCGGCGACCTTCAGGTCCCGGCGGTCCGGGAGCATGATGATCGGCAGCTCGGAGATCGGCGCGGTGACCCGCACGGGGCCGTCGATCCCGAACACCGTGGCGGTGAGCCCGTCGGTCTGGTCGCCCCAGGCCCCGTAGTAGAGGAGGTCCTTCGGCGGCTCCGGAGTCACGAACCCCTCGACGAACTCCGCGTAGGGCTTGCCCCGCTCGAGGCGGGCCGCCCTTGCCTCCGCACGCAGCGCGTCCGTGGCGTCGACATCCAGGATGAACGTCACGGGGTCCACGGCGACCGCGAAGATCTCGCGCGCCACCTTGTTGGTGATCCGGTTGAGCTCGACGTCCTTGACCACGGCCAGCGGGGCGCGCTCGAGCGGGTCTCCGTAGCCACCGCCGGCGCCCTGGCTCATCATGTAGAGCTCGCCGTCCTTGGCGATGTCGAACTGCAGGCCCATGTGGCTGGTCATGTACTGACCGCCCTCGAACGGCTGCTCGTTCATGACCTTCTCGATCGACAGGTCGAAGCGGCTGGGGTCCTTGCGGAGCACGTCGTACACGTTGATGCCCTTGACCCTGGCCAACGGGTACGTCCCGCAGCCGTAGCCGCCGAACATGCCGTAGACGGAGGAGAACTTGGCTCCGGAGGTGACGGTCATGAAGCCCCACAGCGGCGTGCCCTCGCTGGCCACGATCATCTCGTAGCCCATGCCGCCGCACTGCTTGCCGAAGCCCATGTTGTCGCGGACCAGCCGCTTCGAGACCAGCTGCATGAAGGGGACCTCCTCCTCCATGACCTCCTGCTCCGCGGTGTCAGCCATGGCGCAGAACAGCGGTGACACGGCGTCCTCGCCGTCCACGAACGGCTTCGCACCGCCGGGCATCCCGTTGAGGTCTGCGCACAGGTTGCCGACCTGGTCGCCGTGCTGGGTCACACCGCCCCACAGGTACGTGTTGATCTGGTTGAACCAGGGGGCGATGACGTTGGAGAACTTCTCCGGGTTGGCGAACTGCAGCTTGGCCCACGAGGACTGCAGCGCCGAGAAGCCGCGGAACGATGCTTGCAGCGACTGACCCATCGGGGCGTCGTAGCCCGCGTCCGCCCAGGTGTGCTCGTCGGAGATGATCTCGATGGGGCTCATGGCAGACGTGCACCGCGGGAGGTCCGGCCACCAGAAGGCGAGGATCGCCTGCATGAACATCGACTTGACCGAGCACAGGGGAGAGTTGATGGCGCGGTTGAGGATCTCCGGTCCGGTGCCTCGCAGGTCGACGGTCATCTTGTTGCCCTTGACCGTGACCTTGCAGGAGAACTTGATGAGGATGTTCTCCTTCAGGGTGGAGTCCATGAACTGGTTGAAGTGGACGGTTCCGTCGGGGAGCTCCTTGATCCGGCGGCGCACCTCCTCCTCGACGTCCTCGACCGTCACCCGCAGTGCGGCCACGAACGTCTCGACCCCGACCTCGTCGATCAGCGCGTTGACGCGGTCCATGATGCGTTGAACGGCCCCGATCTTGACCTTCAGGTCGGCCAGCTGCAGCTTGGGGTCGCGCACCGAGTGCTGCAGGAACGTGAGCAGGTCTCGTCGCAGCTCGCCGCGTTCGACGATCTTGAAGGGGCTCATGCGGAGCCCGTCGTCGAACGGGGTCTCGGAGCCCGACGGCATGCCCCCGGGCTCGCAGGCGCCGTTCTCACCCTCGTGGATCGTCGCAGCCACCCACGCGATGACCTCGTCGTCGCGGATGATCGGCATGATCATCGACTGGTCGGTGTTGTGCACGTTCCCGTAGCGGGCGTCGTTGTGGATGAAGCCGTCGCCCGGGTGGATCCCGACCGTCGGTTCGTCCTTCCAGTACTTCATGATGTAGCGGATCGGGTGGTGCAAGATCGCCGAGAAGGCGATGACCCCGTGGCAGGACAGGTAGGTGACGTCACCGGCGCTCGTGTAGATGGCGGTGGTGAGGTCCCCCCACTTGGCACCGGGGGCCGCTCCCATCGCCTCGCACATCTCGTAGCCCTCGTCGAGGGCACCGGCGAGGCGCTTGCGGATGCGGTCGACCTGCAGCGGGTCGACGCCCTTGGCGATGCACTCCGCCTCCCGCTCCGAGCGGGGCGCGATCTGGTGAGAGCGCATGATCTCCCGGTCGGGGCCGAGGAACAGCGTCGTCTCGTCCATGAACTGGTCGACCCACTCCTGCTCCTGAGAAGTGAGGTCCGTGCTCGGGGGCTCGTGAACTGTGGTCATCGTTGTCTCCTAGGAAGTGGTGCGGCTAGTCGCGCAGGAACCAGACGGCGCCCTGGGTCGTGGGCTCCAGGCGCCAGCCGGGTTCGACGAGGTAGGTGGTGTTCTCGGTCGTCACGATGGCCGGGCCCGGGATCCTGTGCTCGTGCGTGAGAGCGGAGGCGTCGTACACCGGCGTGCTGAGCTCGGTGTCGGACCCGACGAAGTGCGCGTTGCGGTGGCTCGTAGGGGTCGGCACGGTGCGTGTTCCTGAGTCCTCGAGGGACTCGAACTTCACGACGTCGCCGTCGACGAACGACGCGACGCGGATCGTCTGGACCCGGATGCCGGCTTCCGGCGCCTCAGAGCCCTCGCCATAGCGCTGGCCGTAGATGTCGGAGAAGGTCCGGATCATCTGCAGTACGTCCCCGACCCCATGGATCCGGTTGACCTCGAAGACGACGGCAGTGGTGACGAGCTGGTTGCCGTAGCGCATGTCCATCTCGAGCCGGTACCGCACGTCTGCGGGGTCGAAGCCCTGGCGTACCAGGTCCTCACGGCCCTGGGCCTCCAGCTCCTCCACGATGGTGTTGAACTCGTCGTACCGGTCGTAGAGCCCACGAGTGGTGGCGTTGTACATCACGACGTGCGCACCACGCTCGTGGATGTGCATCTGCTTCATGTTGCCGGCACCGCAGGCCGAGAACACCGAGGCGAACGGCGGGGCCAGGATCCGCCGGATCCCTG
>JAVXVI010000067.1:0-2996 GCA_032230005.1 Actinomycetota bacterium | reverse complement strand
CGTCGCCATCAGCCTGGCCATCTTCGGCGCCGGCCTGCTCGCGCAGCGCCAGGTCACCGCGATGAAGGACTTCTGGTACGACAAGGTCGAGGTCTCGATCTACCTGTGCGGCGACCAGAGCAAGGGCACCAACTGCAACGGCAGCGCGGTGACGCTCGACCAGCGCAACGCCCTCCTGCAGGAGGTCAACGCGAATCCCTTGGTGCAGAAGGTCTACTACGAGTCCCAGCAGCAGGCGTACGAGAACTTCAAGAAGCAGTTCAAGGACTCCAAGGACCTCGTGCAGAACGTCACGCCCGACGCCCTGCCCGAGTCGCTGCGGGTCAAGCTGAAGGACCCGACGAAGTACGAGGACCTCGCGAGTGCGTTCCGCGACTCGCCGGGCGTGGAGGAGATCGCCGACCAGAAGGCGCTGCTCGACCCGTTCTTCCGGGTGCTCAAGCGGTTGCAGCTGGTGGCCTGGGTGGTCGCCGGGATCCAGATCCTGGCCGCGGTGCTGCTGATCGGGAACACGATCCGGGTCGCGGCGTTCAGCCGTCGGCGGGAGACCGGGATCATGCGGCTCGTCGGCGCCAGCAACCTCTACATCCAGCTGCCCTTCCTGCTCGAGGGCGTCCTCGTCGGGCTGGTCGGGGCCGCCTTCGCGGCAGCCGGACTGGCCGTGCTGAAGGCCGTCCTCGTCGACCGGCTGCTGAGACCGATGCTGAAGTTCACCCGGTTCGTGGGGTGGTCGGACGTCCTTGCCGTGGTCCCCTGGCTGTTCGTCATCGGGGTGGCGCTCACAGGAATCTCGTCGTTCCTCACGTTGCGGCGACACCTGCGGGTCTGATCGGCGGAAGTCCCCGCCAAGGGCGCTCGTCCGTGGTACCCATGGGGTGATTTGTGACGTCTGGGATGAGGAGGGGCTCGGTGCGCCTGCGCCGTACGGCGATCTGTGCCGCCCTGCTCTCGCTGGCAGCGCTCGTCACCGCCCCCGCCCACGCGGACAGCTCCGGCGACGTCAAGCGCCGGGTCGCCGACGCGAGCGCCGCCCTCGAGGACTCCACGGCAGCAGTGCGTACGGCGGCGGCCAGCCTGTCGGCGGTGGCAGCCCAGCTCCCGGCCGCCCAGCAGGACGTCGCGACGGCCCGCGGGGAGCTGGCAGGGGCTCGTGCCCGGCTGGCCGAGGCGACCACCCAGGTCCGCCGCGCCGAGCTCGCCACCGTGGCCGCACAGCGGCGAGTGGACGACGCGAGCGCCAAGGTCCAGCAGGGCCGCGACACGGTCGGGCTGCTGGCCCGCCGCAGCTACCAGCAGGGCCCGCTGGGGGACATGAGCCAGATGCTGGCGACCGGGTCCCCGCAGGACCTCGTGGACCGCGTCTCGCTGCTGCAGCAGGTCTTCCGCAACCAGAACGACGCGCTTCAGGGCCTGAGCGTCAACCGGCTGCACCTCGCCACGGCCACGGCCGGCCTGGCCGCGCAGCAGAAGGACCTCGAGACGGCTCAGGCCGCCGCCGCCGCCGGTGAGGAGAAGGCCCGCTCGATCGCCGTCCGCGCCGACCAGGCCGCCGCCCACGTGGCCCAGCTCATCGCCCAGCGCAAGAGCGCTCTGGCCGCGGCCCAGCAGGCGCGCGCGGCTGACGTCAAGGAGTACCAAGCCGCTCAGGTCGCCTCGAAGCTGCTGGCCATCCACCTGCGCAACCTGGCGCGGGCCAGGGCGCTGGCCGCGCAGCGCAGCCACATCAGCATCGCCCGGCCGAGCAGTGCCCGCTTCCTGTGGCCGACCGACGGGCACTTCACCAGCCCCTTCGGCTGGCGGATGCACCCGATCTTCCACGAGATGCGCTTCCACGCCGGGATCGACATCGGGGCGCCCATCGGCACGCCGGTGTGGGCGGCGGACGGCGGCACCGTCATCTACGCGGGCTATGCGAGCGGATACGGCACGCTCGTGCTGGTCAGCCACGGCACGGTCAACGGCCAGGACCTGACGACCGGCTACGCGCACATGTCCGAGCTCGACGTGTCGGTCGGGCAGTCCGTGGGCCGCGGCCAGCAGGTCGGCCGGGTCGGCAACGAGGGCAACTCCACCGGCCCGCACCTGCACTTCGAGGTCCGCCTCAACGGCAACCCGGTCGACCCGCTGGGCTGGGTCTCCATCCCCTGACGCTGCGCCGCCGACGTACAGTCGCCGGATGCCCACGTTCCTGACGACCCGGCGGGTCATCGGGGCCGCGGCGGGGCTGGCCACGCTGCTCGCAGCCTTCACCGCCGGCGTGGTGGCCGGCGCCGGCAGCGAGGAGGACCACCCGGCGCCCGCGGCAGCCACGACGACCTCCGCCGGGGTGCTCGACGACGCAGCCGCCCAGATCGCCGGCCAGGCCCTCAAGCCGGTCGACCGCGAGACGCTCGACGCCGCCGCGATCCAGGGGATGCTCCGCGCGGCCGGTGACGAGTGGGGCACCTGGTCCGACGGCACCGACCCAGCCACGATCGCCGGCGGCGCCGGCATCGGCGTCTGGCTGCGCACCGCCCGCTCCGGCCAGGTCGTGGTCGCCCGGGTCACCGACGGATCACCGGCCGCGGTGGCCGGCGTGCTGCCAGGGGACGAGGTCCGGACCGTCGACGGCAGGTCCGCCGCCCGGCTGGCCGCACCAATCGTGGCAGCGGCGCTCCGTGGGCCGGTCGGCTCCCGGGTGACCCTCGTGACCAGCCGCGATGCGGTGCTCCGGACGCTCACGCTGAGCCGGGTCCACCTCGAGCCGGCTGCCGTCTCCGTGGATCTCGAGCCGGTCGCCAAGGGCGGTCCTTCGGTGGGCCGCATCACCGTGCCGTCCTTCACGCGAGGCGTCGGGCGCGACGTGCGGGCTGCGCTGGCCAGGCTCCACGCGCAGCACGCCGACGGCGTGATCCTCGACCTGCGCGGTGATCCGGGCGGGCTGCTCGACGAGGCAGTCGAGACTGCGTCGGCCTTCCTCGACGGCGGCCGCGTCGTCAGCTACACCCGCCGAGACG
>JAVXVI010000066.1:0-3816 GCA_032230005.1 Actinomycetota bacterium | reverse complement strand
CGGGGGGTTGGTGATGCCGATCGGGTTGGCGACGGTGCCGGACACGGTGCTCCTCAGGGTGTGGATATCTGCATCAAGGCTACCAGCCGGTCGGCCGCCGCCTCGATGTCGTCATTGACCACGATCGAGTCGAACTCGTCCTCCGCGGCCATCTCGATCCGCGCCGCGTCGAGCCGCTGCCGGATGCGCTCCGGGTCCTCCGTCCCGCGCCCGCTGAGCCGAGCCGCCAGGTCGTCGAACGTCGGCGGCGCGAGGAAGACCAGCTGCGCGTCCGGCATCTCCGTCCGCACCAGCCTCGCCCCTTGCAGCTCGATCTCCAGCAGGGAGGGGATGCCCGCCGCCAGGTGCTCCTCCACCGGCCGGCGGGGGGTCCCGTAGGACCTGCCGGCATAGGTCGCGTGCTCGAGCAGCTCCCCGGCATCGACCATCCGCCCGAACTCGGCGTCGTCGACGAAGTGGTACTCCACGCCGTCGGTCTCACCCGGCCTGGGCGCCCTGGTCGTGACGCTGACGGAGAGCCAGACCTGGGGATGGCGGCGGCGTACGGCGGCGATGACGCTGCCCTTCCCCACACCTGACGGACCGGAGAGCACCGTGAGCCGAGCGGGAGGCGTCACGCTCCGCCGAACTCCCGCTGCAGGGCCTCGCGCTGCTTGGCACCGAGCCCGCGGACGCGACGCGAAGGCGAGATCTCCAGCTTCTCCATGATCCGCTGGGCGCGCACCTTGCCGACCCCGGGCAGCGCCTCGAGGACAGCGACGACCTTCATCTTGCCGATGGCCTCCTCGGTGTCGCCCGAGGCGAGGACGTCAGCGAGGCTGGCGCCACTGGACTTCAGCCGCACCTTGAGCTCGGCGCGCGCCTTGCGCGCAGCCGCCGCCTTCTCCAGGGCGGCCGCCCGCTGCTCGGGCGTCAGGGGCGGCAGGGCCACGCCGGGTTCACCTCGGGGGCTCGGTTGTTGCGTCGGAGGACAGCGATCTCACCGCGAGGTGAGGCGGCGCGAACGTAGCGAGTCGGCCGGTCCCGCGGCAACGCGGGGTGGCACGAATGACGCGAGGGGGCGCTTAGAGCCCAGCGGCGATGGTCGCCGCCGCCGCCCCCGGATCCGTCGCGCCGGTGATGGGCCGGCCGATCACGAGCAGGTCCGCGCCGTTGCGCAGAGCCTCCTGCGGCGTCGCGATCCGGGCCTGGTCCTGCGCGTCACTGCCGGCCGGGCGCACCCCAGGTGTGATGAGGACGACGTCGGGTCCGACCTCCGCGCGGACCAGTGCGACCTCCTGCGGCGAGCAGACCAGCGCCCCGGCTCCGGCACCGACGGCCAGCGCCGCCAGCCGTCGTACGGCATCGCTCGACGGTCCTGCCAGGCCGATCTCGCTGAGCGCAACGTCACCCAGGCTGGTGAGCACCGTCACCGCCGCGATGGTGACGTCGGGCGCGGACTCCACGGCGGCGCGCACCATGTCGGCGCCGCCGCTCGCGTGGACCGTGAGGTACATCGGCTTGAGCCGGGCCACCGACTTGGCGGCTCCGGCGACGGTGTTGGGGATGTCGTGCAGCTTGAGGTCGAGGAACAGCCCGACGCCGGTGCCGCCGCGGACGGTCTCGACGACCGAGGGGCCGGTGCGGCAGAACAGCTCGAGTCCCACCTTCACGACCGACACGTAGGGCGTGACGGCCTGCGCCCACCGCGCCGCCGTCTCGACGTCGGGGGCGTCCAGGGCGACAGCGATCGGGGCCTTGTCGTGCGGCACTAGCGCTCCTTCTCGAAGCTCACCGGCTCACGGGCCGGCAGCGGCTCGTCGTCGCCGACCGGATCGGGGTCCTCGGGGATGTAGATCTCGGGCGGCCGGTGGGCCAGCCCCACGGCGTCCTCAAGGCGGGCGAACCCGCGCTGCGCCAGGGCGTGCGCGAGCTCGTGCAGCACGCGGACCGGCGCCGTCGGGTCGCCGAAGACGGTCGTGCCGACGCTGACAGCGCTGGCTCCGGCGAGGATGAACTCGAGCGCGTCGAGGCCGGTGCGGATGCCGCCCATGCCGAGGATCGGCACCTCGGGCAGAGCCTGGTGCACCTGCCAGACACACCGCACCGCCACCGGCCGGATCGCAGGGCCGGACAGGCCACCGGTGACCCCGCCGAGGACCGGGCGCATCGTCGTGGTGTCGATGGCCATGCCGAGCAGGGTGTTGATGACCGACAGCCCATCGGCACCGGCGTCGACGCACGACCGCGCGATCTCCGCGATGTCGGTGACGTCGGGTGAGAGCTTGGCGAAGACCGGGATCCGGCTGTCGGTGTTGCGACGGACGGCTTGTACGACGGCGGCTGCGGCCACCGGGTCACACGCGAAGACCTGGCCGCGGTCCTCGACGTTGGGGCAGGAGATGTTGACCTCGAGCATCGTCAAGCCGGGCCGCCCGCGGAGCCGGTTGGCCAGCTTGGCGTACTCGTCGACGGTGCCGCCGGCTATCGAGACGACGGCCCGTGCGCCGCGTTCGGCCAGCCAGGCCAGGTCGTGGTCGAGGAACGCGTCGATGCCAGGGCCCTGCAGGCCGATCGAGTTGAGCATCCCGCTTGGCGTCTCGGCCATGCGCGGCGTCGGCCGCCCGGACCGCGGGGCCAGCATGATCGACTTCGTCACGACGCCCCCGAGGGCGCTCACGTCGAAGAACTGCTGGAGCTCCTGGCCCGCGGCGGCGCAGCCACTGGCCGTGAAGACGGGGTTGGGGAAGGTCACGCCACCGAGCTGGGTCGTCAGGTCGACGTCGGGCAGGCCGCGCACCTCGCTGCGCCGGACGGTCAGCTCGCTCATCAGTGCCCACCCCCGGTCGACATCGGGGCACCGAGGATGTCGTCGGGCACGGTCCCGACGTCGTCCCAGCGCACCCGGTCGCCCAGGAACACCGGGCCCTCGACGCAGGACCGGACCATCCTGCTGATCCCGTCGTCGCCGACGACGGGCAGCACGCAGGTCATGCACACCCCGATACCGCAGGCCATCGACTCCTCCACCGCGACCTGCGCCGGGATGCCGCGGGCCGCGGCCAGCTCCGACACCGCGCGCAGCATGGCCATGGGACCGCAGGCGTAGACGACCTCCGCCCCCGTCCGGTCGAGGACCTGAGGCAGCACGTCGCTGACGCGGCCCTGCTCCCCCAGGCTGCCGTCGTCCGTCGTGACCGCGATGGAGGACGACATCCGCTTGGCATCCAGCTGACCGAAGAGCCGGTCGACGCTGGCAGCGCCCAGCACGAAGTCGACGCGACAACCCCTGTCCTGCAAGGCCTTTGCGAGAGGGAGCAACGGTGCGCTGCCGTAGCCGCCGCCGACGAGGGTCGCGTTGACCCTGCCCTTGGGCAGCCGGAACGGCTTGCCGAGCGGGCCGACGACGTCGAGCTTGTCCTGCGGTCGGCGGGCGGCCAGCCAGGCCGTGCCCTTGCCATGGATCGAGAACACGAACTCCACGGTGCCGCCGTAGACGCCGCGCTCCTTGACGTCGTAGATCGCGAACGCCCGGCGCAGCAGCATGCTCGACTCAGGACCACCCACCTGCAGAGCGACGAAGTGGCCCGGCTTGGTGAGCTCGGCGATACCCGGCGCGACGATGGTCATCGCGTTGTAGGCGCCGACGCGGCGCATGGACAGGACCTCTCCCTGGACCTGGACAGGCATCAGCCGCGGTCCCTCGTGAGGTGCGCGTGGTGCTCCTGCAGGGACGTCACACCGATGTCTCCTCGCACCAGGGCCTCGATGCCCTGCACGCAGGCCGCCGCGCCCTGGATGGTCGTGATGCACGGGACGCCCTGCATCACGGCGGCC
>JAVXVI010000065.1:0-5385 GCA_032230005.1 Actinomycetota bacterium | reverse complement strand
GCGCGGTGGGTATCGCCGACACTGAACTGCGCCGGCTCGTGGGTCGATGGGCGGATCGGGTCAGACGTCCATGGCCACGCGAGGCGGCGAGCGGTAGGTCAGCTGGTCAGAGCTGGATCGAGGTGATGGCGGTGAACTCCTCGATGCCCAGCGGGCCGAGCTCGCGGCCGTAGCCGGACTGCCCGAAACCGCCGAACGGCGCGGTCGGGTTGAACGCGCCGCCGTTGACCCCGACCTGGCCGGTCCGCAAGCGGCGGGCAACCCGCAGGGCCCGGTCACGATCGGCTGCCCAGACGGCTCCGGACAGGCCGTACGGCGTGCCGTTGGCGATCCGGATGGCTGCCTCGTCTCCGCCGTCGTACGGCACCACGGTCAGGACCGGCCCGAAGACCTCCTCCTGCTCGATGGTGCTGCCGGGCTGCGCAACGAGCACGGTGGGCTTCACGAAGAAACCCGTGGGCAGGTCATCGGGCTGCTCGGGTCCGCCGGCCACGAGCTGCGCGCCTTCGGCGATCGCGGCCTTGATGTAGCCGCGCACCCGCTCCTGCTGGACCTTCGACACGAGCGGGCCTTGCTGCGTCGCGGGGTCCAGCGGATCGCCCATGGGGGCGAACTGCACGAAGACCTCGAGGTTGGCGACGACCTCGTCGAGGACGGCCGAGGGCACGAGCAGTCGGGTGAGGGCCGAGCAGGTCTGGCCCGAGTTGATGAGGCAGCCGGTGAGCGAGCCCGCGAGCGCGTTGGCCAGGGTCTCGCCGGACAGGTCGTCGAGCAGGATCGAAGCGGACTTGCCGCCGAGCTCGAGTGACGTGCGCTTGGGGCCGGCGGCTGCGAGCTCGGCCACCCGGCGACCGGCGCGCGTCGAGCCGGTGAAGGACACCATGTCGACCAGTGGGTGCGAAGCGATCGCCTCTCCGACGACGGGGCCCACCCCGGGAACCAGGTTGAAGACCCCCGGCGGCAGACCGATGGAGTCGATGATCTCGGTCAGGATGTAGGCCACCCCGGGCACGAGCTCGGACGGCTTGACGACGACGGAGCAGCCGGAGACCAGCGCGGGTGCCACCTTGGCGGCGATCTGGTGCAGGGGGTAGTTCCACGGCGTGATGGCGCCGACGACGCCGACCGGCTGACGGACCAGCAGCGAGTTGCCGGACTGGCGCTCCCAGTCGATGTGGCGGACGACGTCCTCCATGGACGCGAAGCTGATCAGCGGCAGGCCGGCCTGGACCATGACGGCGATCTGCCACGGCGCGCCCATCTCGGTCGCCGCCGACAGTGCGATCTCCTGCTGCCGCGCCTGGATGCCCTCGGCGATGCGAGTGCATGCCTTGACCCGGTCGTCGAGCGAGGTCTGCGACCACTCCTCGAAGCCGCGCCGGGCTGCCCGGGCGGCCTTGTCGACGTCCTCGACCGTGCCCTCCGGCACGTGCCCGATCACCTGCTCGGTGAACGGGTTGGTGACGGGCAGGGTGCCGGTGCCGGTCGAGGGCACCCACGCCCCGTCGATGTAGATGCGGTCGCGGGTGCTGGTCACGTCGTGCTCCTCAGGATGTGCTCAGCGGTGCGGTGCGCCAGTGCCATGCAGGTCAGCATCGGATTGGCGCCCGACGGTGTCGGGAAGGCGCTCGTGTCACCGACCCAGACGCCCTTGGTGTCGTGCAGCTCGCCAGTGGGGTCGGCCACGGACGTCGTCGGATCCGTGCCCATCCGGGCTGATCCCATCTGGTGCGCGCTGCCGAGCGCGATCCCGCCGGCGCCGAACGGCATGGCGTACAGGGTCGCCAGCCAGGCCTCCAGGTCGTCGCCGCGACGGAAGCCCGGCGCGAACGGCGTGTTGAGCCAGAGCTCCTGCGCGCCAGCAGCAAGGTGCAGCTCGGCGAGCACCCGCAGGCCCTTGCGCACCTGCTCCTGGTCGCGCGGGTCGTCCAGGGAGTAGTGGTGCAGCGCCTCGCCGTGCTCGTCGAGGGTGACCTCGCCACCGCCGTGGTCGCGGGTGATGAACAGCAGGTCGCACATCCGCGCGAACTTGCTCATCAGCTCCTTGTGCGCCTTGCCGTTGGTCAGCGCGAGCTGGAAGGCGAACACGCCCGGGTAGTAGTGGGAGCCCTCGACGAGGAGGCCGTAGCCGTCGCCGAGGTCACGGAACTCGTCCATGACCGCGGCCTGCGGCGGGCCCCACCACGCCTTCTGGTCCTCCTCGTAGACACCGAACATCCCGCTCGACGGGTGCAGCCGCAGGTGCTTGCCGGCCGCCGGCCCGCCGATGCCCGAGCGCAGCAGCACCGCGGGTGTCTCGAGGGCGCCCGCCGCGACGACCACCTGCTTGGCCTGCACCGTCACGGTCCGCGTCTCCATCGTGAGCGGATCGGTGTAGACCGCCTCGACGCCGGTCGCGCGGCCGCCCTCGTGCAGGACCTTGAGGGCCTTGGTGTGGCAGACCATCCGGGCACCGGCGTCGTACGCATCCCGGAGGTAGGTCGTCAGGGTGCTCTGCTTCGCGCCGGTCACGTCACCGAACTGCGTGTAGCCGGCCAGGTCCGGGTTGTGCTTGGCCGGGTCGATGTTCAGCGCCGCCCGCTCCCACGACCAGCCCAGGGCCTTCGCGCCCTCGACCATCCGCTGGTGGGGACCGTTGAGGTCGCTGCACTCCTCGTTGGCGCCCATGCGCGTCGATACCGCTTCGAGGTGCCGCTCGAACTCCGGCCCGGCCACGTCCGTGAGCCCGTGCTCCGTCGCCCACTCCGTGCGCACGGCGTCGCTGGGTCGCACGCAGTTCTGCCAGTTGATCGTGGTGCCGCCGCCCAGGGTGTGTCCGGCGAGCAGGCCGACGTTGCTGTCGGCGGTGAGTGCGACGCCGCCCTTGTACATCATGCTGGCGCCGGCGATGAGCTCGAGCTGGGCGTAGTCGCGTTCGCTCGTCGCGCCGCCCGCTTCGAGGACGACGACGTCCTTGCCGCCCGCCGCAACGACGCCGGCGATGGTCCCGCCACCCGCCCCTGACCCGATGACGACGACGTCGGTGACGAGCACCTCGCCGTCGCTGGGGACGTACGCCGTGATGTAAGGCTCGTCCTGGGGCGGCGCGACCTGCGGACCGGGATAGCCGTACTGCGCCCAGTACGGGTTCTTGCCCTCGGCGTCCGGAACCGCGTTGGCGAACAGGCAGGCCGCGCCGCGCAGGGTCTGCACGGCGACGAGCGCCTCGGGCGCGAGTGCAGATGCACTGGCCATGATCGCCTCGCGGGCCGCGCGCTCCTGGTGCTGCATGCCGAGCAGCGCCATGCCGTCGAGGAGCTGCTGGATGCCGAGGTAGTCGGCCTCGGTCAGGACCATCCCGAGGAACAGCTCGACCATCTCGTGCGCGCCGGTGGCGCTGCCGGGCGTCCGCCAGTAGCCGGTCGGGTCGTTGTCCACCTCGAGCGCCGGCATCGCGGTGTCGACGAGGGCCCGCAGGACCTCGCGCTGAACAGGGGTGAGCTCAGGCACGCTGTCCTCCCGAAGAGCGGATGGCGTCGCGACGCCGCTGGCAGTAACGGACGCCGACCAGTCCCAGCACCAGCCCGCAGACGCACATGGCGATCCACCAGGCGTGGATGTCGCGGCCGGCGAGCCGGAGGACGAGGAGTGCGACGAGGGCCAGCCCCCACCCCGCCGTACCGCCGGCGACGATCTTCACGTCGTCCGTCTCGAGCGGTGGCGGGTCGGGCTTGCGCGCTCGGGACATGTCGCGCAGGTTACGCCCGGCGGGGTGTGTGCGAGCAGCCGGAACGGCTCTGGCACCCTCTGCGCCATGACCACTCTGGACACGGCGCCTCCGAGCGCCGAGCGCCCCGCCCCGGCCAACGGCTTCGATCGCTACTTCATGATCAGCGAGCGCGGCTCGACCCTGCAGCGCGAGGTGCGCGGCGGGTTCGCCACCTTCTTCACGATGGCGTACATCGTGGTGCTCAACCCGCTCATCATCGGGACCGCGAAGGACCACGGCGGTCACGTCCTCGGTATCCCGAAGGTCGCCGCCGCGACCGCACTGGTCGCTGCGGTCATGACCATCGCCATGGGCGCCATCGGCCGTTACCCGTTCGCGCTGGCGACCGGGCTCGGCCTCAACGCGTTCGTGACGTTCTCGATCGCGTCCGAGATGAGCTGGCAGGACGCGATGGGGCTGGTCGTCCTCGAAGGCATCGTCATCACGATCCTCGTGCTCACCGGCTTCCGGACCGCGGTCTTCCGGGCCATCCCGACGCAGCTGAAGACGGCCATCTCGGTGGGCATCGGGCTGTTCATCGCCCTCATCGGGCTGGTGGATGCGGGCTTCGTACGACGGACGGGCACTGGTCCGGTGCCGGTCCAGCTCGGGGCGACCGGTGAGCTGCGGGGCTGGCCGACTGTCGTCTTCGTCTTCGGGTTGCTGCTGACCGCCGTCCTCGTCGCCCGCCGCACGCGCGGAGCCATCCTGCTCGGCATCGTCATCACGACGATCTTCGCCATCATCGTGGAGGCGATCGCCAACATCGGCCCGTCCTTCACGCCCCCGGACAAGGTCAACAACAGCGGCTGGCAGCTCAACGTGCCGAAGCTCCCTGACGACATCGTCGGCAAGCCCGACCTCGGTCTGCTCGGGCACTTCTCCTTGTTCGGCGGCTTCGCCGAGGTGGGCGTCGTTGCCGCCGTACTCCTCGTCTTCACCCTCATGCTGGCCGACTTCTTCGACACCATGGGCACGGTCGTCGGGGTCGGCGCGGAGGCCGGGCTGCTCGACGAGCAGGGTCAGCTGCCTGGAGTCGAGCGGGTGCTTGTCGTCGACTCGATCGCGGCCGCCGCCGGCGGCGCGGCGTCCGTCTCCTCGGCCACCACCTACATCGAGTCAGCGGCGGGCGTCGGCGAGGGCGCCCGGACGGGCGTTGCCTCCCTCGTGACAGGCGGCCTGTTCCTGCTGGCGCTGTTCTTCACGCCGCTCGTGTCGATTGTCCCGTTCGAGGCCGCTTCGCCCGCCCTCGTCATCGTCGGCTTCCTGCTCATCACGCAGGTGCGCAACATCGACTTCGAGGACTACGCGATCGCCATCCCGGCCTTCTTGACGATCGTCCTGATGCCGTTCACCTACTCCATCACCAACGGGATCGGCGCCGGCTTCATCTCCTTCGCGCTGCTCAAGGCGACGCAGGGCAAGGCCCGCGAGGTGCACCCGCTCCTGTGGCTGGTGGCGGCGCTGTTCATCGTCTACTTCGCGATCAACCCGATCCAGGACGCCCTCGTGAACTGAGCCCTGCTCCTCGAGGCGCCCGCTCGGCGCCTCCCCCCTCGCGGGTGTCAGAAGGGCCACGCGGGCGCCCGTACCCCGTCTTCTGACAGCCGCGCGGGAGGCGGGTGGGAGCTCATTTT
>JAVXVI010000064.1:0-8315 GCA_032230005.1 Actinomycetota bacterium | reverse complement strand
ACGAGAGCCAGCGCCGCTGGCGACCTCTCCCCTGCTGCAGCCGCCTCCCGCGCCACCCCGAGCCGGACCCGACCTGCATTCCCGTCGACCTCGAGCAGCACCCCGTCCGCCGTAGCAAGCACCGCCGCGTCCACCTGCGACACCAGCGGCAGCCCCAGCGACCGGGCCACGATGGCGGCATGGGACGACGCCCCGCCGCGCCCCGACACCGCGCCGGCCAGCCGGTCCGCGAACTCCAGCAGATCCGGCGCGCACACCTCTTCGTCGACGAGCACCACGAGACCTGCCGGCGGCACCGGCCGGGCCCGCCCGGTCAGCTCGTCGACGACCCGCCGCCCGACCTCGCGGATGTCCGCCGCCCGCTCGCGCAGCCCGTCGGCCGCCAAGCCCTCCATCACCTCCGCGTGCCGCTGCGTCACCTGAAGGACGGCGCCGACCGCGTCACGACCCGGCGACGCCGCCAGCTCGCTGATCACCTCACCCACGAACGACGGATCGCGGGCGATGAACGCCTCGGTCTCGAGGATGTCCGCGGACGCCACCGCCCCGTCGCGGCGGTAGGACACCGCCAGCGCGAGCAGCCGGACCGCCGCCGCCTCGAAGGCCGCAGCCACCGACGCCGGGGTGGCATCGACCGGGCGCACAGCGCCGCCAGCCGCGCGCGGCGACCAGGCCGGCGCGACGGCCAGCCCGGCCGAGCACGCGACCCCGTCGTACGTCGTCGTCATCAGTCAGATCCCGCCAGCGACGCAGCCAGCGCGGCCAGCACGAGCGAGGTCGAGGTGGCGCCAGGGTCCTGGTGGCCGACGCTGCGCGGCCCGAGGTAGCTGGCCCGTCCCTTCAACGCCTGCAGGGGAATCGTCGCCTCAGCGCCCACCGCCGCCGCCCGGGCCGCAGCCGCTGCAGCGTCGGCGATGGACGCGCCGGCAGCCTGCGCTTGTTGGTACGCGCGAACCGCCGGCGCGAGCGCATCCACCATCGTCTTGTCGCCTTCTGCTGCGGCGCCAAGACCCTGCACGCCCTCGAGGGCGGCCGCCAGGGCCGACCCGAGGGCTTCGCTGCCGATGTCGGGCGCGGCACCGAGTGCCTTGCCGGCCCGGCGGAAAGCCGTGCCGTACAAGGGACCCGATGCCCCACCCACCTTCGAGATCAGGGTCGATCCCACAAGAACGAGGACCTCCCCCGGCGAACCAGGTGCTGCGTCCTTCGATGCAGCGTCTGCCAGTGCTGCCGTCACCGCCGTGAACCCGCGGACCATGTTGATCCCGTGGTCGGCGTCGCCGATCGCAGAGTCGAGCTGCGTCAGCAGGTCCTTGTTCAGCTCGAGCTCGGTCGCAATGCGACCGACCCAGTCGCGGACGGTTGTGGCATCCACCTGCAGCACCTTCTCCATGACCGTCAGCTCACCGACCCCACCGCAGCGCCGGCGTCTCCACCGGAGCGTCCCAGAGCTTGGTCAGGTCCGGCGTGAGGCGCACGACGGTGATGGAGACGCCCGCCATGTCCAGCGCGGTGATGTAGTTGCCCACCAGCGAGCGGGTGATCCGCGCGCCCCGGGCCTTGACCACCCTGTTGACCTCGTTGAACACGAGGTACAGCTCGATCAGCGGCGTCGCACCCATGCCGTTGACGAGCACCGCGACGTCGCCGGTGAGCGGCAGGTCGCTGTGGATCGCGTCGAGCGCGAAGTCGACGATCTTGGCTGCGGTGCGGTGCTTGCCGCGCTCGCGGCCGGGCTCGCCGTGGATGCCGACGCCCAGCTCGATCTCGTCGTCCGGTAGGTCGAAGCCCGGCTGGCCGGATCCAGGCGTCGTACACGCCGTCAGTGCCACGCCGAACGAACGGCTGCGCTCGTTGACCTCGCGCGCCACGTCGGCGACGAGCTTGAGCTCCTTGTCCTGCTCGGCCAGCGCACCGGCGATCTTCTCGACGAAGATCGTTGCGCCGGTGCCGCGCCGACCTGCGGTGTACAGGCTGTCCACCACCGCCACGTCGTCGTTGACGACGACCGGGATGACCTCGATGTCGTCATCGGCGGCGAGCTCCGCGGCCATCTGGAAGTTGAGGACGTCGCCGGTGTAGTTCTTGACGATGTGGAGTACGCCGGCGCCGCCGTCGACCAGCTTGGTCGCCGCCAGCATCTGGTCCGGCACCGGAGAGGTGAACACCTCGCCGGGACAGGCGGCGTCGAGCATCCCGTAGCCGACGAACCCGCCGTGCAGCGGCTCGTGACCCGAGCCACCGCCGGACACGAGGCCGACCTTGCCCTTGCGCGCACCACCGGCCCGACTGATGATCTTGTTGTCGACGTCGACGACCAGCGACGAGTGCGCCGCCGCGACACCGCGAAGCGCCTCGGTCGTCACGTCCTCGGGCTTGTTGATCAGCTTCTTCATGCGGGCACCTCTTCGCCGATTCGGGTGTTGATGAGCGCTTCAGGTACGACGACGACGCGCGGCGTCGCCACTGCTATATAGGCCAGGGCACCAGCGACGGCACCGACGAACTCACCGATGAAGTACGCCGGGAGCTGCGACCACTGCACCGACTCGCCCCACAGCGCGCTGATGAACATCGGGCCGATGTAGCGGGCCGGGTTCAGCGCGGCGCCGGTCGCGGGACCGACGACGATGATGATCGCGAACACGATCGAGCCGATCGCCAGGCCGGCCCAGCCGGCCGATGCGCGCCCGTCGATGACGCCGAAGATGACGAAGGCCAGCAGCGCGGTGCCGAGGGCTTCGGCGAAGGTCGCCCGTGCCCAGGGCACGCTGCTCCCGTACGTCGTCATGCCGAGACCGAGGTCGGCCGCGACCTTGCCGAGGGTGCCGACGATCGCCAGGGCACCGGCTGTCGCTCCGACGACCTGGGCGCCGATGTAGCCGGGTACGTCACGCCACGGGAACTTCCCGGTGACGGCGAGCGAGATGGTGACCGCCGGGTTGATGTGGCATCCGGAGATGTGCCCCAGTGCGTAGACCATGCCGACGATCACGAGCATGAACGCGAACGAGATCATGCCCAGGTCCGCCATCGAGAACGGCACCTTGCCGGCGTTGCCGAGGATCAGCGTCGCCGGGATCGACCCGGCGCCGATGAAGACCAGGAAGCCGGTGCCGAGGGCTTCTGAGAACCACTTCTGCAAAGTTGAGTTGGACTCCATGCGAGTGCCCTGCCCGGACCTGGGCTGCGCCCCGGTCGGGAGGACTTCACCCCCACTTCCGGTTCGTGGACCCCGGCGGCCCGCCGGAGGGTTGTTCGACATTGTCGAACGCTGTTCCGGGAACGTAAGAGCGTTTCCAACCCGTGTCAATGGCCCGATCGGTGTTTCGCTGCAGAGGTTCGAGTCACGGTCGAGCGCAGCCGCTAGCGTCCGCGCATGCGCCATCGCGGCTTGCTCCTCGTCGTACTCATCGCTGCTCTCAGCAGCTGCTCGGGCAGTTCGTCAGCACCCACGCCCTCCCCGACGAGCGAGCCGTCACCCTCCCCGACGACGGAGCCGTCGCCCTCCCCGAGTCCCTCACCCACGCCGTCGCCGACCCCGAGCCCCAGCCCGGCCGGCACCACCGCCCACGCCCGTCTCACCGGCGACGGCATCGACCTGCCGACGGGCGTGCTCGTCTTCGGCACCACGTACGAGACGGCCAGGCGTGTCCTCCCGCAGTCACTCGGCCGGGCGACGCACGACACCGGCGTCGGCTCGAGCTTCAGCTCTTACGGCACCTGCCCGGGCACGAAGCTTCGAGCCTTGGAGTACGGCGGGGGCGCGCTCGTCATCTTCTTCGGCAACGTCAAGGGCTCGGCGCTGACGATGTACCAGTGGGCGCTGCAGCCCAAGGGCAACCCGAAGCTGGTGCCGAAGGCCAGCGCTCTCGTCGGCGACGTCACGACGTACGAGTTCGGCATCGGGACGACCCTTGGCCAGCTCAAGGCCCACGTCGCGACGGACACCCTGAAGGTGACCTCAGGCAACGGCTCTCAGGCTCCGAGCTTCACGCTGCACGACCAGTCGTCCGGCTTCTCCGGCCAGCTCTCCGGCACCACCAACAACGACCAGACGACCTACGTGCTCGCCGGCCAGCCCTGCGGCGACTAGGTCAGCCCAGAACCTGTGGACAGCCGATGACGGTGGCCTGCCCCAACAGTGGTACGATATCTGGTACCAGTGGAGGTTTCCGTGGCGGTCACCGCGAGCGAAGCGCGCAAGAACCTGTTTCCGCTCATCGAGCAGGTCAACGACGACCACACCCCGATCGAAATCACGTCGCGACGCGGCGACGCCGTGCTGATGTCGAAGGCTGACTACGACGCGCTGCAGGAGACGGCCTACCTCCTGCGCGTTCCCGCCAACGCACGCCGCTTGCTGGAGAGCCTCGCTCAGGCGGTAGGCGGCGATCGGCAGGAGCACGAGCTCGCTCCGTGAGGCTTGTGTTCACCGAGCACGGCTGGTCCGACTACACCCACTGGCTGAAGGCTGACCGCCGCGTCCTGCGAAGGATCAACCGGCTGCTCGAAGACGTGGTCCGAGATCCGTACGCCGGCGTCGGCAAGCCCGAGCCGCTGAAGCACGCGCTCTCCGGCGCCTGGTCGAGGCGGATCGACGACGAGCACCGGCTCGTCTACCTGGTGGATGGCGACGACGTCGTCGTCCTTCAGGCCCGCTACCACTACTGAGTCCTAGGACCATCGGTCCTGAACCCGGTGCCGCGTACGGCCGTGAAAGGGGGTAGCAGCGCGAACCGACGACAGGGAGTCTCCGATGACGGGCCGACGTGTGTGGCGAAACGGAAGATACGCAGCGGGCACCCTGGTGGGTCTGCTCGCCCTCGCAGCGTGCGGCTCCAGCGGGCCGTACGTCGCCCCGGCCGGCTCGGGAGGCAAAGCGGCCAACAACGCCGCCACCGTGAGCACCCACAGCGGCCCGCTCGGCACGTACCTCGCCGACAGCAAGGGCCGGACGCTCTACGAGTTCGCCAACGACACGTCCAGCACGTCGACGTGCAGCGGTTCGTGCGCGACCTACTGGCCGCCGGTGACCTCGACGGGTGCTCCCGTCGCTAGTGCAGGTGTGACAGGCGGCATGCTCGGTACGACGATGCGCGCCGACGGCACGACGCAAGTCACCTACTCCGGGCACCCGCTGTACCTGTACGCCGGCGACGCGAAGGCCGGGGACACGAAGGGTCAGGGCCTGAACGCCAGCGGTGGCCTGTGGTGGCTGCTCAGCCCAGCCGGCGCGCGCATCACCACCAAGTCGGGCGCACCATCGACTCCGGCCGGTCGCTACGGGAACGGCTGATCCGAGCGGATAGTGATGTCTGTGGATCAGTCTGACGAGAGCCGGCTGCGCACCCTGTACGACGCGCACGCCGCGGCTCTCTTCGCCTTCGCGCTCCGCCTGACGCGAGGGGACCGCGGCCGTGCGGAGGACATCGTTCAGGAGACGTTGGTGCGCGCCTGGCAGCACCCGCAGGCGCTCGAGCCGAGCCGCGGCGAGGCAAGGCCCTGGTTGTTCACCGTCGCGCGTCGCCTGGCCGTCGACGCCCACCGCGCACGCGGCGCCCGTCCGCGCGAGGTGGACGACCTTGCCCTGGTCTCGATGTCCACGGGCGACGACATCGACGTGGCGCTCGACCGGCTGCTGGTGGCCGACGCCCTCGCCGCCCTGAGCCCGCAGCATCGCGCGGTGCTGGTTGAGGTGTTCTTCCGCGATCGCGGCGTCGACGGCGCAGCCACGGCGCTCGGTGTACCTGCCGGCACAGTGAAGTCCCGTACGTACTACGCCCTGCGCGCTCTCAAGCTCGCACTCAGCGAGAGGGGCGTGACCACGTGACGTGCGACCAGGCCCGACTGTCGCTCGGCGTCTACGTCCTCGACGCGCTCGAGCCTCAGGAGCGCGCGGCCGTCGACGCGCATCTGGTGGGCTGCCGGGGGTGTGCTGCAGAGCTCGCCGAGCTCAACCCGCTGCCGGCTCTGCTCGACTCCCTGACAGCGGACGACGTCGAGGGCGTAGCGCCGATGGCGTCGCCGGACGGCTTCGAGCGGCTGCTGGCGCGGGCACGGTCAACCGTCGACCCGCCCGCGCAGCCGCGCCGCCACCGCGGCTGGCGCGTGCCGGCCTTCGCCGCAGCGGCGGCGGTTCTGCTGCTCGCCGTCGTGTTCACCTTCGGCCGGTTCGGGTCGAGCCCGTCGTCCTCGCACACTTATCAGGCAAGCCAGGGTGACGTAGGCATCACGGTCACGCTGACCAGCGAGGTGCGCGGTACGGCGGTCGACATCGCGGTGCGCGGCGTCCCCAGAGGCGAGCGCTGCACCCTGGTGGCGCAGGGCCGCGACGGGTCCCGTGAGACCGTGGGGACGTGGCAGGTCACGTACAGCGGCCAGGCCTGGTCCAAGGTCGCGACCTCGATCCCACGGGCGCAGCTGACCGGCCTGCAGCTCCTGGGCGCGCAGGGGCAGACCCTCGTCGCCATGCGCATCTGACCGGCCAGGTCAGCTTCGGGTGCCGAGGATCAGTGCGCTCGGGTGCGATGCGTCGTGGAAGAGCAGGTTGCGACCGGCTTCGGGCAGGGGCTCATGAGTCGGGCTGTCCGAGGAGCTGAACCACAGCCGAAGTCGGTGGCCGGGCGGCAGCGTGTAGGCGTCGTCCCAGATGTCCATCCGGTACTCGGTCGACAACCCGACCGTGACCGGGTCGTGCCGGTCGTCGGTGAGGTACGGCGCACCGGGCCGCGAGCGGGCTGCGTCGACGTGTCGGAAGCTGGCTCGGAGCCAGCCCTGCGTGATCGGCGTCTGCGAGCCATCCGGCGCCACGTCGCTCAGCCGGGCGACCCAAGCCATGTCGCTGGCCTCGGTGATCGCCCAGAAGTGCAGCTCGCTCGGACCGGCAAGGTGCAATGGCTTGGTCAACGCCGGTCCCGTGAAGGTAAGGCCCTGCAGGTCGTCCAGTCGCTGGTCGGCGTGGATGTATGGGGTGAACCCGTCCGGGCCCTCCTTGCCCTCCGGGACGGTGACACCGGCGGCCGGGTCGTAGACGTAGGACTCCTGGTAGGCGTCACGGCCGGTCGGGACGCGGCTGGCAAGGCTCCCGTCCTGAAGGCTGTTGGCGGTGCCTGAGGGAGCTGCCGACAGTGAGAGGTTGGTCAGCGAGGTGGTGACCGCGCGCCAGGACGGGGCGTTGTGCCAGCTGCGGTCGCCCTTGTCGAAGTAGGTCACGCGCGGCATCGCTTCGGCGCCGTTGTGCTTGCCCTTGACGAACCGGTCGAGCCAGCGCAGCACCTCCCCGGCAGGCGGGGTGGCGTTGAGAGCTGACGAGGCGACGTCGGTCGGCCCGGCGCCGTACGGGGCACCGAGCTCACCGGCCTGGCCGGAGCCGTGGTGGGTGCTCGGGTCGATCCAGAGCCGGCGGTACTTCGCGCCGATCCCGTCGACGAGCTGCAGGTCGCCACGCGAGTACATGTCGTCCCAGCCGCTGTAGATGTACGTCGGTACGACGATCTTCTTCATCTTCGCGAGGACCGATCGCTCCTGGTAGAGCGGACCGTCGGTGTCGTTGAGCCGCGTCTCCACGGCGAAGAGCTGGTCCTTGCGGTCGAGGTACTGCGGCTGCGGCCCGAGGCCCACCGCCTGAGTCCCGGTCTGGCCGGCGAACCACTGGTCGACGAAGCCCTGGTCGTACAGGCCGTTGTGCCAGAGCACGTCGCGGTAGGGGTCGGTGGGCGGGTGCCCGACGACGACCGCCTTGAGGTGCGGCGGCTGCTGAGCGGCGCCGAGGAGTGCCGTGATTGCCGAGTAGGAGTAACCCGAGAGGACGACCTGGCCGTTGCTCCAGGGCTGGCGGGCGACCCATTCGACGACGTCGTACGCGTCCTGCTGCTCGCTGGTGCAGAGCAGGCACAGCGCTCCACCGCTCTTGCCGGACCCGCGCACGTCGGTGTTGACATGTGCATAGCCGTTGCCGAGGAACGTCGTGCTGCTGGAGCGGCCGTAGGGCTCCATGTCCACGATCGCGGGGAAGCGGCCGTGCGCGTCAGGAAGGTGGACGTCGCCGACCAGGTCCACGCCGTCGCGGGCGGTGATGTGCACGTCCGACAGCGTCGACGGCGTCGCCCCGGCGGCCGGTCCGGCGGTCAGCAGACCCGCTCCTAGTGCGGCGACAGCGAGCAATGAGCGGAGCCTGGGCATGCGGGGCCGTCCTCGGGTCAGGGGGTTCCTGTCCGACTTCGACAACGGGCCGCCATGTCCTGCTCGGGCGCGCCGGATCACCGACGGCGGTTAGGTCACCCAGCGAGCGCGGTCACGGCCCGGTCGATCAG
>JAVXVI010000063.1:0-8533 GCA_032230005.1 Actinomycetota bacterium | reverse complement strand
CCATCTGCCCGCCCGCTCTGCAGGGCCGGATGAATGCCTCCGTCCGCTTCATCGTCTGGGGCACGATGCCGCTCGGCGCTCTCGCCGGCGGCGCACTCGGCACCCTGATCGGGGTGCGGCCCACTCTGGTGGTGGCGGCCGTGGGTGGCTGCCTGTCGGTCCTGTGGGTGGTCTTCTCGCCGCTGTTCGGGATGCGCGACTTCCCGACCGAGGAGTCCGACGCGCTGGAGGCGCTGATGCTGCGCGAGTCGAGCCTGTCCGACTGAGCCGGAAACCGGCTTCGCCGCGCCGTTAGGCTCGGAACCCGCCTACCTGGAGGTCCCCGTGCTCCGCATGTCCACGCTGTTCCTGCGCACCCTGCGTGAGGACCCGGCGGACGCGGAGGTGCCGAGCCACCGGCTGCTGGTGCGGGCGGGCTACGTGCGCCGGGTGGCGCCGGGCATCTACTCCTGGCTGCCGCTCGGGGTGCGCATCCTGGATCGGGTGGCCCGGGTGGTCCGCGAGGAGATGGACCGGATCGGCGGTCAGGAGGTGCTCTTCCCTGCCCTGCTGCCGCGCGAGCCCTATGAGGCGACCGGGCGGTGGACGGAGTACGGCGACGGCCTGTTCCGGCTCAAGGACCGAAAGGGCAACGACTACCTGCTCGGGCCGACCCACGAGGAGCTCTTCACCCTGATGGTCAAGGGGGAGTACTCGTCGTACAAGGACCTGCCTGTCACCCTGTACCAGGTCCAGACGAAGTACCGCGACGAGGCGCGGCCGCGGGCCGGGATCCTGCGCGGCCGAGAGTTCGTCATGAAGGACAGCTACTCGTTCGACGTCTCGGACGAGGGGCTGCAGGTCTCGTACGACGCGCACCGGGTCGCCTACCAGCGGATCTTCGAGCGGCTCGGGCTGTCGTACAAGATCGTGTCGGCCGTCAGCGGGGCCATGGGCGGAAGCGCATCGGAGGAGTTCCTCGCGACGACCGAGAACGGCGAGGACACCTACGTCGCCTGCACCAACTGCGACTACGCCGCCAACGTCGAGGCCGTGGAGGTACAGCCGCCCGCAGCGGTCGATCCCTCGACCCAGCCGGCCCTCGAGGTCCTGGACACACCGGACACCCCGACCATCGAGACGCTGGTCGACCTGCTGCAGAGCAAGGGCTACGACGTCGACGCAGGCAAGACGCTGAAGAACGTCGTCGTCAAGCTCCGGCAGCCCACGGGCGAGACGTCGGTGCTGGTCATCGGAGTGCCCGGCGACCGCGAGATCGACATGAAGCGGCTCGAGGCCAACGTCCATCCGGCCGAGGTCCTGCCGTTTGAGGGCGCCGACTTCGCGGCCAACCCTGGGCTGCGCAAGGGCTACATCGGGCCGCAGGTGCTCGCCGGCCTCGGCATCCGCTACCTCGTCGACCCGCGGGTAGCCGCCGGCAGCGCGTGGGTCACCGGAGCCAACGAGGACGGCAAGCACGCCGTCAACGTCGTCTCCGGGCGGGACTTCACCCCCGCCGGCACGATCGAGGCGGCCGAGGTGCGCGCGGGCGATCCCTGCCCCCGGTGCGGCTCACCCATGACCATCGACCGTGGCATCGAGATCGGGCACATCTTCCAGCTCGGTCGCAAGTTCGCCGACGCGCTCGACCTCAAGGTGCTCGACCAGAACGGCAAGCAGGTCGTCGTAACGATGGGCTCCTACGGGATCGGGGTCTCGCGCGCCGTCGCGGCGATCGCCGAGCAGTCCCACGATGACAAGGGGCTGCTCTGGCCGCGCTCCGTCACGCCCATCGACGTCCACGTGGTGGCCATGGGCAAGGACAACCAGCTGCCCGAGGCCGAGCGCATCGCCGGCGAGCTCGAGGCGGCCGGCGTGAGCGTCCTGCTGGACGACCGCGGCGCTTCCTTCGGGGTCGCCTTCAAGGACGCCGAGCTGCTGGGCGCCCCGACGGTGCTCGTCGTGGGCAAGGGGCTCGCCGAGGGCATCGTCGAGCTCCGGGACCGGCGGTCCGGCGACAGCCGCAGCGTGCCGCTCGCCGACGCGGTCGCCGAGGTCGTCGCCGAGGTCCGTGGCGGCTGAGTCGCGGCCTTGACGGGAAGCGACGCACCGGTCTGGGAGGACGGCAGCTGGACGCCGCTGCCCGCGCTGGCCGGCGACGTCAAGGCGGACGTCTGCGTCATCGGGCTCGGGGGTTCTGGGCTGACCGCGGTCGACGAGCTGCTCTCCCGCGGCGCGCGGGTGGTCGGGATCGACGCAGGGTCAGTGGCGGGCGGCGCCGCCGGTCGCAACGGCGGGTTCCTGCTGGCCGGGCTCGCGCACCCGCACCACCGGGTCGTCGCGCAGGTCGGGCGGGACCGGGCAGCGCGACTGCACGCGCTGACCCTGGCGGAGATGGAGCGCATCGCCGTCACCGCGCCGGAGACGGTCCGCCGCACGGGCTCCCTGCGGATCGAGGACACCGCCGAGGGTCGCGCCGACTGCGCCGCCCAGGCTGCGGGGCTGCGGGCGGACGGCTTCGCCGTCGAGGAGTACGACGGGGACGAGGGGCACGGTCTCCTGTTCCCTGGCGACGGGGTGCTCCAGCCGCTCGCCCGCTGCCGTGGCCTGACCCGCACGCTCCTCCGCCGCGGCGCCTCGCTGCACGAGGGCACGCCCGCCATCACGATCCGGCGCGGGCGGGTGGACACCCCTACCGGCAACGTCGCGTGCGATGCCGTGATCGTCTGCGTCGACGGAGGGCTGGGCCGGCTGCTGCCGGAGCTGGCACCCGTCGTACGGCCGGTTCGCCTTCAGATGCTCGCCACCGCACCGACCCACGAGGTCTCGGTGTCGCGGCCCGTCTACCTGCGCGACGGCTACGAGTACTGGCAGCAGCTGCCCGACGGCCGGGTCGCCGTCGGCGGCTTTCGGGACGTCGGAGGCGCGGACGAGGAGACCGAAGACTCGTCGCCGACGGCACCCGTGCAGGCGGCGATCGAGCGGCTGCTCCGGGAGCGGATCGGGGTGTCGGCTCCCGTCACCGCCCGCTGGGCGGCGACCGTCGGGTACACCCGCAGCGGGCTGCCGTTCGTGGGTCAGGTCCGCGACGGCGTCCTTGCCGCCGGCGGCTACTGCGGCACGGGCAACGTCGTCGGCGCGCTGTGCGGCCGGGCCCTGGCAGCGCTCGCGCTGGGGGAGATGGCGGCCGAGCTGCTGCTCGTGGAGGTCTGCGCCCAGGTCAACCGCTGACCCCCGGGAGGGCCACCGTCACGACCGCCAGCCCGCTGCGGCGCCGCCACTGGGCCGCCCGCACCGCCGTCTCCTGCAGCCCGGCCAGCGCCAGCCGCCGCAATGCTCGGTCGTCGGTCTCCCCGACGAGGTCGCGCCAGAGCTGGCTCAGCCCCGCCTCCAGCCGCACCGCGAGGGCAAGCGCCTCAGCGCGGTTCGCGACGGACACGTCGTAGGCGGCCAGGGGCGCCGGCGCGGTGCCGCCGGCCGCCGTGAGTGCAGCCACGAGCTGGTCGCGGCGGGCACGGTGGCTGTCGTAGGCGGTCAGCGCAGTGCGTCGCCCTGCTTCGTCCAGTCGCGCGCCGAGCACGCCGTAGCCGTAGACGGCAGCGTGCTCAGCCTCGACCAGCGCCAGCAGCCGGTCTGCGACCGTCATGCCAGGCCGACCGGATGTGAGGCCTCGCTCGCTGCCAGCGTGGCGAGTACGACGGCGAGCCCGCGGGATGCCTGCAGCGCGTCCGCGGTGTGCTCCGCGGCGGCTGCCCGCTCCGCCGCGGCGAGCTGGGCGAGGGTCGGCGGCGGCCCGGCCGCGGTCGGCGGGCCGCTGGGGGTCCCGGGCGACGCAACCGGCTGGCCCAGCGCGGCCAGGTGCTCGACGTGCTCGGCCTGGATGGCCGCGATCTGCGCGGCCAGCGCGGGCGAGGCGGCCGCGGCTGCGTCGTAGCGCGCCAGCAGCGCCTGCTCGCGCAGGATCGCGGCCTGGCGCAGCGCGTCGTCCGGATCCGGCTGGGCCGGCCGCTTCGCAGCGGATCGCGTGCAGGCTGCTGCCAGTGGCGCTCCGAGAGCCACCCGCAGCACGGCCCGGCGCGAGGGCGAGACGCTCATCGCGAGCACACAACCACAGCGCCCGCCGACTACGCTGTGCAGTGCGAGACGCTCCACCCACAACAGCAGAGGGGGTCTGATCCTTGTGACCACCTCTCCGGCACGCCTTCAGGAGCTGCTGGCGTCCGCGGTCGCGGAGACCGGCGCCGATCTCGAGGACGTGAGCGTCAGCAAGGCGGGCAAGCGCAGCGTCGTGCGCGTCGTCGTCGACCGTGACGGCGGCGTCAGCCTTGACGACGTCGCCGACGTCAGCCGGGTCGTGTCCGACGCGCTGGACCAGCTCGACGAGGCGGACCCGAGCGCGCTCGGGCCGTCGTACGTCCTCGAGGTCACGTCGCCTGGCGTGGACCGGCCCCTCACCGCAGCGCGGCACTGGCGGCGCAACGTGGGCCGGCTGGTGACGGCGTCGCTGCGCGACGGAGGCTCCGTGACGGGGCGGGTGGTCGCTGCCGACGACCACGTCGTCAGCCTTGACGTCGACGGGGCGGAGCGGGAGCTCGGGCTCGACGAGGTCACTCGCGGGACCGTGCAGGTGGAGTTCTCGCGCAAGGCCGAGGAGGAGGACGCGTGAAGATCGACATGGCGGCCCTGCGCAGCCTCGAGCGCGAGAAGGACATCTCGTTCGACCTGGTCGTCCAGGCCATCGAGACGGCGCTGCTGACGGCGTACCGGCACACCGAGGGGGCACAGCCGCACGCCCGGGCCGAGCTCGACCGCAAGACCGGCGAGGTGGCGATCCTGGCGCAGGAGCTGGCCGAGGACGGCAGTGTCCTGCGCGAGTACGACGACACGCCGGAGGGCTTCGGACGGATCGCCGCATCGACGGCGAAGCAGGTCATCCTGCAGCGGCTGCGGGAGGCCGAGAGCGAGCTGTCGTTCGGTGAGTACGCCGGACGTGAGGGTGACGTCGTGTCGGGGTTCGTCCAGCAGGCCGGGCAGCGGCCCGGTGCGGCCGTCAACCGCAACGTGATGGTCAAGCTCGGTGCCCACGAGGACGCCATCGAGGCCGTCCTGCCGCCGTCCGAGCAGGTGCCCGGCGAGGTCTACGAGCACGGGATGCGGCTGAAGTGCCGCGTCATCTCCGTCGCCCGTGGCCAGCGCGGGGCGCAGATCACGGTCTCCCGGACCCACCCCGACCTCGTCCGCGGCCTGTTCGCCCTCGAGGTCCCCGAGATCGCCGACGGATCGGTCGAGATCGTCGCGCTCGCCCGCGAGGCCGGGCACCGCACGAAGATCGCCGTACGCACGAAGGTCCCTGGCCTCAACCCCAAGGGCGCGTGCATCGGCCCGGTCGGATCGCGGGTGCGCAACGTGACCACGGAGCTGCATGGCGAGAAGATCGACATCGTCGACTGGTCGGAGGACCCGGCCACGTTCGTGGCCACCGCGCTGTCGCCGGCGCGGGTGAGCAGCGTGGAGGTCGTCGACGCGGTCAACCGCTCGGCCAGGGTCGTCGTGCCCGACTACCAGCTGTCCCTCGCGATCGGCAAAGAGGGGCAGAACGCCCGGCTGGCCGCCCGGCTGACCGGGTGGCGGATCGACATCCACAGCGACACCGAGATCCCCCCGCCGGCCCAGCCGCCGGCCCAGCCCCCAGCGGCCGCCCCGGTGGAGGCCCGGTAGCCGGGCCAGGACCCCTCAGGAGCCGCGCACTGCCGCGCCTGGCCGCGCAAGCGGTAGACTCGGACGTGGCTCGCCAATCGGGCCCGGTGCGCACCTGTGTGGGCTGCCGGGAGCGATCAGCGAAGTCCACCCTGCTGCGTGTCGTCGCGGACGGGGACCGCCTGGTCCCCGACCCTGCCGGCCGCTTGCCGGGACGAGGTGCCTCCGTGCATCCCGACCCGCGCTGCGTCGACCTCGCCGAGAAGCGGCGGGCGTTCCCGAGGGCCTTGCGCCTTCCGGGGCCGCTCGACCTCTCAGCGGTGCGGTCGCACCTGCAGGACCAGCCATGAAGTGCCCAGACAGAGAGCAGATCTTCACATGAGCCCTCGATGAGCCAGCACCGATGAGCACGCCCATGCAGTAGCACCGAGGCCAGGGACCGACCCGGCCTGAGAAGGAGTCCAGTGCCCGGCAAAGCCCGCGTCCACGAGCTCGCGAAAGAGCTCGGTCTCGAGAGCAAGAACGTCCTCGCCTGGTTGAAGGAGAACGGCGAGTTCGTCAAGTCCGCCTCCTCCACCATCGAGGCGCCCGTCGCCCGCAAGCTGCGGGAGGCGTTCCCGGCAGCGCCGCAGGCAGCGCCTGCCGCCGCGCCCGCGCCGAAGAAGGCCGCGCCCAAGAAGGCCGCGCCGGCGCCGGAGTCCCCGGCTGCGCCCGGCGAGCCCGCCGCGCCCAGCGAGGCCCCGCTCGCCCCGGCCGCCGACGACGGCGCCAGCGGCGCCCCGGCCATGCCGCCGCGGCCCGCGCCAGGCCCGCGGCCCGGCAACAACCCGTTCTCCTCGCCCAGCGAGGGTGGCGGCCTGGCCATGCCGCCGCGGCCGCCCGCGCCGCGGCCGGGTATGACGCCTGGTCTGCCGCCCCGTCCCGGCTCCCCGGCCGGTGCGCCGGTCCGGCCCGCCGCAGGCACCCCCGGAATGCTGCCGCGTCCTGGGATGCCGCGTCCCGGCATGCCCGGCGCCGGCCCCCGTCCGGGCCCCGGCATGTTCCCGCCCCGTCCAGGTGGCCCCGCCGGCCCGGGTGGCCCCGGTGGCCCGCGCCCGGGCCCCGGTGCCTTCCCGCAGCGCAGTGGGCCCGGTGGCCCCGGTGCCCGTCCCGGCATGCCCGGTGCGCGCCCCGGTGCTCCCGGTGGCGCCCGCCCCGGTCCCGGTGGTGGCGGCGGCGGTGGTGGTGGCGGCTACGGCGGCGGTGGCCCGAGCGGCCCGCCGCGTCCCGGCGGCTTCGGCGGCCGTCCCGGCGGTCCGCGCGGTGGCGCGGGGCGCGGTGGCGCGACCCCCGGCGCCTTCGGCCGCTCCGGCGGCGGTGGCCGTCCGGTCCGTGGCCGCAAGAGCAAGAAGCAGCGGCGGCAGGAGTTCGACAACCTCGCCGCGCCCACGATGGGCGGTGGCGTCAGCCGCGGCAACGGTGAGCTCGTCCGCCTTCCTCGCGGTGCCTCGCTTGCCGACTTCGCCGACCGGATCAACGCCAACCCCGGCTCGCTCGTGCAGGTGGTGTTCACCGAGCTCGGCGAGATGGTGACAGCGACCCAGTCGTGCACCGACGAGACGTTGCAGCTGCTCGGTGCGCACCTCGGCTACGAGGTCTCCATCGTCACGCCGGAGGAGGAGGACGCCGAGCTGCTCGACCGCTTCGACCTCACCTTCGGCGGCGACTACGACGAGGACCAGGTCCTGGTCCCGCGTCCCCCGGTCGTCACGATCATGGGTCACGTCGACCACGGAAAGACCCGGCTGCTCGACGCGATCCGCCAGACCGACGTCCTCAAGGGCGAGGCCGGCGGCATCACCCAGCACATCGGCGCCTACCAGGTCCACCACCCGGTGGAGGGCGGCGTACGCGAGATCACCTTCATCGACACCCCGGGCCACGAGGCCTTCACCGCCATGCGTGCTCGCGGCGCCAAGGTGACCGACATCGTCGTGCTGGTCGTCGCGGCCGACGACGGCGTGAAGCCGCAGACGATCGAGGCCCTCAACCACGCGCAGGCAGCTGAGGTGCCGATCGTGGTCGCGGTCAACAAGATCGACAAGGAAGGCGCCGACCCGGCCAAGGTGCGTGGTCAGCTGACCGAGTACGGCCTGGTCGCCGAGGAGTACGGCGGCACGACGATGTTCGTCGACGTGTCCGCCAAGGCAGGTCTCGGGCTCGAGGAGCTCCTCGACGCGATCCTGCTGACCACGGACGCGGCGCTCGAGCTGTTCGCCGACGCGACGACCGACGCACAGGGCGTCGCGATCGAGGCCCGGCTCGACAAGGGCCGCGGCCCGGTCGCGACCGTGCTCGTCACCCGCGGCACGTTGCGCGTCGGTGACTCGATCGTCGCCGGTGACGCCTACGGCCGCGTGCGCGCCATGCTCAACGAGCGCGGCGAGAACGTCGAAGCGGCAGGGCCGGCGCAGCCTGTCCAGGTTCTCGGGTTCACCAGCGTCCCCGGGGCAGGTGACAACTTCCTCGTCGTCTCCGAGGACCGCACCGCGCGGCAGATCGCCGAGCAGCGGCAGGCACGGGAGCGGTCCGCCGCCCTCGCGCAGAGCCGTGGGCGCCCGACCCTCGAGTCGCTGTTCGAGCGGCTCAAGGAGGGTGAGAAGACCCAGCTCAACCTCATCCTCAAGGGCGACGTCTCGGGTTCGGTGGAGGCCGTCGAGGACGCGCTGCTGAAGATCGAGATCGACCCGGAGGTCTCGCTGCGGATCATCCACCGCGGCGTCGGGGCCATCACGGAGAACGACGTCACGCTGGCGTCCGCCTCCGACGCGGTCATCCTCGGCTTCAACGTCCGGCCCGAGGGCAACGCCCGCGAGCT
>JAVXVI010000062.1:0-7727 GCA_032230005.1 Actinomycetota bacterium | reverse complement strand
TGCTGCAGATCCGCGTAATGCTCCTTGATCCGCGCGAGGGTGCCCGCCTGGTCGGTCACGGTCGAGTTGATCTCGCCCGAGGGCGCATAGGGGCTGTACGACGAGAGCAGCTCGGACAGCGGGCCGTCCTGGGTCCCGTGCGAGGCGAGGGCGTGCAGCGCGGCCAGCATGCCGGAGTCGGCGTTCCAGAACTCCTTGAAGTAGAAGTGGCCGGAGTGCTCGCCGCCGAAGACCGCGCCGGTGCGGGCCATCTCGGCCTTGATGACTGAGTGCCCGACGCGGGTGCGCACGGGGGTCCCGCCGAGCGACCGCACGATCTCGGGCACGGCCTTGGAGGTGATCAGGTTGTGGATGATCGTCGCGCCCGGCACCCGCTTCAGCTCGCGGGCGGCGATCAGCGCGGTGAGCACCGACGGCGAGACGATCTCGCCGCGCTCGTCGACGACGAAGCACCGGTCGGCGTCACCGTCGAAGGCAAGCCCGATGTCCGCGCCCTCCTTGGTGACGGCGGCCTGCAGGTCGCGGAGGTTCTCCGGGTCGATCGGGTTGGCCTCGTGGTTCGGGAAGGACCCGTCGAGCTCGAAGTAGAGCTCAGTGGTGTCCAGGGGCAGGCCCTCGAACACGATCGGGACGGTCAGGCCGCCCATGCCGTTGCCGGCGTCGACGACGACCTTCAACGGCCGGATGCCGGACAGGTCGGGGACGAGCTGCTTCATGTAGGCGGCGTAGTCGTGTAGGAGCTCCTGCGAGGTCAGCGAGCCGGGCTTGCCGTCGTATGCCGGGATGCCCTCGTCGAGGAAGCGGGCTGCGTCGTCGCGCAGGGTCGCCAGGCCGCTGTCCTGGCCGACCGGCTTCGCCCCGGCCAGGCAGAGCTTTATCCCGTTGTACTTCGCCGGGTTGTGGCTCGCCGTGAACATCGCCCCGGGGATGTCGAGCTTGCCGGCGGCGAAGTACAGCAGGTCGGTCGAGCCGAGGCCGGCGTCGATGACGTCGGCACCCTGACCGGTCGCGCCGTCGGCGAAGGCCTGCGAGAGGGCCACGCCCGTCTCACGCATGTCGCGCGCGAAGACGATCCGCTTCGCGCCGGTGAACCGGGCGAAGGCTGCCCCGAGGGCGCGGGCGATGTCGGCGTTCAGTTCGTCGGGGACGACTCCCCGCACGTCGTAGGCCTTGACGATGTTCGAGAGGTCCGTAGCCACGCACGGGACCCTAGCCCGGACCCTAGCCCGGACAGCAGAAAGGCGGCCCCGGTGCTACGGGACCGCCTGCTGCTGGGGGTTCGTGGAGGTCAGACAGCGACCTTGTGCTTCTTGGCCTTGCCCAGGACCGTCGTGACGTCGAGCTCGAGGCCGGCCTGCTTCCAGGACTTGGTCTCGCAGGCGTGGCAGGACACGAAGTCGACGATCGAGCCGTCGGTCAGCGTCATCGTGATCTCCGTGATGCGCGTGCTGGTGCAGGTCGCGCAGGTGCCGAGCTTGCTGGCGGGGGTGGTCACGAGGGACATGGCGTGTACTCCTGGAAGGCCCGGGGGTTGGTGTTGACACCCATTCGGCGTAATCCCGGAACCGCTTTAGCCCACGGCGTGTCTAGGCCATATCAGGGCGAAATGGACATCAACCAGGGGTGGGGAGCGCCCGCAGGTGCCCGCGGCGGCCGGTTGCGGCGTCCGGCTGGGCCCCCGGGGCCGTGCTGGGGCGGGCCGCCTCGCGCACCGCGTCGGCGAGCGCCTCGAGGTCGTCCGACGTGCGCGCCGGACCGGCCGTGGGGTCCGGCTCGTGCCGCACGACCTCCCAGCCGCGCGGCGCGGTCAGCCCCAGCGCGTGCGACTCGCACAGGTCGTAGCAGTGCGGCTCGGCGTGCGTGGCGAGCGGCCCGACCACCGCAGTGGAGTCGGCGTAGACATAGGTGAGCGTGGCAACGGCGGGAAGGCTGCACGCTGTGCGCGAGCAGCGCCGGACAGGACTCACGGTGCTGACCTCAGAGTTCGCTCCAGAAGCGGTCGGCACGCCCGCTCCTGCGTCGCGGGGCACCTCCCGCATCTTCTGCTCACGGGCGGGGACGGTAGCCGTCGCCGGACCGCGTCGCCACCAGGTGCCCATCAGCAGCCTCCGTGTCGCCTAGCCTCCGGTGTCGTGACGACGTCGGGGCGCAGCCGGAGCCGGCGCGACCGGCGCGGTCGCGGCCTGCGCGGACGGCTGGTCCCCTCGACCGTCAGCGTCGCCGGCCGCGACATCCGGGTGCCCTTGTCCCAGACCCGTGGCGAGCGCTTCGACGACCTGGTGCTCGACGCGGTCGAGCACCTCGAGGAGCGCTGGGGCAAGCGGCTGGAGGGCGTGGAGTTCGCCGTCGAGGACGTGCCGGTCGTGCCCGAACCGGGTGACGAGCTGCTGCACGACGAGGACGTGATCGCCGACGAGACGGCCGGCGGCGCCGTCCCCCTGGGCCGGCTGCTGCCGCCTGCCGTCGATGCCAAGGGCGAGGCGACGCCGGCCCGGATCGTGGTCTACCGCAGGCCGCTGGAGGCCCGCGCGGTCGACCGGCTCGACCTCGCCGACCTCGTCCACGACGTGGTCGTCGACCAGGTGGCCCGGTTGCTCGGGATGGACCCGGACGAGCTGGATCCGCCTACCGGCTGACGCCGACCAGCGGGTCGCGTACGACGGCGGGCAGCGGCACCCGCTGGGCCGCCCCCTGCAGGTCGAGGATCGTCGTCAGCGGCCCGCGGGACCCGTGCTCGCGCAGGTAGCGGGCGGCGTAGACCGGGGCCGACCCGGCCGTCGGGCGTACCTCCACGGCCAGCCGGCCGGTGGCGCCCGGCGGCAGGAACGTCGACATCTTCAGGGTCGTCGTGCGATGCGCGGGCACGGTGACCTGCTTGGCCGCCGGCACCGGTCCTTCGATGCCCACGATCGCGACCGGCGTGACATCGACGGTCGCCGCCTGGTCCAGGGCGGTCAGGATCAGCGTGCTCTCGGTCGGCCGGTTGATGACCAGGTCGGTGAGCAGCGAGGGACCCGACAGCGGCAGCGCCGATCCGGCGTACGAGATCTCCCGGACCGGCCCTTCCTGAAGGTCGTAGACGAACGCGCCGGCGACCACCGGACCGCCGTCCGACACGACCTTGACCGTCGCGGGCGTCTTGTCGGTCAGCGGCACCAGCTCGGTCGCCAGCGTCGTACCCGGTGGGACCTCGAGCGCGTCCATGCCGGTCGGGATGAACTGGCCGTCGGCCGTCGTCAGCTGCAGCGAGACGATCGTCGGGTCGAGCCCGGGGTTGGTGACGGACAGGATCCGGCGACCGGGTCCCTGCGGCAGGCCGGGGACGACCACTGTCGTGGCCGGCGGCTGGGCCTGCGGGACCCACTCGACGCCCTTGGGGGTGCGACCTTCGAGCCGGGCGTGGCGCACGGCGGCCGCCACCCGGCCGCGCTGGACGATCACGTGCACGGCCAGCCACTGCTTGTCCGGGGCGATCTGGTCGAGGCCGAGCGAGGCGCGCTTGCGGCCCGGAATGCTGATGCCGCGACCCGGCCGGACATCTGCGGGACCGTCGCTCGTGTAGACGACGACGTCGACGAGGGCAGGGGTGTCGTCGGGGTTGGCCATCACCAGGGTGGTCGAGTCGCCGACCTGCGTCGCGCCACCGACGAACCACGCCTCGGTCTTGGGCGCCTCACAGCGCAGGCCGGCCAGGCCCCGCGAGCTGCCGCCTTCACCGCGGGTGATCTGCTCGAGCTCGAGGCCGGCGGCGAGCGGCCCGCGCGCGGTGACCTCGAGGGCGTCGCCGCTCAGGGTGGAGCCGAGGTCGACCGCGACCTGGCCGGGCTTGTCGACGGGGAGCAGAGCAGGGGCGCCCTTGGCCGACAGCGGCTGGGCCATCAGCCGGCCGGTGCCGCTGACGCCCTTCTCCGCGACGGCGACACCCGCACTGACGCGCGTGCGGATCACGTCGCGGTCCTGTCGGAGGTCGGGGCAGATGGCACTGGCACCGATGACGGCGGCGGACGTGGCGGCGGTACGACGGATCGGTGCGCGGTCGGGGAGTGCGCCTGTCCCCGCGACCCCGGCGACGAGGAGGCCGACGACAGCGACGAGTGACAGCGACGGACGGGTCATGCGCCGGCTCCCTGCAGGACTCGGGTGGCCACGGGATCGGGCTCGTCGTCCTCGACCTCGAGGCCGCGGCGGCGGCGAGCCGCGGGGGCCGCGAGGATGAGGACCAGAGCGACAGCGACGGCCTCGCCGGCCAGCGCCCGGTGCCGCGACGACTGGTCGTAGGAGAGGACGAGCTTGCCTCCGGCCGCCGGCAGGACGAAGCCCTGCGCCCAGCCCCACGCGGTCCGCCGCTGGAGGGGTCGGCCGTCCAGCGTCGCCCGCCAGCCACGGTCGGCGGCTTCGGACAGCACGAGCAGGCGACCGGCGGATCCGCGGGCGATCGTCGTACGCGCCCCTTCCTTCGACGCCGGCAGCAGCGCCGGCGGGGCCACCCGCAGCAGCTCGCGGGTGGGGCCGCGCTCACCACGAAGGGCCGCGTCGGCGGGTGCCGGGCGGAGCACGGAGAGACGGGCAGTGGGGGCGACCACGCGCCACAGCAGGACCTGGCCGCTGGCCCGGCGGGACAGACCGGCCTGCACGTCGAGGGCGGCGGCGAGGACGGCGCTGCCGGGGCCGACCGGCAGAGCGACGTAGCGGACAGCCCGCGTGGACAGGGCCTCGGCGGCGTCGCTGCCGCGTCGTGAGAGCAGATCCGCGACCACCGTGTCCAGGGCGGCCTGCTGTGACGGCGCTGGGGGCGTGTCGGCCGCTCCGAGCCGATCGCCGTCGGAGGCCAGCAGCTCGTAACCGACCGCCGTCCCGCTGGCGCGCACAACAAGGACGCGCAGGCCCGGCGACTCCGCGAGCTCGGCGCGCGCGAAGGCCGGAAGCACCGGCCGCAGGCCGCTGCGGAGCGGGTCGTCGGCGCCGCGGACCACCCACGCGGCCGCGGCGGCGACGGGGACGATCGCCGCTGCCGCCGCGACCAGCGCGGCGGTCAGCTGCCGCCAGCCGAAGCTGCTCGCGGCCAGCCGGGTGCGGACGCCGTTGGCGCCGACGAGGGCCGCGAGGAGGACACCGGCTGCCGCGGCCTGGAGTGCAACGCCGGGCCAGTGACCCTGGCGCTGCAGGGCGACCGCGACGACCAGGGCGACCAACGCCAGGCCCCACGCGGCGTGCGCGGCGATGCGACCTGTGCGTCGCAGCAGCCCACCGAGCGCGGCGAGCAGCAGACCCGCCGTGACCCAGACAGCCGGCTCGCCAGGGCCGCCCGGGTGCAGCAGCACCAGCTGCCACGGCGCGACGTCGTGTCCGGGCAGCAGCCGGCCCGGCCCGTCGAGCAGCCAGTCGCGATGCCGCAGTGCCGTCCACGACCAGGGCAGCAGCACCAGGCCGGGCACGACGGCGACCACGAGGGCGGCGGCGATCCGGCGTAGCGATCGGGTCAAGAGGGCAGCGAGCAGGAGGACTCCCGCGAGCAGCGGCCACAGCAGCGGCGCGAAGGCTGCCGCCACCCCGAGGCCGAGGCCCAGGCCCCAGGCCCGACGCCAACCCGCCGTGCGGGGATCGGCGCGCAGCAACCCCGCGGCCCCGACGAGCAGCGCGGGCAGCGCGATCTGCGAGACGGCCGCGTCGATGCGGCCGGCCGCGATCGCGCCGGTCGCCAAGGGCAGCAGTGCCCAGGTGGCAGCAGCCCACAGGCGCAGGACGCGATGTGCGGTGACCCGCGCGGCTGCGGCGTAGGCGACCGCGCCGGACAGGGGCACGCAGGCGAGCAGCAGCACGTCTACGGCCAGCCAGGGCTTGCCGAGCAGGACTGTCGACAGCGCCGCGAGCAGACCGGTCGACGGGTGCGCGGGCACCGGGCTGCCGACCGCGACCGGGTGCCAGGCGCCCAGATAGGAGGCCCACAGGTCGCCGGCGCCGCTCGGCACCGGCAGCAGCCGGCCGCCGAACAGCACGCCGCCGCCGACCGGCAGCAGGCCCCGCTCGGCGACGACAGCGATCAGACCGAGGACCAAGGTCAGTACGACGGAGGGCCGCAGCAGCAAGCGCTTGAGCGCGCCGCCGCCCGGCGGGGCGAGGTCGTCGAGCTCGTCCGGGCCGTCCGGCCCCGGGTCGCCGAGGGCGCCCAACGGGCTGGCACCCGGCGCCTGGCCACCGGAGATCCAGTCGGCCAGCGCCTCGACGCGAGCGCGAGCCCGGCCGGTCCGCGGCGCCAGCAGCGGGCGGATCCTCCTGGGCGAGACCGTCCGGGAACGGGAGCGTGCCCGACGGGCCGACAACAGCCGGCCCGGGCGGGCCAACACGGCCAGCAACGCCCCCACCTCGTCGCGGGCGGCCAGGACCTGGCGCGTCAGCAGGAAGCCGATTGCCCGGAGCAACGAGGCCACCACCAGGCGCGGCAGCGTCAGCAGCAGCCGCGGTCCGGCGGCGTGCGCGAGCAGCACGAACAGCGCGTTACGGCGGTCGATCCCGGCCGGGCGGCCGACGGCCGCGTCGACGTGACGACGGCCGGTCGTGGCGGCGCGGGCATGGCGGATCCGGGCCGCGGGCACGACGACGACGCGATGACCCGCGGCGTTGACGCGCCAGCCCAGGTCGAGGTCGTCGCGGAACAGCGGCAGGAGGGGATCGAGCCCCCCGACCTCGTCCCAGACGTCGCGGCGGATCAGCGCACCGGCGGTGCCGACGGCGAGGACGTCGCGGACGGTGTCGTGCTGGCCCTGGTCGTACTCGCGGCGCTCGAGCCCGGTCTCCCGATGCCCGGCCGCGTCAGTGGTCACGCCGACCTCGACGAGCACCCGTGGGTCATGCCAGTCGCGCACCTTGGGCCCGAGCAGGACGGCCGACGGGGACTCGGCTGCATGCGCCAGCAGGGCCTCGAGGGCATCCGGCTCGGGGGCCGCGTCGTCGTGCAGCAGCCAGATCCACGTCGTGGGCAGGGCGGTGGCCAGGGCAGCGGCCACGGCGGCCCCGAAGCCGGTGTCGCGTGGGAGCTCCAGGACCTCGCCGTACGCCGCCCTCAGCAGGTCGGCGCTGCCGTCCGTGCTCCCGGTGTCGACGCCGACGACCCGCACTGGACGGAGCGTGGAGGCAGCCACGGCGGCAAGAGCATCAGGCAGCCAGGTGGCGCCGTCGTGGGACACGAGCACGGCCGTGACGTCGACGCTCCGCGCCCTGGGCGCTCTCGTACGGGGTGGCATGAAGGGCGATGGACCGTAGGTCGGCGGGACGCGAGACCGACCGGCCGACAAGGCCTCGCGTCGTACGGCGGGGAAGGTCCAGCAGCGTGCTTGTCGTGCTGCGTCGAACCCTACAAGGCAGACCTGTGCGCCGACGACTCAGAACGGGGGGTTGTCGAGGTCGGGGATGCGGTCGTTGGGTGGGGGGCCGTGCCAGGGCGGGTGGTCGTCGGGTCCGGGCGGGCGCAGGTAGTCGGCGTCGATCGTGTGGAGCTGGTCGGGGTCGGGGAGCTGGGCGTCGGGGTCGAGTTCGGGTGGGGCTTGGTTGCGGTGTGGGATGTCGACGACCTGCCCGGCTGGGCTGAACCACAGGGTGCTGCTGGCGGTCCGCACGGGGGTCCAGCCGTGGTGCTTGAGCAGATGGGTCCGGCCGGCCCGGGCTCGCAGGTTCCAGGCTGCGGTCGGTCCTTGCGGGTAGGGCAGCTCGTGGTCGGCGTGGCAGCGGGC
>JAVXVI010000061.1:0-6533 GCA_032230005.1 Actinomycetota bacterium | reverse complement strand
GCTGGTCAGGATGTTGGTGAAGATGGTCTTCGAGCCGCGCTCCTGGGCCTGCGCGACGTCGTGGTGCACGTCCTGGAAGTCGCGCGAGGCGATGGCGGTCGCCACGATGTTGCGGACACTCGCCTCGATCACCAGCTCCGGCAGGGCCTCACCGACGGTGGTCATGAGGTCGGCCGGAAGACGGGCAGGAGCTGGCCGCCGGGGACGGTCTCGAAGGCCACCTGCACCGGGAGGCCGATGCGCACGGTCTCCGGGTCGACGCCGGCTGCCAGCTCGCTGACCAGGCGCACGCCCTCCTCGAGCTCCACGAGCAGCGCGACATGGGGCAGCTCGACGCCCGGCAGCGGCGGGTAGTGGTGCGTGACGTGGCTGTAGACCACGCCACGACCCGAGGCCACGACATAGCCCTGGTCCGCGATGCCGCAGCGGGCGCACAGCGGGGCCGGCGGGTGCCGGAGCATGCCGCACCCGCCGCACCTCTGGATCCGGAGCTCGCGCTCCTGCACGCCCTCCCAGAAGAAGGCGTTGTCGCGGCCGACAGCCGGCGCGACCCGCTCCCCGACGTCAGGCTTCGACGACGGCGTGAACTTCAGGATCCGCATCCGGCCGATCCCGACCACCTCGTCACCGACGAGGTACTCGTAGACGGTCGTCAGGAAGCAGCCCGGACCGAGCGCCGTCTGCTTCTCCGGCGAGAGGTCCTCGGCGTAGGTGCGGACGCTGACCAGCTCGCCGTGCGTGAGCTCGCGGAGGTAGTCGTGGTCGTAGTTGACGGCGACCACCGAGGTGTAGCCGGCAGCGTCGAGGCGCCGGATCACCTCGTCGTTGGGGCTCGGCGTGGACGGATCGCGTGGGGCGTCCATGATCCACGTCTGCAGCATGCCGGGCGGCGCGATGAGGTGACCCCGCGCCGAGCCGGCCGGGTCGAGGTAGGCCGGGTTCTGGTCCCCCAGCGCCTTGCACCAGTGGTGGACCATCGGGAGGTTGACCGGGTCCGGACCGACCCGCGTCGGACCCGGCGTCGGGCCCAGGAGGGAGCGCGCCTCCTCGACCAGCCGGGCACGGTCGGCCGCGTTGTCGACGGCGCGGCTCCCGACGATCGTCATCCCGGCAAAAGTAGGCGAGCCGGATCGCCCCGGTCAAGAACCTGTTCTAGTTCTGCAGGCGGCCCATCGAGCGGCCGGGCGCATGCCGTCGTACTAGAACACGTACTATTTCTCCGTCCCCCGAGCGAGGAGCGCACGCATGCCTGAGGCTGTCATCGTCGAGGCCACCCGGACGCCGATCGGCAAGCGCAACGGCGCGCTGTCGGGCCTGCACGCCACGAAGCTGCTCGGCGCCGCGCAGGCGGAGGTGGTCAAGCGCTCTGGCGTCTCCCCCGATGCGGTCGAGCAGGTCATCGGCGGCTGCGTGACGCAGGCGGGCGAGCAGAGCAACAACGTCACCCGCGGCGCCTGGCTGGCCGCCGGGCTGCCGCACACCACCGGCGCGACGACCGTCGACTGCCAGTGCGGCTCGGCCCAGCAGGCCAACCACCTGATCGCCGGCCTGATCGCTGCAGGCGCCATCGACGTCGGCATCGCCTGCGGCGTCGAGGCGATGAGCCGCGTCGGTCTGGGCGCCAACGTCATCAACGGGCCGGGCACGTGGCGCGACGAGGACTGGGACATCGACCTGCCCGACCAGTTCGGGGCTGCGGAGCGGATCGCGAAGAACCGCGGCATCACCCGGGCCGACGTCGACGCCTTCGGTCTGCGCTCCCAGACCAACGCCGGCCGGGCCTGGGCTGAGGGCCGCTTCGACCGCGAGGTCTTCGCGATGGAGGCGCCGGGCCCGGACGGTACGACCGCCATCATCGACCGGGACCAGGGGCTGCGCGAGACAACAGCAGAGGGCCTGGCCAAGCTCAACCCGGTCATGCCCGACGGCATCCACACGGCCGGCAACTCCTCGCAGATCTCGGACGGCGCTGCGGCCGTCATGTGGATGTCGCGCGAGCGCGCTGCGGAGGCCGGACTGCGGCCGCGGGCGCGGATCAAGGCGATGGCCCTCGTCGGCTCCGAGCCCTACTACCACCTGGACGGACCCGTCGATGCGACGTACGCGGTCCTGAAGAAGGCGCGGATGAGCCTGTCCGACATCGACGTCGTCGAGATCAACGAGGCCTTCGCCTCGGTCGTGCTGTCGTGGGCCCAGGTGCACAAGGCCGACATGGACAAGGTCAACGTCAACGGCGGCGCGATCGCCCTGGGTCACCCGGTGGGCTCGACCGGCAGCCGGCTCATCACGACCGCGCTGCACGAGCTGGAGCGGACCGACAAGCAGTTCGCGCTCGTGACGATGTGCGCCGGCGGAGCGCTCGCAACCGGCACGATCCTCGAGCGCCTCTGACCCACGCCACTCCCCTTTTCTGTTGATCAACGCCGCCTTTGCGCTGCGCCCAAGGGCAATTTCGAGGTACCGGCACGGCGTTGATCACTGGCGGGGTAGGGGCCCCCTAGGTTTGGCTGCATGACATCTGGGACGGCCCTCGCGGTCGAGGCCGAGCAGCTGGTGAAGACCTATGGCGGGCGCAGCGGGACGGTCGAGGCCGTCCGCGGCGTGGATTTGGCCGTGCGGACGGGCGAGGTGTTCGGCTTCCTCGGTCCCAACGGAGCCGGCAAGTCGACCACGGTGCGGATGCTCACGACGCTGATGACGATCACCTCCGGCAGGGCGCGGGTCTCCGGTGTCGACGTCGCGGCCGAGCCCGACCGGGCCCGCACCCAGATCGGCGTCGCCCTGCAGGACGTGGGGCTCGACGCGCGACAGACGGGACGCGAGCTGCTCGTGCTGCAGGGGCTGCTGTTCGGGCGCAACCGGACAGCCGCTGCGGACCGGGCGCAGGAGCTGCTGGAGCTCGTCGACCTGGTCGAGGCCGCCGACCGCCGCATCAAGGGCTACTCCGGCGGCATGAAGCGCCGCCTCGACCTCGCGTCCGCGCTGGTGCACGAGCCCACGGTGTTGTTCCTCGACGAGCCGACCTCCGGCCTGGACCCGGCCAGTCGCCTGACCGTCTGGGACGAGGTCCGGCGCATCAACGGGCGCGGCACGACGGTGTTCCTGACGACGCAGTACCTCGAGGAGGCCGACCAGCTCTGCGACCGGATCGCCATCATCGACGGAGGGCTCATCGTGCGGGAGGGCACCCCCAGCGAGCTCAAGGCAGACCTGCAGAAGCGCCGAGGAGGCCGTACAAAACCCACGCTCGACGACGTTTTCCTGGACGCAACCGGCAGATCCCGTGAGCGCGCCGCCGGCGAGGTCCAGGAGGTCTCGGCATGAACACGACGTGGCTGCTGACGCGTCGGGCACTGCGGGAGACGCTCCGCACCCCGGAGTCCACCCTGCCGACGCTCGCGATCCCGCTGTTCTTCCTCGCCGTCAACGTCGGGCAGGCCAGCCGGGTCTTCCCGTCCGGCACGACGTCGTTCCTGCACGGGCAGGGCTACGCCGCCTTCCAGCTGCCGAGCTCGCTGCTGCTGGCCGCATCGTTCGGCAGCGCAGCGCAGTACCTCGTCGAGGACATCGAGGGCGGCTACTTCGACAAGCTGCGCGCGACGCCGATCCCCCGCACGGCCATCGTCCTCGGGCGGCTCCTCGCCGGCACGGCCACGGCAATGGTCATCGCCACGGTCATGGTGCTGGTCTCCCTGCCGTTCGGCATCCGGGTGGCGAGCGGCATCGGGGGCTTCGTCGTCCTGATCGCGCTGATGGCAGCGTGGACGCTGGTGTTCTCCGGCTTCATGCAGCTGATCGCCCTCAAGAGCCGCAGCGCCGCCGCGACTCAATCCGGGTCGATCGTGTTCTTCCCACTGCTCTTCCTGACGCCGGGCTTCGTCCCGCGTCACATGCTGACCCGGCCGATGGAGATCGCGGCATCGTGCAATCCGGTGACCTACATCATGGAGGCGATGCGGTCCCTGATCCTCCAGGGGTTCGTCGCCGGCCCGCTCCTGCGCGGGTTCGCGATCCTCGGCGTACTGCTCGCCCTGGTGCTCTTCCTGAACGTGCGGATGATCCGCAGCTACGACTGACGGGTCAGTCCCAGCCGTCGAAGTACCTCGGGTGCGGGCCGATGGTCATGACCTCGAGCAGTCCGTAGCCGACGTCGCCGTCGCTGGTCGTGAACCGCGCGACGTTGTCGATGATGGCGCCGGGCATGGGCACGATGCTGGGGTCGTCCGTGTCGAAGTCGTGGCGCTGTACGACGACGTCGGGCCCCTGCCACATGCCGTGCCGCCAGTCCGCGTCGAAGCCGTAGCCGGTCCCGCGCGCCAAGTGCAGCGGCCGCAGCACCTCGCCGGTGAGCTCGAGCCCGCCGGCGAAGCGGACGACGGCGCGGGTCACCCGCCGCGTGCCAGGTGCGAACTCCAGTGCGTGGTCGGGGCGCCCGAGGAACTCCGCCCGCCCGTCCGGGAACAGCCGCACCGCCTCCTCGGTCGACCGGCGGCCGTCGGAGTCCTCCTGCGCCATGTAGGCGATCGAGAAGTCCTCGAACTGCGCGACGAAGTAGTTCCAGAAGAACCCGCTCGGGGTCACCGGGGCGCCGGCCGGCTCCGGCTCCCCCACCGGGCGCACGCCCCACGACCGGTCCCGGCTGCCCCAGAACCGGTCGGGCGTGACGTCGACGGTGCGACCGTCGAGCAGCAGCGTCCCCGTCCAGCGGCCGGTCTGCAGAAACCGCATCGTGTCGATGAGCACGCGCCCATGCGGCGCAGCGAGGAGCATGCGCGGTTCCTCGTACGCCGGGACGGTGCCCTCCCACGTCACGTCCAGTGCGAAGCCGTCGACCTCCTCGCAGACCAGCCGCACCCGGCGCAGGCCCTCGATCACCTCGACCCGCAGCGGCCCGACCGCACTGTCCAGGCGGTTCAGACCCAGCGGTCGCGACGCTCGCACCACCGTCTGCGTCGTCCCGTGGGCGACCGCGACGAAGCCGTCCGTCACTCCGAGGTTGGGGTACTGCCCGAGCCCCGCTGCCAGGAAGAGCTCGTCGCTCGAGCCGTGCAGGCTGAAGTAGTAGCGGTCGTAGAAGTTGCGGTCAGTGGTGCCGACGGTCGCCATCGTCTCGGCGACCTGGTGGATCGGCAGGTCGTCGAGCGGCGACAGCACTACGCGCCCCGCTCGGCGAGAACCCGCTCGGTCAGGCGCGTCACCGTGTTGTCCTGCGCCATCGCGTCGTCCGGCGGCAGCAGGCCCCAGTCCTTGAAGATGAGCGCCAGCCTGCCCATGATCACGCAGAACCGGAACGCCGAGTAGACCTCGTAGAAGTCCATGTGCGACAGGCGCAGCCCGCTGCGTTCCTCGTAGTGCGCCACCGTCTCGGCCGTTGACGGGAAGCCCTCGAGCCGACGGACGTCGCAGCCCTCGCTGTGGTGCCGGTCGAGAAACAGCGCCCAGGCCACGTCCTGCGCGGGGGTGCCCAGCCCCACCATCTCCCAGTCGAGGACGGCGAGGACCGCGCCGTCGTCGTCGTACATCACGTTGCCGATGCGTGCGTCGCCCCACGTCAGCACCGACGGCTCCTCCGGCGGCAGGTTGGCCCGCAGCCAGGCGAGCGCGCGGCGCGCCATCGGGACCGGCTCGTCCTTCTCCACGCACTCGAGAAACGACTCGTAGTAGGCCAGCCCGTCGCCGAGCCCGCCGCCCAGGAACGCGAGACCGAGCTCGCGCCAGTCGAGCCGGTGCAGGTCGGCCATCGCATCGATCGCGCCCCACCAGAGCCGTTCGCGGTGGGCCGGCGTGACGTCGAAGAGCCAGCCGGCCATGTGGTACGGCGGGTTGTCGGGCGGAACACACCCCTTCACCTCGTCCATCACGAAGAACGGTGCGCCGAGGACGGTCGCATCCTGCTCGTACCAGCGGACGGTCGGGACGGGGATCGAGGTGCGCTTCAGCGCGCTGAGAACGCGGTACTGCGTGTCGAACGCAGCATCCGGGAACAGTGAGTAGCCCGTCGGAGCGACGCGTACGACGAACGACTCCTCGCGCTTCGTGCCGCCGGCGGTCCACGACGCGTCGACGATGAGGGTCTCGTTCGAGAAGCCGGTCGCCCCCGGCCCACGGAGCTCACCGAGCGCGACGTCGTCATCCGCGGCAAGCGTCCTGCCCAGCCAGGCGGACAACGCGGCCCGCGTCTGGAGGACATCGCGCTGCGAGGGGATCGGCACCGCGCGAACCTAGAACCTGTTCTCATCGCCGGGCAAGGAGCCGACGGCGGCAGACCCTCGCCCGCCATGGCACCGTTGACCCATGGCCGAGCACGACGGGATCGCCCTCGACGTCCCCGGCAGCAGCCGCTCACGCCGGCTCGGAGTGCTCGCCGTGTGCCTGCTGGTCGGGGTCGTCGGCGGCGGACTCGGCATCGTCGTGGCCGCGCACGAGAACGCGCGGGTCGGCCCGGTCGATGTCCGCTTCGAGCTGCAGCCGTCGACGGCCGGCGGGTCGCAGGTGCGCATCCCACCGCTGGGGACGATGGAGTTCGCGACGCA
>JAVXVI010000060.1:0-2931 GCA_032230005.1 Actinomycetota bacterium | reverse complement strand
ACGGCTTGCCATAGCGACCCCAGCCCTGCGGGTCCTTGGCCAGCGCGAGGATGTCGCTCCACCCGATCGGCTTGGTGGGCCAGCCGAGGACCTGCGCCATCGGCTTGGGCATCGCGATCGTGAGCGGGGTCCGCGCGATGGACGGCGGCTTCGCGTCGCCGACGAGGTCGGGCAGGTCGCGCGACGTGGTCTGGTAGCGCAGCAGCGCGGTCCAGCTCGTCGACGCCGGGGTCCAGACGTCGGGCCGTGGTCCGTCGACCTTCTCGTCCCAGCCGCTGGCCAGTGCGGTGGTTGCGCCACCACTGGCCTTCGTCCGAACGATGACGCGCGCGCATTTTCCGTCGGCCTGGCCGTCGTCCTTGGCGTAGTCGTCGGCGATGGCCTGCAGCAGAGCGGCCTTCTCCGAGGACGCGGCGACGTTGAGGGTGGTGCAGCCTTTGGGGACGTCTCCCCCGGCCTTGGCCCCCGAGTCGCTGGACGGAGACGACGGCGACGTCGCAGCGCGCACCGCGACGACGGCGATGATGCCGACGATGACCGCGACGATCAGCGGCACCCGGTTGCGGGCGGCCATCAGGTCGGCCAGCCCAGCGGCACAGCCTCCGGAGCGCGACCGAGGCCGGCGGACAGCACGTGTGCTCCGAGCGCGAGCTCGTCCTCCGTTGCGGCCCACAGGACATGGCCGCACAGCCACCTGAGCACGAGGTGGACTGCCGCCGCATCGGTCGGTGCGCCGGCCTCGCGCAGCACCGTCTCGATGCCGCCTCGAGCGGCATCCCAGAGCCGGCCGGCCCCAGGCGTCGCCAGTGCAGCAGCGATCGCCGGCTCGTGGGCCGACATCCGGCGCAGCGACCCGGCCGCACCGAGGGAGCGACCGGCGTGCTCGAGAGCGGGCGCGACGCCCGCGACGGCGAGCTCGCAGCACTCCGCCGTCAGCGCCGCGATGCGAGCGAGCACCAGAGCGGACATCACGTCGTCCTTGGTGCGGAAGTGGTTGTACAGCGTCGCCTTGGCGACCTTCGCCTCCCCCGACACGTCGCTCATCGTCGTCCGGCGTACGCCGTCACGCTCGATGCAGCGCTCCGCACCGTCGAGGATGGCCGCGCGGGTCCGGAGCATCGCGTTGCCGGACCGCGTGCGGGTGCCGGTCGCGCGGACCGGGGCATCGGACGGGCTGGTCACCCGGGCAGCCTGCCAGACGGCTCAGGCGGCGGCGACGACATGCACGCTGGCGAGCGCGCTGCTGGTCACGAGGTGACCGTCGCTGCCGACCGGCTCCAGCGCCGGCATCCGGACGGGAAGCGTGTTGGGGACGGGCAGCGGCTCCGGCTCGAGAACGGCCAGCGTCTCGCTGACGTCGCGCAGGACGTCCGACAGCCTGATGCCGAGGGCGCGGCAGATGCTGGCGAGCAGCTCGGAGGAGGCCTCCTTCTGCCCGCGCTCGACCTCGGACAGGTAGCCGAGGGAGACCTGAGCCAGGGACGACACCTCGCGAAGGGTCCGCTGCTGGCGGAGCCGGGTCGTGCGGAGCGCCTCGCCCAGCAGGGTGCGGAGAACGGCCATGCCCACTCCCTCCCTTCCTGTCGTCGCGCAGATCACGCTACCCGTGGCCGGTGACATCGGCAGCCGTTCAGCGCGGCTTGTCCGCTGTGAGCAGAACACCATCGGAGAGCAGGTGCTTCCGGAGCAGCACCAGGGCGGCCGTGACCGTCAGCAGCCGGACCCGCTCGCGGTCGCCGGGGATCCGCAGGCTGCGTACGACGGCTCCGCCCGGCCCGCTGACGGCGAGGTGCACCGTTCCGACCGGTTGGCCCTCCTGCTCGGTCGGACCGGCGACGCCGGTCGCACCGATGCCGTACGTCGCAGCGAGGCGCTCCCGGGCGCCGACAGCGAGGGCGCCGGCCGTCTCGGCGGAAACCGCGCCGGCCGAGGCAAGCAGCGGGCCGGGGACGCCGGCGAGGGTCTCCTTCAGGTCGGTCGCGTAGACGACGGCGGATCCGCGGAACGTCTCGGACGAGCCGGCCATCCGCGAGAGCGCCGCCCCGATCAGCCCGCCGGTCAGCGACTCCGCAACGGCCACTGTCGCGTCGCGGGCGGCAAGCTCGCGATGCACGATCTCGTCGAGGCGGTCGTCGTCGCGACCCCAGACGTGATCGCCCAGCAACGCGGCCGCCTGGTCGGCGAGCGCGCGCACGACGGCGTCGTCATGGCCGGTGAACCGAACGCGCACGGTGCCGCCGCCGGCCAGGTAGGCAAGTGACACACCGGGCGGGACCTCGATCGCGGCCTCGACGAGCTCCGCGACAGCGGGTTCGCCGATGCCGGCGGTGTGCACGGTGCGGGTCCGCAGGGTCTCCCCGGTGCGCGCCTGCAGCTCGTCGAGAACGGCGCGCCCCACCGCTTGGAGCTCGTGCGGCGGACCGGGCAGCGCATAGACGACGCGGGCGCCGATCTCGAGCCGCAGCCCGGGCGCGCTGCCGACCGGGTTGTGCAACGCGACGCCGCCGACCGGGACGTCGGCCTGCTGCAGCACCTGCGCGGGCATTGGATAGCCGTACGCCGCGAAGCGGTCCGTCAGCTCCTGGACCAGGGAAGCGTCGCGCACGAGCTCGACCCCGCCGACCGCAGCGACGGCCTCCCGGGTGATGTCGTCACTCGTCGGTCCGAGGCCGCCGGTCACGACGACCACATCGGCATCCTCGAGCGCCCGCCTCAACGCGACCTGCATGCGGTCGAGATCGTCGCCCACCATCACCGAGGACACGACCGCCACGCCGGCACGGGCGAGCTCGCCGCCGAGCCATGACGCGTTGGTGTTGACCGTGTCGCCGAGAAGAAGCTCGTCGCCCACGGCCACGACCGCAGCGGTGAGCATCACCCGCGGCGCTCGCTGCGGGCCGCCTTGCGAGCCCGCTTCATCGCGGCCCGGTC
>JAVXVI010000059.1:0-8204 GCA_032230005.1 Actinomycetota bacterium | reverse complement strand
TCTTCGTCACCCTGATCATCGCCCTCGTCATCAAGTACACGATGGGCCTGCGGGTCACGGAGGAGGAGGAGATCACCGGGATCGACCAGACGGTCCACGCGGAGTCGGCGTACGAGTTCGCCGGGCTCGGCTCCGCCAGTGCGGGAACGATCAGCGGGGCTCACGTCGCCCCCGAACAGGTGAAGGTGCACTCATGAGGCTCGTAACAGCGGTGCTCAAGCCGTTCAAGCTCGACGACGTGAAGACCGCCCTCGAGGCGTACGGCGTCCAGGGGATGACCGTCAGCGAGGTGCAGGGCTTCGGCCGCCAGCGCGGACACACCGAGGTCTATCGCGGGGCGGAGTACACCGTCTCGTTCGTGCCGAAGGTCAAGCTGGAGGTGCTGGTCGACGACGCCGATGCGCTCGACGTCATCGACGTCATCGCGAAGTCGGCCCACACCGGCTCCATCGGTGACGGCAAGGTGTGGAGCACCCCGGTTGACGAGGTCGTCCGGGTCCGCACCGGCGAGCGCGGCGCCGAGGCTCTGTAGCCAAGCAGTGCAGCTGATCGCGGGACCGCCACCACCGGCGGTCCCGCGATCTTGCGTTTCAGTACAGTTTCGCGATGCCAGCCATCGACTCGGGCGACACGGCGTGGGTGCTCGTCTGCACGGCCCTGGTGCTGCTGATGACGCCGGGGCTCGCCTTCTTCTACGCCGGGATGGTCCGCGCCAAGAGCGTCCTGTCGATGCTCATGCAGAACTACGTCTGCATCGCAGTGGTGACGGTCGTCTGGGTCGTGCTCGGCTACACGCTGGCCTTCGGCTCCGACGTCGGCGGCGGCTTGTTGGGCGGGTTCCGCTTCACCGGTCTGGCCCATACGGCGGAGCCGGTGCCGGGGCTGACGCTGCACATCCCGCCCCTGCTGTTCATGGCGTTCCAGCTGATGTTCGCCGTCATCACGACCGCACTCATCAGCGGCGCTCTCGCCGATCGGGTGCGGTTCGGCGGCTTCGTGCTGTTCGCCGGCCTGTGGTCGCTGATCGTCTACGCGCCCCTCGCGCACTGGGCCTTCTCGCCCGAGGGCTGGATGTCGAAGTTCGGCGTACTCGACTTCGCCGGTGGCACGGTCGTCGAGATCAACTGCGGAGCAGCAGCGCTCGCCGTGGCCCTCGTCGTGGGGCGCCGGCACGGGTGGCCGCGTGAAGCGATGCCGCCGCACTCCCTGCCGCTCACGCTGCTGGGGGCCGGACTGCTGTGGTTCGGCTGGTTCGGCTTCAACGCCGGCTCGGCCCTTCGCGCGGACGGCCTCGCAGTGCATGCCCTCGTCAACACGCACCTGGCAGGGGTGGGCGGGCTGCTCGCCTGGATCGGTGTGGAGCGGGTGAAGAACGGGGTCGCGACGACACTGGGGCGGCGTCCGGAGCGGTCGCGGGACTCGTCGCCATCACGCCCGCGTGTGGCTACCTCGACCCGCTGCCGGCACTGCTGCTGGGCGCGCTCGCCGGTGCTGCGTGCGTCCTCGGCGTGCAGCTGAAGTACCGCTTCGGCTACGACGACTCGCTCGACGTGGTCGGTGTGCACTTCGTCGGCGGAGTGGTCGGCACCCTGTTCCTCGGGCTGTTCGCCACCGCAGCCGTGAACCCCGCCGTCGTGCACGAGGGTCTTCTGTACGGCGGGGGCCTGGAGCAGCTGGGCCGCCAGTCGGTCGGCGTCCTGGCCGCGACCGCCTGGTCGTTCCTTGCGACGTACCTGCTCGCGCGCGCCGTCAACCGTGTGATCCCCTTGCGGGTGAGCGAGGAGGAAGAGGCAACCGGTCTCGACCAGGCGCTGCATGCGGAGTCGGCCTACGACTTCGGCTCTGTCCGCTCGATGGGGAGGATCGGCTAGATGAAGCTCGTCACCGCTTTCGTGAAGCCGTTCAAGCTCGACGACGTCAAGAACGCCCTCGAGGCCCTCGGCGTGCAGGGCATGACGGTGAGCGAGGTGCAGGGCTATGGCCGCCAGCGCGGCCACACCGAGGTCTACCGCGGGGCGGAGTACACCGTCGACTTCGTGCCGAAGGTGCGGATCGAGGTCCTCGCCGATGACGCCGACGCAGGGCGCGTCGTCGAGGCCATGGTCGAAGCCGCTCACACCGGTGCGATCGGTGACGGCAAGGTCTGGACGACGCCGGTCGAGGAGGTCGTCCGGGTGCGCACCGGCGAGCGCGGAGCGGACGCGCTCTGACCAGGCTGCGCGCCGAGCGGGAGGCGCTGCTGGCCGATGCCGATCTCCGTGGCGCTGACCTGCGCGCTGCCCTTGTACGGCTCTACGACCGGTGGTTGACCGAGCTGCTCGGCACCCCGGGCTCCGGCGTCGCCCTCGTCGCTGTCGGCGCGTTGGGACGCAAGGACCCGGCTCCTGGCAGCGATCTGGACCTGGTGCTGGTGCACGACGACCGGACCGACGTCGCCGATCTCGCGGACCGGCTCTGGTACCCGATCTGGGACACCGGCGTCGGCCTGGACCACTCGGTGCGCACGGTCGGTGAGGCCGTCGCCGTCGCGAAGGCGGACCTCAAGGCAGTGCTCGGCCTGCTGGATGCGCGCCACGTCGCGGGTGAGCAGCAGCTGACCGCCGAGCTGGTTGCGCAGACCCGTGCCGTCTGGCGGTCCGGGGGTCAGCGGAGGCTGGCCGAGCTGCGCGCCGCTGCGGAGGAGCGGGCCCGTGCGGCGGGGGAGGTGGCCTTCCTGCTCGAGCCCGACCTCAAGGAGGCGCGCGGCGGCCTGCGGGATGTGCATGCCCTGCGGGCGCTGGCGATCGCGCAGGTGGCGGACTCCCCGGCCGAGCCGGTGCGGTCGGCGTACGACCTCCTTCTCGACGTCCGCGGTGAGCTGCATCGCCGGACGGCCGGTGGCGGACGTCGGTCGGCGGACCGGCTGCTGCTGCAGGAGCAGGACGCTGTGGCGGAGGCGCTCGACTACGCCGACGCCGACGCGCTGATGGCTGCGGTCTCGGGAGCGGCGAGGACGATCGCCTTCGCCTCGGACAACACCTGGCGGCGCGTCCTGGCCCGGCCACCCGCGCGGCGGCGGCTCGGCCGCCGGGGCAGCGACCCGATCCGGCGACCACTGGCGGACGACGTGGTCGAGCAGGCGGGGGAGGTCGTGCTCGCCCGCGATGCGGAACCGGTGTCCGACCCCGCGCTCGTGCTCCGGGTCGCCGAGGCGGCAGCCCGCGCCGGTCTGCCGATCTCGCCGACCACGATGGACCGGCTCGTGGCCGAGTGCCCATTGCTGCCGGTGCCCTGGCCGCCGGCCGCGCTCGAGGCGTTCGTCGGGCTGCTCGCGGCCGGCCCGCCCGCGGTGGCGGTGATGGAGGCGCTCGACCAGGTCGGCCTGCTGACCCGGTTGCTGCCGGAGTGGTCGACGGTGCGCAGCCGGCCGCAGCGCAACAGCTACCACCGCTTCACCGTCGACCGCCATCTCGTGGAGACGGCGGCGGAGGCGGCCGCGCTGACGCGGCGCGTTGCCCGTCCGGACCTGCTGCTGCTGGGCGCACTGCTGCACGACATCGGCAAGGGGCTGCCCGGTGACCACACCCAGGTCGGCATGAAGGTCGTGCGCGACCTGGGGCCACGCCTCGGGTTGCCCGCAGAGGACGTCGATGTCCTGGTGGCGATGGTCGAGCACCACCTGCTGCTGCCCGATGTCGCAACGCGTCGTGATCTGTCGGACCCTGCGACGGCTCAGTCAGTGGCGGACGCCGTCGGGTCGGCTGAGGTGCTCGGCCTGCTGCATGCGCTGACGGAGGCGGATGCCGCCGCGACCGGACCGGCGGCCTGGAGTGCGTGGAAGGCCGGGCTGATCGACGAGCTGGTGCACCGGACGTCGGCGTTGCTCACGGGTGCGCCGGCGACGCCGGTGCCGGACCTGCAGCCGTGGCAGGAGGACCTCGTCGCCACGGGCCGGGTGGGGCTCGCCGTCCAGGGCGAGGAGGTCACCGTCGTCGCGCCCGACCGACCCGGCCTGCTGTCTCTGTCAGCCGGCGTACTCGCCCTGCACAAGCTGGACGTGCGGTCGGCCTCGGCCTTCTCGCGCGGCGACACGGCGATCACGGTGTTCCGGGTCACGCCGCGGTTCGGGTCACCGCCGGACTGGACGGTCGTGCGCGAGGACCTGCGGCACGCCGTTGAGGGAGTGCTGCCCCTGGAGGAGCGGCTGGCCTCGCGCGAGGCCGCCTATCAGCGGCGGACGTCGCTGCCGGTCGCGCCGGCGACGGTGCGGCTGGTCGACGACGCCTCAGCCTCGGCGACGGTCGTCGAGGTGCGTGCTCCCGACGCGCTCGGGATCCTGCACCGGATCACCGCTGCCCTCGACGACTGCGGACTGGATGTGCGCACTGCGCACGTGTCGACCCTTGGCGCGGACGTCGTCGACGCGTTCTACGTCGTGGGGCCGGACGGCGGAAAGATCGCTGACGAGGCCTTGCGGCGCGAGATCGAGGAACGCCTGCTCGCCGCCGTCTCCTGAGGCACCCGGGCTAGCCTGTGTCACCGACTCCCGAGGCACTGAGGACCGATGTTCGACACCCTGAGCGACCGGCTCGACAAGGTCTTCACGTCCCTGCGCGGCAAGGGCAAGCTGTCCGAGGCCGACATCGACGCGACCGCGCGCGAGATCCGCGTCGCGCTGCTCGAGGCCGACGTCGCCCTCCCCGTCGTCAAGGCCTTCATCGCCGCGGTCAAGGATCGCGCCCGCGGTGCTGAGGTGTCGCAGGCGCTCAACCCGGCGCAGCAGGTCATCAAGATCGTCAACGAGGAGCTCATCGGGATCCTCGGCGGCGAGACCCGGCTCATCCGCTACGCCAAGAACCCGCCGACGGTCATCATGCTGGCCGGTCTGCAGGGTGCCGGTAAGACGACCCTCGCCGGCAAGCTGGCGAAGTGGCTGAAGGCCCAGGGCCATGCGCCCCTGCTCGTCGCTGCCGACCTGCAGCGGCCCAACGCCGTTCAGCAGCTGCAGGTGGTCGGTGGCCAGGCCGGCGTGGACGTCTTCGCGCCCTACGCCGGCTCCGGCGTCGGTGACCCGGTCGACGCAGCCAGGCAGGCGATCGAGCACGCCAAGCGCATGCAGCACGACGTGGTGGTCGTCGACACCGCCGGCCGTCTCGGCATCGACGCCGACATGATGGCGCAGGCAGCCGCGATCCGTGACGCCGTACAACCCGACGAGACGCTCTTCGTCGTCGACGCCATGATCGGTCAGGACGCGGTCACGACAGCGCAGGCGTTCCAGGACGGCGTGGGCTTCACCGGCGTCGTCCTCACCAAGCTCGACGGTGATGCCCGCGGTGGCGCGGCCCTCTCGGTCCGGCACATCACCGGTCAGCCCATCCTGTTCGCCTCGACGGGGGAGAAGCTCGGCGACTTCGACGTCTTCCACCCGGAGCGGATGGCATCGCGCATCCTCGGCATGGGCGACGTGATGACGCTCATCGAGCAGGCCGAGAAGCACTTCGACGCCGACCAGGCCGAGCGGATGGCCGGCAAGCTCACGAGCGGCGAGGACTTCGACCTCGAGGACTTCCTCGAGCAGATGATGCAGGTCAAGAAGATGGGCTCTCTGACCTCGCTGCTCGGGATGCTGCCGGGCATGGGTCAGATGAAGGAGGCCCTCGCCCAGGTCGACGACAAGGACCTCGACCGGATCGCGGCGATCATCCGGTCGATGACGCCGCAGGAGCGGCACACGCCGAAGATCCTCAACGGCTCGCGTCGCCTCCGGATCGCCAAGGGCTCCGGCGTCACGGTCACCGAGGTCAACAGCCTCGTCGACCGGTTCTACGAAGCGCAGAAGATGATGAAGTCGATGGGCGGGATGGCCGGCCTGCCCGGCATGGGTCGCAAGGCCAAGCGCGCCCAGCAGGGCAAGAAGGGCAAGAAGGGCAAGGGTCCCGGCCGCGCCGGCGGCGGCCCATCCGCCCGGCCCACCCTGCCCGGACAGCTCCCCGCCGGCATGCCGCAGCTGCCCAAGGGGTTCCCGCAGCTGCCGCCGTCAGGCACCGGCCCCACCGGACCGCAGAAGCCGGACCCGTTCGGCCTCAACCGCCCGCGCTAGGGAAGGGCGCCTTCAAGGCGCCCTATCGCTCAGGACACAGTTCCCGGTTCCAGGTCAACGCCGTGTGACGCGGTCGGGACGAACTCTGACAAATCAGACACAGGTGTGTGGACACCGCGATCGCACCCATTCGATAGTCCGCGGACTCTCACGCGTCCCTCGCGACGCCGACTCCGGACAGGTGCCCTTGCGCTCTTTTCGCCTCCCCCTCCTCGCAGCCGGCCTGGCTGCGGGCCTGCTCGCCACCCCCTCCCTCGCCGACCAGTCGGCGACTGGCGCGGCCAACTCCTCCAAGCGGGTCTGCGCCGACCCGGCCGAGGGCTTCGCCGCCTGCGACGCCTACGTGAAGACCAAGGGCGGCAACGTCACGCCTGACGCCACCACGACCTACTCCGCCGGCTACAGCCCGGCGCAGCTGAAGGCGGCGTACGGCCTGTCCGGCGCAACCGGCAGCACCACCGTCGCCGTCGTGGACGCCTACGCACACCCCAACGCAGCAGCCGATCTCGCCGCCTACCGCAACCAGTTCAACCTCGGTGCGGCGAACCTCACCCAGTACAACCAGACCGGCGGTACGACGCTGCCGGCAGCTGATGTCGGCTGGGGACAGGAGGAGATGCTCGACCTGGAGATGGTCTCGGCCATCTGCCCGAGCTGCCCGATCATCTACGTCGCCGGCAACACCGCGGCGTTCGCCGACCTTGCCGCCGCGGTCAACATGGCCGTGAGCAAGGGCGCGAAGGTCGTCTCCAACTCGTACGGCGGCGCCGAGTCGTCCGGCACGACGACGTTCGCCTCGGCGTACAACCACCCGGGCGTCGCCATCACCGTCAGCTCCGGCGACAACGGCTACGGCGTCGAGTCGCCGGCGTCCTTCAACACCGTGACCGCGGTCGGCGGCACCAACCTCGTCCTCAACGCCGACGGCACGCGCAAGACGGAGACCGCGTGGAGCGGGGCCGGCAGTGGCTGCTCGGCCTACATCGCCAAGCCGTCCTGGCAGCACGACACCGGCTGCAGCCGCCGGACCGTCACCGACGTCTCCGCTGTGGCCGACCCGGCCACCGGCGTCGCGGTCTACGACAGCTACGGGTCCACCGGCGGCGCCAACTGGCTCGTCTTCGGCGGCACCAGCGTCGCCGCGCCGATCATCGGCGGCGTCTACGCGCTGTCCGGCAACACCGCCGGCGTCCCCGCGCAGCTGGCCTACTCCGCGCCCGCCGGGAGCCTGTTCGACGTGACGACCGGAAGCAACGGACGCTGCGTAGCGCGCAAGTCCTCGACGGCCGGCTACCTGTGCACGGGCGCGGCCGGCTACGACGGGCCGACCGGCATGGGCACGCCCAACGGCACCTCAGCCTTCTAGCGGTACGACGGACGGCCGGTCTCCCTGAGGAGGCCGGCCGTTCGCGCGCGCTGGAGAGGTCTGGCACACTGGACAGCGAGTTCCCGCCGTACGACGGCCCTCTACCCGTCCACGGCGTGCCCGCACGATGCCGCAGCGCGCACCCCCACGCGCGCCCCGACGGCACCTCCCTGTTCGTACGACTGGAGCACAACCACCTCGTGGCCACCAAGATCAAGCTCATGCGCCTGGGCAAGATGCGCGCGCCGTACTACCGCATCGTCGTCGCGGACGCCCGCACCAAGCGGGACGGCCGCTCGATCGAGACGATCGGCAAGTACCACCCCAAGGAGGACCCCTCCTTCATCCAGGTCGACAGCGACCGCGCGCAGTACTGGCTGGGGGTCGGCGCGCAGCCGACCGACGCCGTCGCCGCGATCTTCCGCGTGACCGGCGACTGGCAGAAGTTCAAGGGCGAGCCGGCCCCGCCGCCGATGCTCGTCGCGGCGCCGAAGGCCGACAAGAAGGCCGTGTTCGAGGCCGCTGCCCGTGAGGGCATCGACGGCGCAGCATCCGGTGCCGCGACCACGCCGAAGAAGAAGGCCGCCCCGAAGAAGGCGGCCGAGGGCGACGCGGCGCCGACCGAGGCCGCAGCTGCCGACGAGACGCCGGCCCCCGAGGCTGCTGCCCCCGAGGCTGCTGCCCCCGAGGCTGCTGCCCCCGAGGCTGCTGCCCCCGAGGCTGCTGCCCCCGAGGCTGCTGCCCCCGAGGCTGCTG
>JAVXVI010000058.1:0-9490 GCA_032230005.1 Actinomycetota bacterium | reverse complement strand
GAGCTCGCCGGCCTGCTCGAAGGCCGCCGCGATGTGCAGCCCGCCGCTGACCTTCGCGTCGATGCGCAGGTCCTCCTCGTAGCCGGTGGGCACCACGGCGTGCAGCCGGCCGGCGGTGCGCGAGTCCGCCGTCGCGAAGAGCGTCACGTCGTGGCCACGCGCGACCAGCCCCTCCGCGATCGTCGACGCCACCTGCTCCCACGGGCCGTAGCTCCGCGGCGGCGTGCGGTGCGCGATGGAGGCGAGCACCCCGATGCGCAAGGTCACGAGCGGGCCGGCGACACCATCTCGCCCAGCAGCTCGTCGAGGGACGCCCACGCGACGCCGATCCGCGCGTCCCCGATGCCGTAGGGCAGCCAGAGCCGGCCGTCATGGAGGACGCCGCCGCAGGAGTAGACGACGTTGGGCACGTAGCCGTTGCGCTCGTCCGGTGCGGTCTCGAGCAGCGGCCGCTCCAGGTGGCGCAGCACCTTCGTCGGCTCGTCGAGGTCGAGCAGCATCGCGCCGATCGCGTAAGTGCGCATCGGCCCGACGCCGTGGGTCAGGACGAGCCACCCTTCGGCGGTCTCGAGCGGCGGGCCGCAGTTGCCGACCTGCAGCACCTCCCAGGAGGCAGCCGGTGCCTGCACGAGCTCGGGCTTGCCCCACACGAAACCGTCCGCCGAGCTGGCGAGGCTGGTGCTCTCGCCGTCCGACCGGCACAGCGCGAGATGGCGACCGCCGACCAGCCGGGGGAACAGCGCCATCCCCTTGTTGCGCGCGGCCGGTCCGGCCAGCCGATGGGCCTGGAAGACGCGCAGGTCCGGGCTGGTCAGCAGGCGCGGCGCGATGTGCCTGCCGTCGTACGCCGTGTAGGTCGCGCGGTACTCGACCGCGCCGTCATCGGACACGAAGCGCACGAACCGTGCGTCCTCCATGCCGTTGCTCTCCTCGCTCGCCGCCGGCATGAGCACCTGCTGGCTGAGCTCCACGTCGTACGGGAACGAGACCTCGTACGTCGAGAAGACCAACTGGCGGAGTACGTCGACAGTGGCCAGACCGGCCGGCCGGCCGACCAGGTCGGGGTGGGCCGCGTCGATCGCGTGCTGCAGGTCCAGGCCGGTGAAGGTCTCCGGCACGCTGGCCAGCACGCTGTGCGAGAGCTCGTCCAGCCGCCGCTGCTGCGAGAGCACAGCGCGGAAGTGCTCGCGGCGCCAGTGGGCCGGAGCGCTGGTGCCCGGAACGATCGGCAGGACGCGCGGCTCGAAGGTCCACTTGGGTCCGGGGCCGACAACGGCGGTCGCGAACCCGAGGGACGAGACATGGCCCTCGCCGATCCCTCGCAGACTGACCGCCATGCGCGTCTGGCCCTTGCGCAGGCCGCCCTGGTCCGGGGCGAGCACGACGCTGGGGTTGCAGAGCGCCGCTGCCTCGACGGCGTACTCAGCGGTGAAGCTGGCGCCGAGCACCAGGGTGCGAGCCGGCGACAGCTTCGCGCGCTTGCGCAGGTGCGAGCTGACGCGCGATGCGTTCTCGTGCAGCAGGTCGAGGTAGTTGCGGTGGCGTCCGGAGAACTCCGTCGTCAGCCGTGCGGCGAGCGCCTCGACCTCCTCCTCCGGGAGCGCGAGGACCCGGTTGACGACCGCGCCGGCCCGCGAACGCCCGGGACGAAGCTCCTCGCCGGGCAGGAAGAGCCGGGCGATGACGCGAGCCGGGTCAGGATGCAGCTCCGCCTGGACGTGCTGCACGCTCATGCCGCTCATGCCGGGAGCTCGAAGCGGCGGGCGTGCTGGGTGGTCGAGAGCAGGGCGAGGGTCGACTCAGCGCCCTGGTTCAGGTTGGGCCCGTGCGCGTGGAGGCCGTCGTACCCGCCCCCGGTCTCCGGGTCGAACATCAGCGTCCCGCTGTCGTTGGCCCCGAGGAACCACTCCCACGCCATCTGGACGCCGGCGAGCCATCGCGGGCCACCGGTCAGCTCGTAGGCGGTCGCACAGGCATCGGCGAGCGCGGCCACCTCGATCGGCTGCTGGTCGAAGCCCGGGCCGCGGTCGGTCGCGCTGCGACCACCGACCGGCGTCACGGACAGCTGGCCGGTGTGCGTCTCGATGTCGAGGAGGAACGTCAGCAGCGCGAGGCCGTGCGCGGCCGCCGCGCGGTCGGGCAGCGCGGCTCCACCGAGCAGCAGCGCCTCCACGATCGCGCCGTTGGCGTAGCGCAGCCGGTCCTGCGGCCAGGGCCAGGCCCGGTCCGGACTCGTGACCCCGATCTGGCTGACCGCGTCGCGCAGCAGGTCCCGGGCAGCCGGCTCGTCGGGCCGGCTCTGCAGGAGCACGCCCGCTCCCAGTGCCGCGAAGGCCATCGCATGCAGATACGGCGAGCGCTGCGCAGCCGCGCGCCGGAAGCCGACCAGTGCTCGGTGGCGCAGCCGCGCGCTGGGAGCCTTCGCCGCTGCGACGCCCAGGCCCCAGACAGCTCGACCCCAGCAGTCCTCGACCGTCGGGGTGTCGGTCCACTCCCCGTCGACAGCCATCCGGTTGTGGCAGCGACCGTCCGGCTGCACGGCCGCCAGGGTGAACTCGAGGTAGTGCTCCACCTGCCGCTCGAGCGACCGACCCTGCTCGCGGCACAGCACAACGAGCGCGCGGGCGACGTCGTCGACGCAGTAGCCGTGCTCACGGCGCGGCTCGGCCAGGAGTGCGTGCTCGAAGAGCCCGCGCGAGTCCGTCAGCCGGTGCAGGTGGTGGAAGACCGGCCGCGCGAGCGCGGGCGCGACGATCACGCCGCGACTCGGGCTCGGATCAGCCGGTCGGCGAGCTGCCGATAGCGCTCGGCCACGGCCGGCCAGAGCAGGTGCGGAGCTGTCGCGCCGGCCGCCTTCGTCATCCCGGCAGCCAGGCCGGGTTCGGTCAGCAGCCGGCGGAGCGCGGCGGCGATCGACTGCGGGTCCTTGTGCGCGACGATCAGTCCGGAGCCGTCCCCCAACAGCTCCACGGCATGCGGGAACCCGGTGGCGACGACCGGCTTCACAGCTGCCACCGCCTCGATGAGGACGCCGGAGGTGACCTGGTCGGTGGAGTCGTAGGGCAGCAGCACGAAGTCGGCAGCGTCGACCAGCTCCGCGAGGCCGGACGCGTGGCGGTACTGCCCGTCCAGCGTCACCGTGTTGCTGAGGCCCAGCTCGTCGATCCGGTTCTGCAGCCGACCTCGGTAGGCCTCACCCTCATGCAGCAGCACCTTCGGATGCGTCTGACCGGCGACGAGGTAACGCGGCGCCGGATCGAGGTCGGTCAGCTGGGCCATCGCCTCGACGGCCCACTCGATGCCCTTGCCGGGACCGAGCAGCCCCCACGTGAGGATGGTCGGCCCACCCGTGCGGAACGTCGGCAGGTGGGACGGGCGCACCACCGGTGCCCCATGCGGGATGACGCTGACCTTGGCCATGTCGACCGCGTAGCCGACCGCCAGCCGGTCGCGTGCCGTGGCCGTCATCGTGACCACGGCGTCGGCGAGCGAGACCACGTCCTCGAGGACGCTGCGCTGGTGCGGGGTCGGGGCGCTCAGCACGGTGTGCAGTACGACGACAGACGGCACCGTGAGACCGGCGAGCAGACCGAGGATCTCGTCGCCGTCCGGCCCGCCGTACACGCCGTACTCGTGCTGGAGGATCGCGATGTCCCCCTCGTTCAGCAACGACGCCGCCTGCGCGGCACTGGGCGCATCACCGGCAACGAGCTGACCGGCGATCTCTGCCCCGGCCGGAGGTTGCGGGGTCTCCACGAGCCGGATGACCCGTGCATCCCCGGCGCCCACGAGCTCGCTGGAAAGGGCCGCGGTGAAGGTCGCGAGACCGCACAGGGTCGGCGGGTAGGTGCTGACAAAACCAAAGCGGGTGGTCACAGAGCGGGGCCTTCCGGTTGGGCGCGTCGCCGTGGTGCGCGGCACGCCTCACGCACGAGATGGTCCTGCCACAGCGGGCGCGTGAAGCCAGGGGAGGCTGCGACAGCGAAGACCGATCGACGAACGCCGCTCCGGAGCGGCGGGCGGGCGCGGGGGGCCGGACGCCCTGGGTGTCAGAGAGACGCTGTCAGTCTACCGCCCGAACGCCCCGCCCGTCGGGCGAAGATCATCCGGTGCATATCGGTCCGAGGGCAAGACAGACTGACGCGCAGGACGGCCTTCAGCCCGGCGATCCAGTGACCCGAATGGCGACACCGCACCACTGTGGGGGGTCCGGTCGGGCGGTTCGGGACCAAAGTGCCGGAAAGCCGTGACGAGCGGCGCAACCCGGCGGATCGTGCCCTTGTCTGGCAACGGTCAGGATCCGCGCCGTGTCAGAAGCTCGGCGGCGGGGGGCCGGTTGTGGCAAGTGACCAGATTGATCTGACGGGACCGACGCCGCGCGAGTGGGGCTGGGTCCGGTGGGACTGGCTGTGTGCTCTGTACGAGCCGTCCGATCCGGGAGCACCGCCGCAGCACTCCGGGTGCTCGGTGCCCACCTGCGGGACGGCCCCAGCCGTAGCGGCGCGACGGTCGACCGGCACCGCGATGCCGGGCTACTGGCAGCCGTACTGCACCAAGCACGCGCAGGCCCGCGGCATCGAGGTCACGCCGACCGGCCTGGCCTGGAGCGAGCGCTTTCGGGCCTTCCAAGAAGCCCGGTCGGCCAAGCGATGACGACTGCGGAGACCGGGCTCGCGCTGGTGCTTCCTCCGACCCCGGCATCGTGCCGCGATGCACGGGTGGCGGTGCGCAGGTTCTGCCAGGAGCAAGGGTTCGCCGGGCTCGCAGACGATGCCGAGCTGCTCACCTCTGAGCTCGTCACCAACGCGATCCGCTATGCGACCAGCCACGTGTCGCTGACCGCCACGGTGGCCGACGGGTCCGTGCTCATCCACGTGACCGACGACGGCGGGGCACCTCCGTACATCGCCGCCACCCTGTCGACGGCAACGTGCGAAAGCGGTCGGGGTGTCTACGTCGTCAGCGAGATCGCCGGCGACTGGGGCGTCATCCCCTCGGACAACGCCACGACAGCCTGGTTCCGCCTGCCGTAGCCGGGGCCACATTTGCCTCACCGCTCTCAGGTCGACGGCTGCGGCGCCCGAAACAGACAACGTGCGAACCGCAGGCAAGCTCGCGAGCGCACTCGCCGGTCTGGCGGTGACCGCCGCCGTACTTCCTCACCTCGGCTCTGACAGCAAGCCGCACACCGGCGCAACCGCAGCGGTGACGAGGCCGGTGGCCTCTCGTCAACCGGAGCAGGTCGCGGCGCTGTCCCGACCGGCCCAGGCAGCGCCGCTGCTTCACGCAGCGCCCGGTGGTGACGGGGACTCGTGGCGGGACACCGCGGGGCGCGAGTTCCGGCTCGGTCTGGTCAACGCACCCGAGTACAACCAGTGCTTCGGATCGGCGGCCACTGCCAAGCGCAAGGCGCTCGTCGCCGCCGGCTTCCGCGCCCACGTCTACACGCGTGACACGTACGGCCGCAGCGTTGCCGTCGTCACCACCGCGACCGGCATCAACGTCAACGTGTTCCTCGCCCGGCACGGCTTCGCCGACGACAAGTACTTCCGGCAGTTCCGGGGCGAGAACCCCTCACTGGCAAGGCAGCTCGACGTGGCCTTCGCGGCGGCGAAGGCCGAGCACGCGGGGCTGTGGGGGGCATGCGCGAAGACTGCGCAGCCGCACACCTTCGTCGCCGCGCCGGCGCCGAAGCCGGCTGCTCCTGTGGCCGTCAGCGGCTGCCACCCCGACTACGCGACGTGCATCCCCGTCAAGGGCGACGGCTCCGGCAACGGCCAGGCCAACGACCTCGACTGCGGTGACATCCGGCAGGTCGTGACCCTGCGACGAGCTGGCGTTGACCCGTATCGCCTCGACGCCGACGGCGACGGTATGGGCTGCGACTCCTACGCCTAGACGTTGAAGCGGAACTCCACGACGTCGCCGTCGCGCATCACGTAGTCCTTGCCCTCCATGCGCGCCTTGCCGGCCGCCCGCGCCGCCGCCACCGACCGCGCCTCCATCAGGTCGTCGAAGCCGATCACCTCGGCCTTGATGAAGCCGCGCTGGAAGTCGGTGTGGATCACGCCGGCCGCCTCCGGGGCGGTCGCGCCCTTGCGGATGGTCCACGCCCGCGACTCCTTCGGACCAGCCGTGAGGTAGGTCTGCAGACCAAGGGTGTCGAAGCCGATGCGGGCCAGCTGGTGCAGCCCGGATTCCTCCTGGCCCATCGACTGGAGCAGCTCGAGGGCCTCGTCGTCGGGCAGCTCGATCAGCTCCATCTCGACCTTCGCGTCGAGGAAGACCGCCTCCGCCGGCGCGACGAGCGCAGCCAGCTCGGCGCGGAACGCGTCGTTGCCCAGCTCCTCCTCGTCGAGGTTGAACACGTAGAGGAACGGCTTGGCCGTCAGCAGGTGCAGCTCGCGCAACGGCTCGCGATCCACACCTGACGCGAAGATGGTCTGGCCCGAGTCGAGGATCTCCTGCGCCCGTCGTACGGCCTCCAGCTGCGGCACGACGTCCTTCTTGATCCGCGCTTCCTTCTCCAGCCGTGGCAGTGCCTTCTCGACCGTCTGCAGGTCCGCGAGGATCAGCTCGGTGTTGATCGTCTCGATGTCGTCCTTCGGCGAGACGCGGCCGTCGACGTGGACGACGTTCTCGTCGGTGAACGCACGGATCACCTGGCAGATCGCGTCGCTGTCGCGGATGTTGGCCAGGAACTTGTTGCCCAGGCCCTCCCCTTCGCTCGCGCCGCGGACGATGCCGGCGATGTCGACGAACGACACGGTCGCGGGGACCTGCTTCTCGCTGGCGAAAACCTCCGCGAGCTGCGCGACACGAGGATCGGGTACGGCGACGACGCCGACGTTGGGCTCGATCGTCGCGAACGGGTAGTTGGCCGCAAGGACGTCGTTCTTGGTCAGTGCGTTGAACAGCGTGCTCTTGCCGACGTTGGGCAGGCCGACGATGCCGATGGTGAGGGACACGCCGTACGACGCTACCGGCCGGTTTCTGTCACACCCGCATGACACCGTCGCCTGCATGACCGTCGTACTCGCTCTCCTCCTCGGGCTCGTCCTCGGAGCCGTCCTCGACCGGCTGCTGACCCGCCGCGATGAGACCGTGCGCGAGCTGACCCAGCAGTCCCGATCCGTGCAGCAGCTCGTCGAGCCGCTCCGTGAGCAGCTGGGCCGGGTCGAGGGGCAGCTGCGCGGCCTGGAGACCGAACGCGCCCGGGCCTTCGGAGAGCTGAGCCGGCAGGTCGACACGGTGCGCCTGAGCTCGGAGCTGCTCGGCCGGGAGACGGCCTCGCTCGTCAACGCGCTCCGCAAGCCGCAGGCCCGCGGGCAGTGGGGCGAGATGCAGCTGCGCCGCGTCGTCGAGCACGCCGGCATGATCGACCGCTGCGACTTCGACCAGCAGGCCACCGTGCGCGATGGGGAAGGCCGCGCGCTGCGGCCCGATCTCGTCGTCCGGCTCGCCGGCGGCCGGTCCGTCGTCGTCGACGCGAAAGTCACCCTCGCCGCCTACCTCGAGGCAGCGGAGTCCGATGACGAGGACTACCGCGAGGAGCGCCTGGTGGCGCACGCGCGGCACCTGCGTCAGCACGTCGACCGGCTGGCCGACAAGGCCTACTGGCAGCAGTTCCCCGACACCCCGGAGTTCGTCGTCCTGTTCGTGCCGGGCGAGGCCTTCCTGGCGCCGGCGCTCGAGCGTGACCCGTCACTTCTCGAGCACGCCTATGCCCGCCGCGTGCACATCGCGACCCCGACGACCCTGGTGTCACTGCTGCGCGCCGTTGCGCACGCGTGGCAGCAGCAGTCGTTGACCGACAACGCCCGCGCCGTCTTCACGGCCGGCAAGGAGCTCTACACCCGGCTGAGCACCCTCGGCGGCCACGTCGACAAGCTCGGTCGCAGCCTCAACACCGCGGTGACCGACTACAACAAGACGGTCGCCTCGATGGAGCGCAGCCTGCTGCCCTCCGCCCGCCGGCTCGCCGACCTGGGTGCGGTCGGTGACCCGATGACCGAGCCGAGGTCGATCGACGCCACAGCAGCCAGGCTGGTCGCTCCCGAGCTGACCCTCGTACCCCTCCAGGACGAGCGACTGTCCGGCTGATCAGGCCTGCGGATCGATCCCGAGCTCCTGGCAGTGCACCGTCGCTGCCCGCGCGACCACATTCGCGGGAGTTGCCCCGATCGACGTCGGGCCGGCCATCAGCCGGCGGGCGATCTCCGGGGCGTCCTCACAGCCCACCTCCCGTAGGTGCTGCCACGCCTCCCGCGCGAGCCGGGCCGCGTCCTCCTCAGGCAGGCCGGGATCGGCCTGCCTGGCTGCGGCTGCGACCCGGTCCGGGTCGTACGACGGTTCGGGCTGCGACACGGCCGACACGCTAGACGCGTGGGAGAACGGTGTCCCGGGGGTACCGTTTTCGGGTGACGACCTGGACCGATGCCGATGCCGCGGGCGGCTCCTCCACGGCAGCCAGGGGCGAGACCCGCGCGCACGGCGTGCATGTTGCCGACCGCCGCGGGCTGACCGCCTTCGGTGCCGTGACCGTGGCCCTCCTCCTGGGCGCGACCGGCGGCCTCATCGACGTCCTGACCGGGCCTGGACTGCGCACCGTCTTCGCCATCACCTTCATCGCCGGCTGTGCGATCGCGGCACTCAAGGTGCACCGCGAGGACCTGCTCGCCGCGATCGTCATGCCGCCGCTGGTCTACGTCGCGATCGCGCTGCTGGCCGGCGCCTTCTCCCAGACCGCCGGCGTCGGCGGGGTGCTCACCCGTCAGGCGCTGGAGCTCGCGACATCCCTGGTCCTCGGCGCGCCGGTGCTCCTGACGGCCACCGCCCTGTCGTTCGCCATCGCCGTCGTACGCGGCATCTCCGGCCGCCGCCGTCGCACAGCCATCGAGCCCTAGGCGGGGCTGGCGGCCCTCAGGTCGCGGCGGAGCTCGGGGGGCAGCGCGAAAAGCAGGCTCTCCTGCGCCGACTCCACCTCCTGGACCTCGCCGAACCCGCGCGCTGCCAGCCACGCCAGCACGCCGTCGACCAGGTCCTCCGGCACGGAGGCCCCGCTGGTGAGGCCGACGGTGCTGACCCCGTCGAGCCAGGCCTCGTCGATCTCTGAGGCGTCGTCGACGAGGTACGACGAGGCAGCGCCGGCCTCGAGCGCGACCTCGACCAGCCGCACGCTGTTGGAGGAGTTGCGGGAGCCGACGACGAGGACGAGGTCGGCGTCCGCGGCGATCTCCTTCACGGCGACCTGCCGGTTCTGCGTGGCGTAGCAGATGTCGGCGGACGGCGGGCCCTGCAGCAGCGGGAAGCGCTCGCGCAGTGCCTGGACGGTGACCTCGGTCTCGTCGACCGACAGCGTCGTCTGCGACAGGTAGGCGACCTTCGCGGGATCACGGACCTCGACAGCTGCCGCCTCCGCGATCCCGTCGACGAGGTGGATGTGCTCGGGCGCCTGCCCCGTCGTACCCACCACCTCCTCGTGCCCCTC
>JAVXVI010000057.1:0-2660 GCA_032230005.1 Actinomycetota bacterium | reverse complement strand
CCTACGCGGCGTCGTTCGGTGAGCACGCCGCCCGAGTCCTCCGCCTCACGAGTGCGATCGGCACCGAGCTGGGCTTGCAGCGCGGCGACCGGATGGCGGTCGTGGCGCTCAACAGCCACCGCTACCTCGAGCTCTACCACGCGGCCTTCCTCGGCGCCGCCATGATCACGCCGGTCAACTACCGGCTGGCTGACCCGGAGATCGCGCACGTGCTCCGGCACTGCGGGGCGAAGGTCGTCTTCGTCGACGCGATGTTCGGCGACCGGGTTCGTGGCCTTCTGGCCGGTGAGGCGTCCGCGCCGCGCGTCATCGACCTGGACACCGACTACGAGCAGTTGCTCGCCGCCGGCAAGGAGACGGTCCCGGCCGAGCCGGAGGAGTCCGACCCGCCGATGATCATGTACACCGGCGGCACGACCGGGATGCCGAAGGGCGTCGTCACCAGCCAGCGCGCGCAGGTGCTCAACCAGCTGCACCTCGCGACCGTGCAGGGCCTCGCCTCGTCCGAGCGCGCGATCTACCTGCACCACATGCCGATGTTCCACTCGACCGGCCTCAGTGCCGCGCTGAGTGCGTCGGCCTTCGGGACCGAGGGCACGGTCATCCCCGGCTTCGAGCCGGGCAGCTTCCTCACCGCGGTCGAGGACCGCGCGGTGACCGAGACCGTGCTCGTCCCGACGATGATCGCCATGGTCCTCGCGCACCCCGACTACCGACCCGAGCGGTTGTCGAGCCTGCAGCGCATCGGCTACGGCGGGATGGCGATGCCGCACGCGCTGCTCGAGAAGCTGCAGCTGTCCGCGCCCGACATCTCGCTGCTGCAGGGCTACGGCATGACCGAGTCGTGCGGCGCGCTGACGTTCCTCACCGCCGAGGACCATCTGCGCGGCGAGGCGCAGCGGCACTCGGTCGGCCGCTCGCTGCCCGGCGTGGAGGTCGGGGTGTTCGATCCCGAGGGCAGGCGGCTGCCGGCCGGCGACGTCGGGGAGGTCTGCGCCCGGGGCGGCAACCTCATGGAGGGCTACTGGGACGACCCCGAGAGCACGGCGAAGGTCTTCCGCGACGGCTGGTACCACACCGGCGACCTCGGTCGCCTCGACGACGAGGGCTACCTCTACCTCGTCGACCGGACCGACGACATGATCGTGACGGGTGGCGAGAACGTCTACTCCATCGAGGTGGAGAACGCCCTCGCGACGTACCCCGGGGTCCTCCAGGTCGCCGTCGTCGGCCGGCCGGACGAGACCTGGGGAGCGCGGGTGCACGGCATCGTCGTCCTCAGCGAGCAGGCGGCGGCGACCACGACGGAGGCCGACCTGGCGGCCCACGCTAAGGAGCGCATCGCCGGCTACAAGGTGCCGAAGTCCTGGGAGCTGCGCACCCAGCCGCTGCCGGTGTCGGGAGCGGGCAAGCCGCTCAAGCGCGAGCTGCGCTGACGTGGACTTCGCGCTCAGCGTCGAGCAGGAGGCGTGGGTCGAGGAGATCCGCGCCTTCCTGCGCGAGCACTTCGACACCGAGGCCGAGGAGGAGGCGCGCCGCCGCGGCAACGAGGCCAGTGGTCCGGTGCTCCGGGCGTTTCGCGCGAAGATGGCCGAGCGCGGCTGGCTGGCGCTGACCTGGCCCGTCGACCACGGCGGCTCCGGACGGACGATGTTCGAGCAGTTCCTGCTGATGGACGAGTTCGCCTACTGGGGCGCGCCCGCGATCGACCTCACGTCCAGCGCTGTCGCGCCCACCATCATGCGGGTCGGCACCGAGGAGCAGAAGCGGCAGTGGCTGCCGGCGATCCTGCGCGGTGAGGCGGAGTTCGCGATCGCCTACTCCGAGCCCGATGCCGGCAGCGACCTCGCCTCGGTGCGTACGACGGGGCGGCTCGACGGCGATGAGTGGGTCATCAGCGGCGAGAAGCTGTGGAACACCGGGGCGGAGTTCGCCACGCACGAGTGGCTGGTCTGCCGCACGGACCCCAACGCCCCGAAGCACAAGGGCCTTTCGGTGTTCATGGTGCCGATCGACAGCCCCGGCGTGCAGGTGCAGCCCATCGTCACGTGGGGTGGCATCCGCACCAACGCGGTCTTCTTCGACGAGGTGCGCGTGCCGGCCGACCACCTGGTCGGTGAGCTCAACGAGGGCTGGCGCCTGGTCACGACGGCGCTCGACTTCGAGCGGGTGGCGATCGGTGTGACGGGCGGCTTGCGGCGCCTGTACGACGAGCTGGTCCGCTTCGTGGCAGGTGCCGTCGAGGGGGGCGCGCCGCTGGGGGCGCGCGACGACGTCCGGCACACCCTTGCCGACCTCGCGGCGCGCATCGAGCTGGCCCGGCTGCTCAACTACCGGGCCGCCTGGATGGTCGACCAGGGGCTCGTCCCCAACGCGGAGGCATCGATGACCAAGGTCGTCACGACAGAGCTGCAGGCGACGCTGGCCGCGGCTGCGCTGGACCTCACGCGTGGAGAGCCGTCGCCGGCCACCACCCTCGCGCAGCACATGTACCGCCAGGCGCCGTACCTCCGCTTCGGCGGTGGCACCAACGAGGTCCAGCGCGACATCATCGCCCAGCGTGGCCTGGGCCTCGGCCGCGGCCGGTGAGCCCCGACCCGCTCCGGCCGGCCCCCCGGTTCGGCGTCTACTTCCCGCAGCTCAACGCGTCTCCTGCGGAC
>JAVXVI010000056.1:0-2813 GCA_032230005.1 Actinomycetota bacterium | reverse complement strand
GGCTGCTTGTCGACGGGCACCCAGACGCACAAGACCGGGTCGCCAGGGTGCTTCTTGTCGTGCGTCGCCATGAGGCAGGCGTAGCTGCCGTCCCCAGGGTCGGCCAGTGCCGGGCTCGCTGTGCCGGCGATGACGCCGATGAACACGAGACAGGCCGCGAGGCGCTTGCGGCTCATCGGTTTCCTCCGTTGCTGGGTGGTTCACACGTCAGTACTGGGTTGGTGGGGATCAGCGTGCAGTCGACCCTGTTGCTGTAAACACCGACGTCGCGTACGCCGGTGGGGTTGTCCGGAAGGGACTGGTTGACGTAGACGTGGCTGCCGCGGTCATCGTGGGCGCATGGCCCGCCGCCCGCGCTGGCGCTCGGTGTCTTGAGGCAATGCGCGGACGTGACCTGCTCAACCCTCGTCGGCGTGACCTTGTAGCCGGGCACAATCACCCCGCCGGCCGTGGACCGAGCCGACAGAGGTGGCTGCACACGAGCGTTGGACCGGGCCGGGGCCGACTCCGCGATTGGCCTGGTGACGACGGCGCCCGTGCTCGCGGGGGCGTCCGTGCCCCGGTCGAACAGGGGTGAGTGCAGTGCCCCGCCGACGAGGCCCAGCGCCATGGCGCCGATCGCCGCAGGAGCGGCGATCCTCGCGGCCGCGGCCCGCAACCGGTCGGCCCAGCGCAGGCTGGTCACCCAGGGAGCCAGGGCCACCAGGCCGGCAACGGGAAGGGTGCCGCCGCGGGCGGCGTACTCCTTGCGAAGGCCCTTGCGGGCGCGGGTCAGGATCGAGCGGACGGCGGGCTCGGTCATGCCGAAGCGCTGCCCGATCTCGTCGTAGCCCTGGCCCTCGACCTCGCGCGCCCAGAGGACGGCGGCCTGCCGTGCCGGCATCGCGTCGAGGGCGTCCAGCGCCATGCGGGCCTCATCGCGTGCCACGACCACATCGGCGGTGTCGCGACCCACGCGGGTGCCCTCGGGCACCTCCGCGACGCTGGTGGAACGACCGCGGACACGCAGCCGGTCGATCACCAGGCGGCCGGTGACAACGGTGCACCAGGCAATGAGGTCGTCCTCGGTCTGCAGCTGGCCGGCGTGCTTGTAGGCGCGGAGCAGGGCTTCCTGGACCAGCTCCTCGGCCTCGTGCATGTCACCGAGACGACGGGTCGCGTAGCGCTGCAGCCGCGGCGTGATGCGGCGGGCGGCATCGTCGAAGTCCAGCGGCTCGGTCTGGACGAGCCGCAGGTGCGCAGGAGCCGAGGCCGGCGCGGGAGCCGGGAACGGCTCCGCGAGCGCCGGAGGCAGCTCGAGCATCGAGGACATCTGTTCCTCTTCCGGTCGGGGGGCTGGGTGCGCCGACTACCCACACCAACGACGCAGTTCGCGAAACCTCTCGGGTCTCCTGCAAGATTTTTTGGAATGGCCGACAACAGCCTAAAACGGACATCGGCTCAAGGTGACCCGGATGACCTGCCGACAACCACCCTGTCGGGTCATCAGTACGCCCATCCGGCCACCGCCTGGGCGCCAGCAAAGGGAGCCTCCACCGTGGAGCACGTCGTCTTCTTCCCGGCCCATGACGGGTCCCCTGCCTTCCGCCGCGTGGCAACCCTCGAGGACGCCGTGCGCCTGGTCGAGCACCTGCGCAACATCGAGGGCGTCAACGAGGTCAGCTGCCACGCGCTGTCCGAGGTCCCCCTGTCGTTCCGGGCCTACTACCGCGTCGAGATGCCGGCCGGCGCAGACGCGTCGGGGCCGGCCCAGCCGGCCGACGAGACGCCCGCCCTCGCCGACGCCGTTGCGGCGCCGCCCGAGGAGGTCGTCACCGACCAGTCGTCCGTGGAGCCGGTCATGGCGTCCGCGAACGGGCGGACCGATGGCGCCAAGAGCCTCGGCTTCTTCGCCTGAGCTGATCACAGCCCGGCCAACTAGTCTCGGCCGGTGTCCCGGCGCACCCTGACCCTGCTGCTGTCGAGCGCGCTTGCGCTCGCCCTGGTGCTCGTCGTCGCCGTCGTCCGCGTCCCCTACGTCGCCCTCGCTCCCGGGCCGACGTTCAACACGCTAGGGGCCGACGACCAGGGCATGCCCGTCATCAGCGTCGCCGGTCACGCGACGTACGCCGACAACGGCCACCTCAACATGACGACGATCAGCGTCGTCCTCCCGTTGACCCTCGCCAGCGCGCTTCGCGACTGGTTCCGGCACGACTACGCGGTCGTCCCCCGCGATGCGATCTACCCGCCGGGACGCAGCACCGAGGACGTCCAGAAGCAGGACGCGGCTGACTTCAAGGCGTCGCAGAACAGCGCGACGACCGCGGCGCTGCGCTTCCTGGGCATCAAGGGCACTGTCCGCGTCGTCGTGGACAAGGTGCGCGCGGGCACGCCCGCGGCGGGCCTGGTCAAGGCGGCCGACCAGATCGTCGCCGTCGACGGAAAGGCGGTGCAGGACCGCAAGAGCCTGATCGCCCTCATCGGAACGCGTCAGCCCGGCCAGTCCGTGCGCCTCGGTCTGCGCCGAGCCGGAAAGTCCGTGACCGTCACGGTCGGGACGGTGGCGACCACCGACACGGACGGCACGGTGCGTCCCGTCGTCGGGGTCGACACGCTCGAGCAGGTCGACTTCCCGGTGAAGGTCACGATCAGCCTCAGCGACATCGGTGGTCCGAGCGCCGGGTTGATGTTCGCGCTCGGCATCGTCGACAAGCTCGAGCCCGGCTCGATGACCGACGGCCGGTTCATCGCGGGCACCGGCACCATCGATGACCAGGGCGTCGTCGGGCCCATCGGAGGGATCCAGCAGAAGCTCATCGGTGCCCGTCGTC
>JAVXVI010000055.1:0-3381 GCA_032230005.1 Actinomycetota bacterium | reverse complement strand
AGGCTGGTCGCCAGGACCGCCTCGTCGCCGACCCGCAAGCGAGCCTTGGTGCCAGGGGTCGTCTGCACCGACAGACCCACGCCGCCGACGCGGACCACGACGCCGTCCGGCTGCAGGGCCATCACGGTCCCGCTGACGCTGGCGATCATCGGACGGCCAGGGCGGCCAGGCGGGCCTGCGCAGGAGCGCGCCAGAGGTGGCAGATCGCGAGCGCGAGCGCATCCGCGGCATCAGCGGGCTTGGGGGGCGCGTCGAGACGGAGCAGCCTCGCCACCATCACCCCGACCTGCGCCTTGTCGGCGCGTCCTGATCCGGTCACGGCGGCCTTCACCTCCGAGGGCGTGTGGAGGACAACGGGCAGCCCGCGGCGGGCCGCGCAGGTGATCGCGACGGCCCCCGCTTGCGCTGTGCCCATGACGGTCCGGACGTTGGCCTGGCTGAACACCCGCTCGACGGCGACGGCATCGGGCCGGTGCGCGTCGAGCCACTCCTCGAAGGTCACCTCCAGGGCGACCAGCCGCTGGCCCAGCGGCGCGTCCGTTGGTGTCGTGGCCACGCCGAAGGCAACCAGCACGGCGCGCCCGGGCGCGCCGTCGACGACACCGAGGCCGCACCGGGTCAGCCCCGGATCGACTCCCAGCACGCGCACGATGACTCCCCGGCTAGAACAGGTGTTCGGACGGCGAGCGTACGGCGGCGAATCGGTCGTCCCGGGGAGGCGCGCCCGGTGGGACCGGCGGAAAGCGGGCCGGTGCCGTCGGGCAGGATAGATCGTGACATGGATCTTGATGCCCGGATGACCCTGCGCGGTGACCTCCGGTCACCGACGGAGGCGCGGCGGTTCGTCGCCAGGACCCTCACCCCGCTGCTCGGGCGCGAGGACGTCGAGACCGCGATGCTGGTCACGAGCGAGCTCGTCACCAACGCGACGCTGCATGCCGGCACCGAGTGCGAGCTGGAGCTGCGCGGCGCGCGTGACGCCCTGGTGATCCGGGTGTCCGACTTCGACAGCGCCGGCAAGGTCGCCCCGCGCGGCTTTCGCACCGAGCTGGCCACCGGGCGCGGACTACGGCTGCTCGAGGTGCTCTGCCGCCGGTGGGGCGTCGAACCGGACCCGCGTGGCAAGACCGTGTGGTGCGAGCTGCGCGTCCGCGGCTGAGAACAGCTAGCCGACTCGCTCGAGGACCTCATCGCTGATGTCGAAGTTGGCGTAGACGTTCTGGACGTCGTCGAGGTCCTCGAGGGCGTCGACGAGCTTGAGCACCTTCACTGCGACGTCGTCGTCCAAGGGCACGGAAACCGTTGGCATCCAAGCGATTTCCGCAGAGTCGACGGTGAGCCCCGCGTCGGTGCAGGCGAGGCGCACGGCATGGGTGTCGGTCGCGTCGCACACCACTTCGAACGCCTCCCCCAGGTCGTTGACCTCCTCTGCGCCGGCGTCGAGCACGGCGAGCAGCAGGTCGTCCTCGGTGAGGCCGTCGGTCTTCGCGACCAGGACGATCCCCTTGCGGTTGAACAGGTAGGACACCGACCCGGGGTCGGCCGGGTTGCCGCCGTTGCGGGTGATGGCGGTGCGGACCTCGGCGTTGGCGCGGTTGCGGTTGTCGGTGAGGCACTCCACGAGGACCGCGACGCCGCCCTGCGCGTAGGCCTCGTACATGATCTCCTCGTACGCCGCGGCGTCGCCCAATTCACCGCTGCCGCGCTTGATGGCACGCTCGATGTTGTCGGCCGGCACAGACAGCCGCTTCGCGCCCTGGATGGCGTCGGCCAGTGTCGGGTTGCCAGCGGGGTCACCGCCCCCGGTGCGGGCGGCGACCTCGATCGTCTTGATGAGCTTGGCGAACAGCTTGCCGCGCTTGGCGTCGACGACGGCCTTCTTGTGCTTGGTCGTCGCCCACTTGGAGTGCCCGCTCATGTGGTGGTCAGCGCTCCTTCACCATGTCGACGAACAGCCCGTGGACCCGGCTGTCGCCGGTCAGCTCGGGATGGAACGACGTCGCGAGCAGTGGCCCGCGGCGGACGGCCACGACCTTACCTGCGGCAGCACCTGCCTCGACTCTGGCGAGGACCTCCACCTCGGGGCCGGTCCGCTCGACCCAGGGGGCCCGGATGAACACCGCGTGCACCTCGCCCACGCCGGCCAGCGGGAGGTCGGTCTCGAAGGAGTCGACCTGCCGCCCGAAGGCATTGCGGCGTACGGCGATGTCGAGCCCACCAACGGTCGGCTGGTCCGGTCGGCCGTCGAGGACCTCGTCAGCCAGCAGGATCATCCCGGCGCAGGACCCGTAGACAGGCAAGCCGGTCTTGACGGCGGCCCGCAGCGGTTCCAGCAGCTCAAACAGCTCGAGCAGCTTGCCGATCGTCGTCGACTCGCCACCGGGCAGGACAAGCCCGTCCACGGTGTCGAGCTCCTCGGGCCGGCGTACTGCCACCGGCTCCGCGCCGACCTCGAGCAGCGCCCTGGTGTGCTCTCGCACATCCCCCTGCAGCGCCAGCACCCCGATACGGGGGCCGGTCACCAGCCGCGGGTGGCGAGGAGGTCGCCGGCGCCGAGCGAGTCGACGGCGATGCCGACCATCGCCTCGCCGAGACCGCGGCTGACCTTCGCGATCCGGTCGGCGTCGTTGAAGTAGGCCGTCGCCTCGACGCAGGCGCGGGCGCGCAGTGCCGGGTCGCCCGACTTGAAGATGCCGGAGCCGATGAAGACGCCGTCGGCGCCGAGCTGCATCATCATCGCCGCGTCAGCAGGGGTGGCAACGCCACCGGCGACGAACAGCACGACCGGGAGCCGGCCGAGCTCGGCGGTCTCGCGGACCAGGTCCAGCGGCGCCTGCAGCTCCTTGGCCGCGGTGTAGAGCTCCTGCTCGTCCGAGGCGGCGAGCCGCTTGATCTGCCCCAGGATGGTGCGGATGTGCACGGTGGCCTGCGACACGTCCCCGGTGCCGGCCTCGCCCTTGGAGCGGATCATCGCGGCGCCCTCGGCGATGCGCCGCAGCGCCTCGCCGAGGGTGGTCGCCCCGCAGACGAACGGGACCGTGAAGGCGTGCTTGTCGATGTGATGCGAGTAGTCGGCCGGGGTCAGGACCTCGGACTCGTCGACGTAGTCGACGCCGATCGACTGCAGGATCTGTGCCTCGACGAAGTGGCCGATGCGGGCCTTGGCCATGACCGGGATGGAGACCTCGGCCTGGATCCCGTCGATCATGTCCGGGTCGCTCATCCGGGCGACGCCGCCGTCGCGGCGGATGTCCGCGGGCACCCGCTCGAGGGCCATGACGGCGACCGCGCCGGCGTCCTCGGCGATGCGCGCCTGCTCGGCGTTGACGACGTCCATGATGACGCCGCCCTTGAGCATCTCGGCCATGCCGCGCTTGACGA
>JAVXVI010000054.1:0-11438 GCA_032230005.1 Actinomycetota bacterium | reverse complement strand
ACCGCGACACGGTGCGCGAGTACTGGCGCGGCGAACCGGCGACCTTGGCGGAGTTCGCCTCCCGCCTGACCGGGTCCAGCGACCTCTATGAGGACGACGGCCGGCGGCCGTTCGCGTCGATCAACTTCGTCACCGCGCACGACGGCTTCACGTTGCACGACCTCGTCTCCTACAACGACAAGCACAACGACGCCAACGGCGAGGGCGGCAACGACGGCGAGAGCCACAACCGGTCCTGGAACTGCGGCGTCGAAGGAGCCACTGACGACCTCGAGGTCATCGCGTTGCGCGAGCAGCAGAAGCGCAACTTCCTGACGACGATGATGCTCTCGCAGGGTGTCCCGATGCTGCTGCACGGCGACGAGCTCGGCCGCACCCAGCAGGGCAACAACAACGTCTACGCGCAGGACAACGAGCTGTCCTGGATCGACTGGGAGCGGGCGCGCGACTTCGAGGTGCTGACCGACTTCACGGCCCGGCTCGCCGCGCTGCGCGAGGAGCACCCGGTGTTCCGTCGCCGTCGCTTCTTCAAGGGGCGGCCGGTCAAGGGCACCCACATCGACGACATCGGCTGGTTCACGCCGGACGGGGAGTGGATGAGCGAGGAGGACTGGGACTCCGGCTTCGCGAAGTCGCTGTCGGTGTTCCTCAACGGCGAGGGCATCCGCGAGCCGGACACCCGCGGCGAGCGGGTCACTGACGACTCGTTCTTCCTGCTGTTCAACGGGCACTACGAGGCGATGCCCTTCACCCTGCCGGACATCGGCGCCGGCGAGCGATGGGACGTCGCCATCGACACGGCCGCGCCCATGAGAGACCAGGCCGAGGGGCGGGCCTTCAAGACGGGCGAGCCCATCGAGGTCGATGCGCGGTCGATCCTGGTTCTGCGACGGGTCTTCTGACCGCATGCCCCACCAGCCTGCCAGCGGCAAGCCTGTTCCTGTCTCGACCTACCGCGTCCAGCTGCGGCCCCCGACCGGCGAGCATCCCGGCTTCGGGTTCGACGATGCCGCCGAGGTCGTGCCCTACCTCGCCCTGCTCGGGATCACGCACCTCTACTGCTCCCCCTACCTGCAGGCAGCGCCCGGGTCGGCGCACGGCTACGACGTCGTGGACCACTCGCAGCTCAACGACGAGCTCGGCGGGCCGACCGCCTTCGACCGGATGGTGCAGGCCTGTCGTGAAGCGGGCATCGGGATCGTGCTCGACGTCGTCCCCAACCACATGGCGGTCAGCGAGCCGGAGTCACAGAACGCCCAATGGTGGTCCGTGTTGCGGGACGGCCCCGCGTCGCCGTACGCCGACTGGTTCGACATCGACTGGAACAGCCCGGACAACCCCGGGAAGGTGCTCGTGCCGGTACTTGGTGCGCCCCTCGGCGAGGTCCTCGACCAACTCAAGGTCGAGGGTGACCGGATCCGCTACTACGACCACGTCGTCCCGATCGCTCCCGGCACGCTCGTCGACGGTGACCTCCAGGCGACCCTCGACCGCCAGCACTACCGGCTCTGTCACTGGAAGGTGGCGGGCGAGGAGCTGAACTACCGGCGGTTCTTCGACGTCACCACGCTGGCCGGGGTGCGGGTCGAGATCCCCGCCGTCTTCGACGAGACCCATCGCGTTGTCCTCCAGCAGGTCCGCGACGGGGTTCTCGACGGGCTGCGGATCGACCACCCGGACGGACTCGCAGATCCCGGCGGCTACCTCGACCGCCTCGCCGAGGTCACCGGAGGCGCCTGGGTCGTCGTCGAGAAGATCCTTGAGCCGGGTGAGCGGCTGCCCGAGGACTGGGCCTGCGCGGGCACGACGGGCTACGACGCCCTCAACAGCGTCATGGGGTTGTTCGTCGATCCCGCCGGCGAGCAGCCCCTGACCGCGCTGTGGCAGTCGCTGACCGGAGATGCGTCGTCGTACGACGAGGTCGTGGCCGACACCAAGCGACTGGTCCTGCGCGACGTGCTCGCGGCGGAGGTCAACCGCCTGACCGACGTGGGTCTGGCTGTGTGCGCCGCGGACCCGGTGCTGCGGGACACCACCCGGCGCGGCCTCCGCGACGCGCTCGTCGAGGTGCTCGCGTCGTTCGGCGTCTACCGCGCCTACCTGCCCCCGCGAGGCCCGGCGGATGAGCTAGCGCGAGAGCACGTGGAGCACGCAGCCGCCACGGCGAAGGCCGCCCGGCCTGACCGGGCCGCGGAGATCGAGCTGGTGGCGCGGCTCGCGCTGGCCGAGGGGCCACGGGGTCCGCGCGCCGAGGAGTTCGTCACCCGGTTCCAGCAGACTTGCGGACCGGTGATGGCCAAGGGCGTCGAGGACACGGCGTTCTACCGCTACCTGCGCCTGACAGGGCTCAACGAGGTCGGCGGTGACCCGTCCCGCTTCGGGCTGCCCGTCGACGCCTTCCACAGCGCTTGCACGGAGATGTCAGGGCAGTGGCCGGTGTCGATGACGACGCTGTCCACGCACGACACGAAGCGGTCAGAAGATGTGCGTGCCCGCCTCGTGCTGCTGTCGCAGAACCCCGTCGCGTGGGGCGAGGCTGTCACCCGGTGGTCGGCCCTGGCGGCTCGCCATCGCCGGCCGGCCGGACCCGATCCCGCCACCGAGCAGCTGATCTGGCAGACGCTGGTGGGCGCGTGGCCGCTGGACCCGGATCGCTTGACCGGCTACCTCCAGAAGGCGACCAGGGAGGCCAAAGCGGCGACCTCGTGGCTCGCGCCGGACGCCGAGTACGACGAGGCTGTCGCCCAGTTCGCGCGGGCTGTCCTGGGCGATCCGGCGGTCACGGCGGAGGTGGCCGCCTTCGTCGAGGAGCTGGCACCCGCGTGGCGCGTCACCTCACTGGCGCAGAAGCTCGTCCAGCTGACGATGCCCGGAGTCGCCGACACCTACCAGGGCACCGAGCTGTTCGACCTCTCACTGGTCGACCCCGACAACCGCCGCCCCGTCGACTACAGCGACCGTCGGCGGGTCCTGGACGCCCTCGACACACCGGGGGCGCCGGTCGTCGACGACACCGGCGCCGCCAAGCTGCACGTCGTGAGCCGGGCCCTGCGGCTGCGGCGCGAGCATCCCGACTGGTTCCTCACCGCGTCGTCGTACACCCCCCTCGACGCAGGGCCGCGGGCGCTGGCCTTCGCCCGATCCGGCCGGGCCGTGACCGTCGTCCCGATCCGCGCCGTGCAGACGACAGCGCACGGCTGGGGCGACGAGGCCGTGACGCTGCCGGACGGCGCGTGGAGGAACATCCTGACCGGAGGCAGCACCGCCGGTGGTGTCCGCTCGGTCGCCGAGGTCCTCGCGGGCTTCCCGGTCGCGCTCCTGGTGAGGGACTGACATGACGACGTTCCGCGTGTGGGCGCCTCGACCGGACGCCGTCGAGATCGAGATCGACAGCGCGCGGCATCCGATGACGGCGGAGGACGGCGGCTGGTGGCGTGCCGACATCGCCGGCGTCCGCGCGGGCGCCGACTACGCCTTCGTCCTCGACGGTGGGCAGCCGCGTCCTGACCCGCGCAGCCGGTGGCAGCCGCAGGGCGTCCATGGGCCGTCGCGGCTGCTGGACGACGACGCCTTCGCGTGGAGCGACGCGCACTGGCGTGGGACACCCCTGCCCGGCAGCATCCTGTACGAGCTGCACGTCGGGACCTTCACCCCGGAGGGCACGTTCGACGCAGCAGTGGACCGGCTCGACCACCTGGTGTCGCTCGGGATCACTGCGGTCGAGCTGCTGCCGTGCAACGCCTTCGACGGCCGATGGGGATGGGGTTACGACGGGGTCGCGTGGTACGCCGTGCACGAGCCGTACGGCGGCCCCGACGCGCTGAAGCGGTTCGTCGACACCTGCCACGCCAAGGGCCTCGGCGTCGTCATGGACGTCGTCTACAACCACCTCGGACCGGCCGGCAACTACCTGCCGGAGTTCGGGCCCTACCTCACCGAGGCGCACACCACTCCGTGGGGGCCGGCGGTCAACCTCGACCAGCCCGGCAGCGACGAGGTCCGCCGCTACATCCTCGACAACGCCGTCATGTGGCTCCGCGACTACCACGTCGACGGTCTTCGTCTCGACGCAGTGCACGCGCTCGTCGACGGCCGCGCCACGCACTTGCTCGAAGAGCTCGCGGTGGAGGTCGAGGCGTTGGCGGCCCAGCTCGGCAAGCCGCTGTTCCTCGTGGCCGAGAGCGACCTCAACGATGCCTCCGTCGTCACGAGCCGGGAGGCAGGTGGCTACGGCCTGGACGGGCAGTGGGCCGACGACGTCCACCACGCCGTACACGCCCTCCTCACCGGCGAGCGGTCCGGCTACTACGGCGACTTCGGTGGGCTGCCGACACTCGCCAAGGCACTCACCGGCGTCTTCGTCCACGACGGCTGCTGGTCGTCGTTCCGTGGCCGCGACCACGGCCGGCCGGTGCCGCCGACCGTGCCAGGCCACCGCTTCGTGGTCTACCTGCAGGACCACGACCAGGTCGGCAACCGCGCGACGGGCGACCGCATCTCCGCGTCGTTGTCCGAGGGGCAGCTGCAGATCGGCGCCGCTCTGGTGCTGACGTCGCCGTACACACCGATGCTCTGGATGGGAGAGGAGTGGGGCGCCCGCACACCGTGGCTGTTCTTCTCCGACCACGAGGGAGATCTGGGTGAGGCCGTACGACGGGGGCGACGCGAGGAGTTCGCCAGCCACGGCTGGAGCACGGCGGACGTGCCGGACCCGCAGTCGCAGGCGACCTTCGAGGCCTCCAAGCTGGACTGGAAGGAGAGCGACGACGAGCGTGGGGCGCGGCTGCTCGCGTGGACGCGCGAGCTGATCGCGCTCCGCCGCAGCCGCCTCGACCTCTGCGACGGGCGGCGCGACCGCGTGCAGGTCAGCTACGACGAACAGGCGCAGTGGCTGGTCGTGACCCGTGGCCACACTGCCGTGGCCTGCAACCTGTCCTCGGACCGGCAAGCGGTGCCGCTGCCGGGCACGCCCGATGCCGTGCTGCTCGCGAGTGCCCACGGCTTCGTGTTCCGTGATGGCACCGTCGAGCTCGACGGCCAGTCGGTGGCCGTCCTCGACCTGCTCGGCTGAGCAAGGCCGTCGCGCCGTCGGAACCGCTCCGCGGCACTGGCCGGCCCGGAAATCAGCCGAAACCGGACTAGTGCGAACGGCCCTCTTGCGCGCGGCATCTGGAGCAGGCACTATCCCCAAGGCGATACTGGTGTGACGGGAGGTACGGGTGGGGTTGTCTGTCGCGGCTGTTCCTCTGCAGCGCCGCGACGACCCCGCTGCGCCTGCGCACAACGCCGACCTCGAGGTGAAGCGCGTCCTCGCCGGCATGTCAGCAGCCCGCATCGTCTTCCAGCCGGTGGTCGACCTGAGCCTCGGCAGCGTCTGCGGCTACGAGGCGCTGGCCAGGTTCGGCGGGGCCGGGCTGCGTACGCCGGGTCCCTACCTGGCCGCAGCTGAGCGCGCCGGCCGCGGCGCGGAGCTCGAGATCCACCTGCTCGGCCAGGCGCTGGCGGCCCGGGACGACGTCCCAGCCGGTTGCTTCCTGGCGGTCAACCTGTCCCCGTCGCTGCTGACCCACCCGGCCGTCGTGTCCCTGCTGCGTGCCACCGGGGACCTGGGCGGGCTCGTCCTGGAGCTCACCGAGCACGTACCTGTCGACAACCTCACCGCCCTGCGCCGGCGGATCGATGTGCTCCGGGCCAGAGGGGCACTCCTGGCGCTCGACGACACCGGAGCCGGCTGGTCAGGCCTACGGCAGGTGGCCGAGCTGCGACCGGACATCGTCAAGCTCGACAAGTCCCTCGTCGCCGACGTCGATCGCGATGAGGTGAAGCAGGGCCTCGTGGAGCTGGTCGGCCAGTTCGTCTCGCGGCTGGGCAGCCGCCTTCTGGTCGAGGGCGTCGAGCGCTTCGAGGAGCTCGACGCCGTGGCCCGACTCGGCGTCCCGCTTGCGCAGGGCTGGCTGCTCGGGCGACCGTCGATGCGTTGGTCGGAGATGTCGGACCACGTCGCGACGGCGCTCGCCGAGCGCACCGCCCACGGCGACACCGCACCTCGGGTCGGCAACCAGGTGGATCGCACTGCCCCGTGCGTGCGACAGCTGCCCGCTATCGGCTTCCTGCCCGACGAGCCGCCGGTCGTGGTCGTCGTGGACGACGGCCTCCAGCCCCAGCAGCTGTGGCTCCGCAATCCCGAGAGCCCGGCGCCCAGCGGCTGGACGCACCCGTTCATGACGGTCAGAGCCGAGGACCAGGCGCACGAGGTCGTCGCGAGGGCGATGACCCGGCCGCCGCGCACCCGCTTCGACCCTCTCGTCTGCGTCGACGGCACGGGGGCGTACGTCGGCCTCGTCCACGTCGAGCACCTGGTCACGGCCGCGGTGACTGCAGCGAGGACGGACAGCCGGTCCTAGGACCAATGGCCCATGGCCACGGTGGGCGGTCTCGGCCACTCTGCACCCATGCGCGTGCATTGGCGGCTGCTGCCGGTCGCGGTGGTGCTCACCGCCGCGCCTGCCTGCGGCGGGTCCAGCGCGCAACGCGCTGCTCCGGTCACCTCCGATGCCACCACGGCACCCGCGACTCCCGCCACCAGCACCAGTCCGAGCGCTGCGACGCCGGTCTCGCCCGCCGCGACTGCCGCGGCGCGGTCGGCATCACCGGCGGCCTCCCACGCGACCGTCACGGCGACACCGAGCACTGCTGCGAAGCCGACGGTCGCCCCGACGTCCCCGCGCGCGACCGCGGCCTCGTCCCCTGCCCCTCGGCCGGCCCCGTCGCCGGCCTCGTCGCCCGCACCCAAGCCGACACCCCAGCCGACACCCAGGCCATCACCAAAGGCCTCGCCCACGGCAGCCTCCGGCACGACGCACACCATCACCATGACGAGCGGGCTGACCTTCTCGCCGTCGAGCCTGACCATCCCCGTAGGCGACAGCGTCCGCGTTCACAACAGCGACACGAGCGGTCCACACACCTTCAGCGACCCGCCGGCGTTCAACTCCGGCGACGTCGCCCCCGGAGCGTCGTACAGCTATCACTTCACGACCGCGGGCACCTACAACTTCTTCTGCAGCTACCACCAGGCCTACGGCATGAAGGGCACCATCACCGTCAACTAGCCGCGCTCAGGCGAAGGCCTTCTCCAGCTCCGCGAGGGCCTCCTCGAGAGCGGGCAGCAGCCGCTGCAGACGCGGCAGCGACCGGCGGCAGCCGATCAGGCCGAACTGCATCTGGCCGGCGTAGCTGGTCACGGTGATGTTGAGCGCCTGGCCGTTGGTCGGGATCGACAGCGGATACATGCCGTCGAGCCGCGCGCCGTTCCAGAACAGCGGCTTCTTCGGCCCAGGCACGTTGGAGATGATGAGGTTGAACGGCGGCCGGACTGCGGACTGGACGCCGGGGATCTGGCCGAGCGCCAGTGGCCCCATGATGGCCGCGCTGAGCGCGGTGACCTGCAGCTGGTTCAGCCCGTTCAGGCCTGCCTTCGCAGCTCGCATCGAGCTGCGGATCGCGAGCAGTCGGTCCCGCGGGTCAGCGACGTCGGTGGCGAGATTGCACAGGATCGTGCCGACCGCGTTGCCCCCCTCGTCGTCACCCTCCTCGCGGAGCGAGACCGGCGTCATCGCGACCAGCGGGGCGTCCGGGAGCTCGTCGAGCTCGAGCAGGTAGCTGCGCAGCGCGGACGCGCACATCGCGAGCACGACGTCGTTGACAGTGGCGTCCGCGGCGCGGCCGACGGCCTGGATGCGGGCGAGCGACCACGAGTCGGCAGCGAACCGGCGACTGCCGGTGATCGGTGCGTTGAGCACGCTGCGCGGCGCCTGCATGGGCAGTGCGATGGCCTGCTCCCGCAGTCCCTGCTCGGCCAGCTTGAGGACCCGAGGGGTCAGCGATGCGAGGTCCCACGCGGCCTGGGCCCCTTGCAGCGGCAGCTGCAGGATGCCGCTTCCATTGGCCTTGCGCGGCGCCCGCGGACGCTCCTCGAACGGCATCCGCACGTCCCGTGACTCGGCGTCGGTCGACAGGGTCCGCTCCAGCAGCCGAAGGCCGGAGACGCCATCCATGAGCGAGTGGTGGAGCTTGGTGTAGACCGCGAACCGGCCGTCGGCGAGGCCCTCGATCAGGTGCGCCTCCCACAGCGGCCGGTGCCGGTCGAGCAGCGTGCCGTGCAGCCGCGACACGAGGGCGAGGAGCTCGCGGATGCGCCCCGGCGGCGGCAGCGCCGAGTGCCGTACGTGGTGCTCGAGGTCGATCTCCGGGTCGTCGACCCAGGTCCACTGGCCGAGTGTGGCGAGGGAGCGGTGCGGGCGCCGCCGGAACTCCCTGGCCACGTCCGTGGCCCGCAGCGCGTCCTGGTACAGCTGGGTGAGATAGTCGGGCCCAGAGCCCTTCGGCGGGGTGAACAGCTGCAGGCTGCCGACGTGCATCGGCTGCTCCCGGGACTCGGGCAGCAGGAACATCGCGTCGGTCAGCGGCATCAGCACCACAGCAGTGCTCTCCTTGTTGTTGGCGGGCTCCTGCCCCTGTCACTCCCCGACGACGACCACCGCGAACCCGTCGTAGCCCTTGCGTCCCACAGTCTGGATCGCGGTCCCACGCACGCGCGGCTCGTGCGCCACCAGCTCGGCGAACCGCCGGATGCCCTCGACCGCCGGATCGCCGGAGCCTTCGTCCACGACTGCGCCGGCCCGCACCACGTTGTCGACGACGATGACCGTACCCGGGTGCGACAACCGCAGGGCCTCGGTGAAGTACGCCGGGGTGCTGGGCTTGTCGGCGTCGATGAAGACCAGGTCGAACGCCTCGCTCATGGTCTTCAGCGACTCGACCGCCGGCCCCACCCGCACCTCGACGCAGTCGGCCAGTCCCGCGAGCTCCAGGTTGCCACGGGCGACCTGGGCATGCCGATCGTCCAGCTCCAGCGTGATCAACCGTCCACCCCGTGGCATCCCCCGGGCCAGCCAGATCGTGCTGTAGCCCCCAAGGGTCCCGACCTCGAGCACAGCGCGCGCGCCGGACATCCGCACCAGCAGCTCGAGCAGCCGTCCCTGGGCGGCGGACACCTGGATCGCCGGGAGCCCGGCTGCGTCGCTGGTTGCCAGCGCCTCGTCCAGCGCACTGTCCTCCGGGACGAACCGCGCCTCGATCCAGTCGTCGACGGCGTTCCACCGCTGAGCGTCAGCGTCCATGTCCTGACGCTAGCCGCTCCAGAAACCCACCCCAACCTGCCGAGAACAACCCCGTGACCCTTCTGCGCGCGGCTGCCCTCACCACCGGAGCGGCGCTGACCCTGACGCTCGCGGCCATCCCGCCGGCGGCCGGAGCCTCCCGTGCCCTTCCCGGGACGACCTGCTCGGCGTTCCCGTCCGACAACGTGTGGCATGCCGACATTCGGAGCCTCCCCGTCAACGCCCGCAGCGCCCAGTGGATGTCGCACATGTCGTCGACCCGCAAGCTGCACCCGGACTTCGGCCTGTCGTACGGCGCCCAGTCCGTGCCCTACGGCATCCCCGTCACGGTGGTCGCCGGGACGCACGCGAAGGTCAGCGTGAGGTTCGACTACGCCAGCGAGAGCGACCGCGGCCCCTACCCGCTCGGCTCGGACACGAAGATCGAGGGCGGCGCCAACGCCACCGGCGACCGGCACGCGATCATCGTCGACAAGAGCACCTGCCGGCTCTACGAGACCTTCGACACCCGCAAGAGCGGCTCCACCTGGGCGGCCGGATCGGGGGCGATCTGGAACCTCAAGAGCAACGCGTTGCGACCCCGGACGTGGACCTCTGCCGACGCCGCTGGCCTGCCGATCCTGCCCGGCCTGCTGCGGTACGACGAGGTGGCAGCTGGTTCGGTGGATCACGCGATCCGGTTCACGACCGACAAGACCGACCGGCGCTACGTCTGGCCGGCGCGGCATCAGGCCGGCTCGGTCAACGACCCGTCGTACCCGCCCATGGGTGCGCGGTTCCGGCTCAAGTCCGGCTACTCGCTGGCGGGGCTCCGTCCGGACACGCAGGTGGTGCTGCGGGCGATGAAGACCTACGGCCTCATGCTCGCCGACAACGGTTCGCCGTGGTACTTCCAAGGGACGTCGGACACCCGGTGGCCGAGCGCCCTGCTGGACCAGCTCAAGCGCATCCCGGCGTCGGCCTTCGAGGCAGTGGACGAGTCGCGGCTGATGGTCAGCGTTGACAGCGGGCAGGCGCGCCACCCGTAGCCGGGGCGGTCAGCGCAGGAACCACGCCAGCAGATCCGCGGTCGTGTGTGCGGCGGCCGGTGCCGCCGCCGTGCCCGTGGACCGGCGCAGCTCCCCCAGGACGACCCCGACGACCAGGTCGAGGGGCACGACGTGCCAGCCGTAGAGCGGCACGTGCAGCAGCGCGAAGGCGAGGGCTCCCACTGCGATCGCCGCGGGCGCGCCGAAGCCGTCCGCGACGGCGTCGTACAACGTCCCGCGCAGGAAGACCTCCTCGGCCACAGCCACGATGCCCACGACGCCCGCCCACATCGCGAAGCCATCCGTCGGGTGGAACGGCAGCCCCAGCCGGCTGACCGCCACGGGCAGGCACAGCAGCAGCCCGGCGGCCATGCCGCTCGCCAGTGCCCGAACGGACACGGGCACCGCGGTGCGAGCGGCAGCAGCAAGCGCCAGCAGCAGACCGGCGAAGACGAGCCCGGCGAACGGCGAGCGGGCCGGACCCTGACCGCCGAGGACAACGCGTACGACGACGCAGAGTGCAAACCCGCAGACCAGCAGCCCGGACCGCAGCCGCGGTGCCGCCGGTGCCGGTTCGGCGATGACGGTCACTGCTGCGCCGCAGCCCGCCGACCGAGGACCCGGACCCCGACGACCACGCCCAGCATCAGGAGCAGGGTGGCGCCGAGGATCGCGTAGAGCGGGCCGCGGCTGCTGGCACCGCTGGGGCTGCTGTCGCCGCTCTGCACCAGGGCGTACTGCCCAGGGGCGGTCGCCAACGCGTTGAAGATGTCCCGGCCGACCTGGCGGGTGCGCACCTCCTTCCACGACTGACCGGAGGCCGGTCGGTACTCGAACACGGGCAGCGAGTCCCGGATCGAGACCGCGCGCAGGGTGATCGTCGGCGTCTGCGCAGCGGGGACGAGCTTCACCTGGCCGCCCGCGCTGGTGAACTCGAGGTCGTAGACGTTGGAGTCCAGGGTGCCCTTGGGCAAGGGCGGGTCCGGTACGACGGGGGTTGCCGTCAGCTCGATCGGGTTGTTCCCGGTCGTCGCGAAGGCACGAGGCGGTGCGTAGACCGACACCTGTGGGCCGGTCTCCGCGCTGTTGGCGATCAGCCCCCCGGTGTTGACCCCGCCGGCCACCTTCAACGTGACCTTGGCGATCGTCGCCGGTCCCGCCGCGGCCGAGCCCGCTCGCGCCGGGAGGAAGCGATAAGGCTCGTCCGGGAAGCCGATGCCGTCGTACA
>JAVXVI010000053.1:0-25648 GCA_032230005.1 Actinomycetota bacterium | reverse complement strand
AACGACGCGCTGTTCGCGGTGCGCAAGGTGCTGAGCACCCGCCCGCAGCTGAGCCCGACTCTCGACCCGGCCGTCGCGGCGTTGCTCGACCGGGCACTCGCCGCGGACCCGAAGGACCGGCAACGTGACGCACTGACCTTCGCGCAGGACTGCCAGGCCCTGGTCTGACCCGCAGCTCAGGCTGCGGCGAGGGTTTTCGCGACGAGCTGCTTGCGCGCGACCCGCTGAATCCGCGCGCGGCGGCCGGCCTGCGTCATCGTGATCGCCAGGGCCACGCCCATAGCGGCGCCCGTGATGGCGCAGAGGACGAGGCCGACGACCGTCGGTGCGGCCACGTCGAGCAGCCACGCGAACGCGACGGCGACCGCTCCGAGTGCGGCGCCGACCAGGGTCATGCCGAACCAGCTGGTGAGCCGCCGCCGGCCGCGCCGGCGCAGGGGGCGCAGCAGCGCCTCGGCGTACGCCAGCAGGAACAGCAGCGCGGCGATGGCCAGCACGCCGGGCACCGTCGCGTAGAACGGCCGGTCGGCACGCGCGGTGAACTCCTGGGTCGCGACCTCGCGGCCGGCGGAGTACAGCACGAGCTCGCCGTCGAGCCGGCCGGCGGCGAGGTAGCGGTCAGCCCGCATGTCCACGGCCGTGGTCCGGACGCCGCCGGCGCCCGGCGTCAGCTGGCCCTTCGAGGACGTGAACACCGGAGCGCCGGCGACCCCGAGTCGCACGGCCACGTGGTCGGCAGCAGCAGCAGCGCCGGTGAGACGGCCGACCCGTACGTCGATCTTCTTGGTCAGGTCGAGTGGGATCGTGCTGCCTGCGGCGACATCCGCGGAGGCGACCCGGGCGACGCCACGCGGGAGCGGGCCGCTGGGGTCACTGCCCCCCAGTCCGAGCAGCGCGAGGACCACTGTCAGCAGGGCCAGCCCAGCGGTCACGAGGGCGAACGGCTTCGGCCACGGCGGGAGATCGAGCACCTGCCGGACCGGGACGAGCGAGTCCGGCGACGCGTTGGCCGAGACCATCCCCTGCACATGCAGCTGGGCACTCGGGCGCACCCGCTGCGCAGGGATCGCCGGCTCCGTGGGGACGGATGCCGCGGCGGCGCGCGTGACCTTGCTGTCGCCCGCCGGCACGGGTGAGGTCAACGGCGGCGGCGGGCTGCCAGGAACCGTGGCCCGCTCGGCCGACGCCAGGATGGGGCCGGCGACCATGACCGGGACGTCTGCGCGCTGCAGCCAGCCGGCGCCGAACAGCTGCGACGCCACCTCGCCGATCGCGACGCCGAACGCCTCCGCCGTCTGGTACCGGTCCGCCGGCGAGCGCGCGATGGCGCGCATCACGACATCCGCCAGCGCCGCAGGCACCTGCGGGGCGACCTGGCTCAGCGGGATCGGCTGCTCGACCACGTGGCGGTAGACGATGGCGATGCCGCCGCCCTCCTCCGAGAACGGCAGCCGGCCGGACAGCAGCTCGTAGAGCATCACGCCGGCGGCGTAGACGTCGGCCGGCGGCCCGAGCTCCTTGCCCTCCGCCTGCTCCGGAGCCATGTACGCCGGCGTCCCGAGGATGTCGCCTGCACTGGTGGCCAGGGCATCACCGCCGCCGATCACCTTCGCGATGCCGAAGTCCGTCACCTTGAGCTGCCCGGACCCCGTGAACAGCAGGTTCTCCGGCTTCACGTCCCTGTGCAGCACGCCATGACCGTGCGCGTAGTGCAGGCCGGCACAGGTCACCATCACCACGGCGCAGGCGGTCTCCTGCGTGTAGCCGTGCGCCGTGAACGACTGCCAGACCGTGCCGCCGGACAGGCTCTCCATGACGAGCAGGCACAGGCCGTCCTGTTCCACGTAGTCGTAGACCGGGACGATGTGCGGGTGGTCGAGCGAGGCGAGGACGCGGGCCTCCGTGACGAACCTGGCACGTACGCCGGGGTCGTTGGCCAGTGCCGCCGGGAGCTCCTTGATGGCGACCGCCCGACCGAGCTGACGATGGCGTCCGGCCATGACGACCCCGAACCCGCCCCTGCCCAGCTCGCCGGCGATCTCGTAGTTGGGCAGCACCGCCGCCAGACTGGCAGCGTCGCTCATGCGGTGGGCCGACCGGTCGACGGCGTGAGGTCGAGGTCGTCGCGGACGAGGTCGTCCTCGTCGAGCTCGTCGCGGCCGGCGTCGTCGTCCTGACTCGGCGACAGGTAGCCGGCGACGAACCCGAGCAGCCCCGCGCCGAAGAACAGCAGCGTCGACGCGTTGGCCGACGGAACGACGAGTCGTAGCGCGGACAGCGTGAAGGTCAGCGTCAGGCCGATCCCGGCGCCGGGTACCGCGAAACGCCATGCGCGTGACCACCGGTTGTCCGGCAGCCGGTGAGCCGCGAGCCGGATCAGCAGGCCGATCAGGAGCAGCAGGGTCACCGCGCCGACGCCGATCGCGAAGACGCCGTAGACCGAGCGCGCGCTGCCGCGCACGTCTACCGGCAGACTGCGCGCGGCCAACGCACTGCGGTCGGGTGCCAGCAGCGTGAGCTCGGCCGGGAGAAGACCGGTGGCCTGGCCGCCGAGGTCGCCGAGGTCGAGCAGGAAGTGCCGTTGGCCGGTACCCCCCGGCGGCAGCGTGAGGTCCACCCGCGTCGTGTAGGTGAAGAAGGCAAGGCCGACCACGTGCGCGTCGAGCCGGACGCTGCGGACCTCCACCTGGCTGCTGCTCGCGTTCTTCACATCCACCGCGATGACCACACCCCGCTCGGGGTGCAGCTTCAACGGCTCGTTGGCGTCGATGCTGTCGAGGGTCCGGTCGTCGAGCGTCGCCGTGAAGGAGACGCCCGCGTCAGAGCCTGCGGCCACGGCCGGCGGCCCCGTGACCAGGACCAGGCCGCCGAGCAGCGCGAGGAGCAGCAAGACACGGGATCGCACGGCGCCCACCCCCTGGGAGTCCGGCCGAAGGCTAGACCTGGCCCGCGCTGCGTGTCAGGTGTTCTGCCACACCTTCACCCAGCTGCGGCGTCACCACGGCAGATGACCCGGATGCACCCTTGACGCTCTCCCTCTGTGCGTCCACGGTGCACGCAGAGTGCTGGTGGCCTGGGGGGCTCATGCGCGCAGGAACGCATCGCGCCGCTGTTCCCCGTGCTGCCCGCGTCGCCATGGCCGCCCTGTTCGTCGGCGCCTCGATCGTGCCCGGCGGCATCGCGTGGGCTCTTGGCACCGGCATCCCGGCAGCGGTGAGCGACATCACCGGAACGTTGGCCGACAGTCCGGTCGATATCCCGGTCTTCGCCAACGACAGCGGGCTGACGGATACGCCGCTCACGCTCAGCGTGACCGTGCCTGGACACGGGAGCCTGCTGCTTCCGGTCGACCCGGTCACCGCCGCGAGCACCATCCGCTACACCCCTGCAGCGGGCTTCGTCGGCGCCGACTCCTTCAGCTACACGGTCACCGATCTCGACGGTGAGAACGCAACGGCCACGGTGTCGGTCGCTGTCGTCCGGACCGCTGATCTCAACCAGGGGCAGACCGCGGCCGGGCTCGTCGACGCCCTGCTCGGCGGCAGCTCAGGCCTGGCCGTGAGCAACGTCAAGTACACCGGCGCTGCAGTGAGCGCCGGCATCACGCAGGGCGCGACAGCCAGCATCGGGTTCGACGGCATCGCGCTCGGCTCGGGCGACATCACCGAGATCGCCGGCCCCAACAACAACGACGGAGCGAGCGTCACCACGGGCGCCGCAGGCGACGCGGCGCTGGATGCCATCGTCGGCGGGGCGACGACCGATGCAGCCGTCCTGGAGTTCGACTTCGTGCCGACCGGCAACACTGTCGCCTTCGACTACGTCTTCGGGTCCGAGGAGTACAACGAGTTCGCCAACACCGAGTTCAACGACGTCTTCGCCTTCTTCGTCAACAACGCACCCGGCAACCCGCTCAACCAGCCCGTCAACTGCGCGACGGTTGACACACCGGCGGCGGGTACCGCGGTGTCGATCAACACCATCAACGGCGGCAACCCGTTCGGTAGTGGTGCGCAGAACCCGCAGCTGTTCCGCAACAACGACCCGAGCGACGGGGACACCCGGATCCCGACGCAGCTCGACGGACTCACCACGCGGCTCACCTGTCGTGCCGCCGTGACGCCGGGGCAGACCAACCACATCAAGCTGGCCATCGCCGACACCACCGACTCCTCGCTCGACTCGTTCGTCGTCCTGGCCGCCGGAACTCTCGCCGTGCAGGCACCGCTGGTCGCGAGCGCAGTCGCAACCAGTCCGACGTCCCCGCCCGGCGGGACCAACGGCTACACCGTGCGCATCAGCAACCCCGGTGACGTCGCTGTCCCGCTGACGTCGATCACGGCCGCTCTGCCGGCGGGCTTCAGCTACGTTCCCGGCTCCGCGAGCGGCGTGACGACGGCCGACCCCCTGCAGGTCGGCAACCTGCTCACGTTCCCGGTCAACGCCTCCGTCCCTGGAATCGGGTTCGTCGAGCAGTCCTTCGACGTCACGACCAGCACCGTGCCCGGTGGCTACCTGGCCGTCGTCGGGGGCACCGTCACGGGCGCCACGATCCCGAGCAGCGCGCCGACCGCGCTGATCACGGTGGTCGCACCCGTGCCGTCACCGACGATCGTGCCGAGCCCGACCCTGTCAGCGACCCCGACCGCCACGATCCCGGCGAGCCCGCCGGTCGTCATCCCGCCGCCGCCGGTCGTGATCCCACCCTCGCCGGTACCTGCCCCCGCCCCGGTGCCCGCGCCGCCGCCGAGCCCGACCACGTCCCCGACCCCGGCCGCGCTTCCGAGCCCGTCATCACCGGCCCCCTCACCGCCGGCACCGTCGGTGCCCGCGGCCCCGTCCCCCGCGCCAGCCGGGTCCAGCGGCCCCGTCGTACTCCCGCCCGTTCCCAGCGCGCCCGCGACGACAGTCCCCAGTCCGCGGGGCACGCCGCCGCTACCGCGGATCACCCGCACCAGCGCCCCCGTGGCGCTGCCGTTCGTCGACACCCCGACCCCGGCCACCTCGCCCGACGCGCCAGTGGGCACCGCCATCGGCGGCACGACGAGTGGCGCGGGCGCGCTCGCCGTCCTCTCGCTCGGCGCGCCCTCCTCACTGCCCGGTGGTACGGCTCGCCTGGCCGGGAGCAGCTGCCCGCCGGGCAGCACCGTGACGCTCTCGGTCGACACGCTGCCAGCCGGCACTGCGACGGCGGCTGACGACGGCACGTTCGTGACGGTGCTCAAGGTCCCTGACCTGCCCGTCGGCCGCCACACGGCGCGGGCTCGGTGCGGCGACCGCGAGGTGGCCGCGGACATCGACCTCGTCGTCGCCACCTCGGCGTCCGGGACGTCGCCCGCACTCGCGGCGACGGCCGGCATCGTGCTGGTCTTCTTCGTCCTGCTGGCCGCCATGGTCGTGCCGACCGGCGACTCCGGCCCCCGCCGCCGCCCGCTCATGGATGACGAAGACGACGACACCGACCTCACCTGACACCGACCTCACCTGACACCGACCTCACCTGACCCGCCACGCGCGGCACCGACGCGGCCCCCGAACCCCTTCGTGATCAGGTTGGAGAGCCTGCGGCCGGATTTCCGGCGTATCCGCTCTCCAACCTGATCCGCGGCGGCGGTGGGCGGGGGTCAGTGCTTGCGGTAGGAGTCGAACACGAGGCTGCGGCTGCCCATCGTCAGCCGAGTGCCCGGGACGATCGTCATGGGCTCACCGGCCGGCAGCCGGGTCCAGTCCGCGTCGCCGGGCTTGGCGACGTACGTCCCGTTCGATGACGTGTCCACGATCCGCACGTCCCAGCCCTGCAGCAGGATCTTCGCGTGCTCGCGAGAGACCGTCGCCTCGGGATCCTCGAGCGCAAGGGGCAGCGCTCGTCCCGCGCGCACGTCCGCGGCGTTGTCCGGCTCGCGACCGATGACGTAGTCCTCGTTGAGGGGGAACACCGATCCGTCGTCGAGCACGACGACCCCGAGCGGCGGTCGCGGACCCGGCACCAGGTTGTGCGTCTGGTGGACCATCGAGATCCCGCAGGTCGCGCAGTAGATGCTCGTCGGGTCGTTGAAGTGCCCGCGGGAGCAGACGATGCCCTGCACCTGCACCGCACCGGCGTCGACCACGGCGGGCTCGTCGAGCACCGGCAGCGGCGTCAGCTCCGCCGGCGGAAGCGGCTCAGCCAGCGACACCGAGACGAAGCTCGCGGCCTGCTCCGGCACCGGCTCCGGCGCACGCTGCCGCGGGGCGGAAGCGACGTCCTCCGGTGCGACCACGCTGACGTTCGTCGGCTCGTCCAACGCCGCGGCGAGAGCCGGGGCGCGTACGACGAGAGCAGCCCCGGTGGGGAGCAGGCGGAAGCCGCCCGCACGCACCGCTCCGCTGCCGAAGTCGCTGCGCGCATCGAGCTCGGCCGCGCCATGCACGCGGGCGGTCACCCCGGCGAACTCGCCGCGCACCACCTTGTCCACCCACGTCGACGCGTCACGGCCGGACAGCGCCTCGACCGTTCCGTCGACGCCGGTGATCTCGACGTCGACGTCGCCCACCAGCAGCAGGGCCAGTCCGTCGTCCAGCGCCGCCGCAACAACCAGCGGCGGCACCTCGTCGTCGTCGGCGGCGGCGACGAGGCCGGCAACGGTGCGGGCCAGCTTGCGGCCGGGCGCATCGGACTCGGCGCGTACGACGGCATCGACCGCTGCCCGTAGCGCGTCGACGAAGGCCTCCTGCAGATCTCCCTTGGGCAGCGCGAGCAGCAGCGAACCGCCGGAGCGGACCACCAGCCCGTCCCCCGCAGCGAGCTGCACCCGCCAGGTGCCAGCGTCCATGCCCGTCCCCTTCGTCAGATCAGCCGTCCGCCGCGAAAGCGCCAGTGCACCGTGAAGATGCGCATCGGCCCGTTGACCCAGAGCCAGGTCACGAGCCACGTCGTACCGAAGCCGACGACAAAGGCCGCGACCGAGATGTGCTCGGTCGACGACAGCACACCGCTGCGGGCGACGAAGTAGGCCACGATGCCCTCGGGGACAGCGGTCACCAGACCGAACAGCGTCGGCCAGTCCTTCTCCCACCGGAACTGCATCAGGCCGTGGTAGATCAGCTCCCAGACGATGCCCACGACGCCGACGATCAGCAGCACGCCGTACATCGCCTTGTACTTGTCCGACGTCGTGCCGGCGCCCGGCAGCAGGGGGCCGATGACGATCGCCCACAGCCCGCCGATGACGGCGATCACGAAGATGCGGGTCTGGATCCGGCCCATCAGGGTGGGGAGCACGTCGCCCTCTCAGATCTTCCGGCCGCGGGCCCAGCGGAACCACTGCGTGGTCGACCGGAGCGGACCGATGCGCTTGCCGAAGCCCTGCCGGGCGAGGTCGTCGGCGATCTCCTGAGCCGCGATCTGCAGGCCGAGGAACGTGTCGACTCCCGGGAAGTAGCCACCGAGGGTGGCCGTCCCGGACGCGTAGACGCGGCCGTCGCCGTTGTGGGTGCCGCGCACCTCGAAGGTCCGCTCGACGTCGAGCCGGCCGATCGGGTTGCGCCCAGCGCCGCTGTGCTCGAGCAGGTCGGCGAGCAACCGGTGCTCGGCGATGTCGGCCTCGAGTCCCGTGCCGTCGATGATGTAGCTGGCCGGCAGCTCGAGCAGGCCGTCCTTGGTCTTGATGCGGGTGATGGTGCCGCCGCCCTCAGCGGGTACGACGGAGTCGACCTCGCCTGTGTGGGTGCGGTACCAGCCCTCCTTGCGGCCGCGGGCGAGCTGCTCCTGCCACAGCCGGCGCACAGGGGTGTTGGTGCCGCCGATCGTCTTGTAGAGCTTGGCCCGCTCCTCGCCCTCGAGCTTGCGCATCCGGCTCTTGAGCTGACCGCCCCACACCGACTTCGGGTAGTTGAACCCCTGGAAGGCCCAGCCGTCGGCGCCCTTGCGGCGCATGAAGATGCTCGGCCCGTGCGAGCCGGTGATGTAGGTGCGGAAGACGTGGTGGATCTGCGTCTGAGCGCCCTTGTGGTCGCGGTCGTCGATGACCCGCTGCAGGATGCGCGACGCGACGATGCCGCCACCGCGAAGGACGATGGTGCTCGGCTTGCGCAGCAGCTCCTCGTAGACCGCCTCGTGCGGCTCGTAGGCGTTCACGACGTGCGTGTAGTCCTGGTACTTCTGCCGGTAGGTCTGCAGGTCGTCGAGGAACTTCAGGCCCGGGTAGCCGACAGCGATGTGCACCCACCGGCTCTTGTAGGCGACGCGCTTCGTGGCGCTGGCACCGGCAGGTGGCGTGAGGATCGTGAAGTAGCCGCCGCCCTGGCGCTTGCGCACCATCCGGACGAGCCCCTTGTCGAAGTAGTCGAAGTAGCCGACCCGCTCGGCCTCCTTCTCCATGGTCTGGAACGCCTGTCCGGCCTTCGGCGTGTAGTAGTCGGCGAAGATCGGCTCGGTCATGACGTTCCACAGCGGGGCGAGCTTGGCCTTCAACCCCTTTGCCGCCAGGGCTTCCCGCACCGCGTAGCTGGGGAAGCCCCAGATGCAGTCCGGCGTCGACGCGGAGTCAGACCGCAGCCGCTCGGTGCGCGGGATCTGCGAGTTGCGGGTGAGGTACTCGTACGTCGACCAGGGCGTGTCGTTGTTGCCCAGCACCCGCAGCTGGTCCTTGCCGACCCCCGCGATGCGCAGGTAGTCCGTTGTGACGAACGAGCCGATGCCGCCACCGATGGATACGAACGGCACCTCGACGACAGGGATGCCCGCCGCGGCGAGCATGGCGTCGGTCCAGTGGTCCGCGGCGATGAGCTCCGGCGTCAGGTCGCCCTGCGCACCCGTGGGCTCGTGGTCATCGGCTGCAGGCGCAACGGCGCCGGGCACCCGAATGGTCTCGCGTCCGCTCAAGGCAACCCCCAGGCCCCGCGGCACCGCCGGCGCGGTGTCGCGCGCATCTTCTCGGGACCAGCCGCCCGCGTCAGTCGATCAGCAGAAATCGGCTCAGATATCCGGTCCCATCTGCCGGATGAGCTTGGCCACCAGAGCCGTCCACCCGGTCTGGTGGCTCGCGCCCAGACCGCTGCCGGTGTCGCCGTGGAAGTACTCGTAGAAGGTCGGGTCAGCGCTCCACAGCGCCGGGTCCCCACGGCGCAGGTCCGGCCCGTCGGACGGCCGCCAGCCGTCCGCCCCTGGCAGGAAGAGCCGCAGCAGCCGGCGCGAGAGGTCGTCGGCGACCTCGCCGAGGTCGACGGCATGCCCGCCCTGGGACGGCAACGGCACCGCGATGTTCGGCCCGTAGTAGTGGTGGTACTTCCGCAGCGCCTCGACCAGCAGGAAGTTGACCGGGATCCACACCGGCCCGCGCCAGTTGGAGTTGCCGCCGAACATCGGCGTCACCGACTCGGCCGGCTCGTAGTCGATCTCGTGCAGCGCCCCGTCGATCTCCAGCCGCACGGGTTCCCGGTGCGCTGCTGACAGCGAACGGACGCCGTACGGCGAGAGGAACTCGTCCTCGTCGAGCATGCGGTGCAGCACCCGCCGCAGCTGGTCGGGGGCGACGAGGGACAGCAGCCGCCGCTCGCCCTGACCCGGCGCGTTGACGGTGAAGACGTTGGTGCAAAGGTGCGGTCTGTTCTTGACGTACCACCGCACCCGGTCGGCGAAGTCGGGCAGCTCCTCGAACACCTCCGGGTCAAGGGTCTCGACGGCCAAGAGCGGCAGCAGCCCGACGAGTGACCGGACCTTCAGTCGCTCGGCGGCAGACACGCCGTCGCGGGTCTGGTGCAGGACGTCGTAGAAGAAGCCGTCCTCCTCGTCCCACAGCGCAACCCCGCGGCCGCCCTCGGCAGTGGTGGCGTGCGCGATGGCGAGGAAGTGCTCGAAGAACTTCGTCGCGACGTCCTCGTAGGCACGATCCGCCCGCGCCAGCTCCAGCGCGATCGCCAGCATGTTGAGGCTGAACATCGCCATCCAGCTGGTCGCATCGGACTGCTCGAGACGGCCCCCCGACGGCAGCGGCGCACTGCGGTCGAACAGCCCGATGTTGTCCAGCCCGAGGAAGCCTCCCTCGAACACGTTGGAGCCGCCGGCGTCCTTGCGGTTGACCCACCAGCTGAAGTTCAGCAGCAGCTTGTGGAAGATCCGGGCGAGGAACTCGCGGTCCGGGACGCCGCTGTTGCGCGCGTCGATCTTGTAGACCCGCCACGCGGCCCAGGCGTGGACCGGCGGGTTGGCGTCGCCGAGCTCCCACTCGTACGCCGGCAGCTGCCCGTCCGGGTGCATGTACCACTCCCGGCACAGCAGGACGAGCTGCTCCTTGGCGAACGCCGGGTCGACGAACGCAAGTGGCACGGTGTGGAACGCCAGGTCCCACGCGGCGTACCAGGGGTACTCCCACTCGTCCGGCATCGAGATGATGTCGGCGTTGTAGAGGTGCTGCCAGTGGCTGTTGCGCGCAGTGCGTCGCGCCTCAGGCGGGGGTGGCTGGGTCGGGTCGCCCTCGAGCCACTCGCGCACCTCGTAGCGGTAGGCCTTCCGCCCCCACAGCAGCCCGGCGACGGCCCGTCGCTGAACCAGCTTCGCCTCGCGACTGGTGCCCGGTGGTGACAGCGCGTCGGAGAACTCGTCCGACTCATGCCGGCGGCGCTCCACGACGACGACCGCGTCCTCGAGGCTCGCAGCTGTCGGTGCCGTGGTCGACAGCCGCAGGACGACCGTCAGCTCCTCACCGGGGTCGAGCACGTCGCGGTACCACGCGGACGCCTTCGTGCCCTGCCCCGACGGGTCGACCGTCGCGGCGCCGCTCACGACGTGGTCGTTGATGCCGTCCTTGACGTACGCGGTGGGGTTCGGCCTGCCGTAGAGCAGCGCGGTGTTGGTCTCGTTGGCCGTGAAGAGCAGCGGTGGGGCACCCTCGGCGGCCAGCCAGTAGCGGCCGAGGGTGGAGTGGTCGGCTTGGATCACCGAGAGGCCAGGCGGTCCGTCGACCCGCTGCAGCTGTGGTCTGCGGTCGTCGCGTCCCCAGGCCCAGGTGTTGCGGAACCACAGCGTCGGCAGCAGGTGCAGCTCGGCCGCTTCGGGTCCGCGGTTCACGGACCGGATCAGCATGCAGATGTCGTCCGGCGCAGACTTCGCGTAGGTCACCTCGACGTCGAAGAACCGGTCGCCTTCGAGGACGCCGGTGTCCGCCAGCTCGTACTCGGGATCGCGGCGGCCACGCGCTGCGTTCTCCTGCCGCAGCTGCTCGTACGGGAACTCCGCCTGCGGGTAGCGGTAGAGCCAGCGCAGGTACGACGACGTGGGGGTCGCGTCCAGCGACCACCAGTGCTCCTTCACGTCCTCGCCGTGGTTGCCCTCGTGGTTGCTCAGGCCGAACAGCCGCTCTTTCAGGAACGGGTCCTTGCCGTTCCACAGCGTCAGGCCGAGGCACAGGTGCTGCCAGCGGTCGGAGATGCCGGCGAGGCCGTCCTCGCCCCACCGGTAGGCGCGAGAGCGCGCGACGTCGAAGGGGAAGTGCAGCCACGCGTCGCCGTCGGCGCTGTAGTCCTCGCGGACCGTGCCCCACTGCCGCGCCGCGACGTAAGGACCCCACTGCCGCCACGGCGATGAAGGCGCAGGCGACTCCGCCAGCCGCTCCTGCTCAGGCCCACCGGTCCCGGGCAGGGTGATCCAGTCGGTGCGCCGCACGACAGCCCCCTCCCGGTCCGACGCTGGAGTGAAGCACCGGCAGTCGCCCTGGGCCTAGGGTTGCGCGGTGCCATCGGCAGCGCAGCACCAGGTGACCAGCGAGGTCGGGCCGCTGCGCACTGTCCTTCTGCACCGGCCGGGTGCCGAGCTCAAGCGGCTGACTCCCCGCAACGTCGCGGACCTGCTGTTCGACGGGCTGCCGTGGGTGGCGCGTGCGCAGGAGGAGCACGACGCGTTCGCCGAGGCGCTGCGGGACCGCGGCGTCGAGGTGCTGTACCTGTCCGAGCTGCTGGAGCAGACCCTCGAGGACGCCGAGGCCCGGGCCGAGGTCGTCCACGCGGTGGTCGCCCCCACCGTGGTCGGGCCCTCGCTCGCCGCCGTACTCCGTCAGGTCCTGCTCGGGCTGCCCAGCGACGAGCTGGCCCGCGTCGTCGCCGCCGGGCTGACGCACGAGGAGCTCCCGCACCTCGGGCCGGAGGGGGTGGTCGCCCGGATGGCGGGTCGCGGCGAGTTCGTCGTCCCGCCGCTGCCGAACCTGCTGTTCACCCGTGACTCGTCGGTATGGGTCGACGACCACGTCGCCGTCACCGCGCCGTCGATGCGAGCACGTCGGCGCGAGACGTCCCTGACCGGTGCGATCTACCGTCATCACCCGCGGTTCGCCGGAACCCCGTTGCTGTACGGCGGCAGTCGTGAGGAGGCATGGTTCGAGGGCGGCGACGTGCTCCTCATGGCGCCCGGCGTGATCGCTGTCGGGGTGGGTCAGCGCACGACCCCGGCCGGTGTCGAGGCGTTCGCGCTGCGCGCCTTTTCGGCCGGCGTCGCGACGGCTGTGCTCGCGGTTCCGATCGCGCAGGAGCGCGCGACGATGCACCTCGACACCATCTGCACCATGGTCGACGTCGACGCGGTCGTGATGTTCCCCGCGGTCGCGGACACCTTGGCCGCCTACACGGTCACGGCCGACGGCGACGGTCTGCACGTGGCCGACCCGATGCCGTTCCTGGAGGCGGCCGCCATCGCCATGAAGGTCGACGGCCTGCGCGTCATCGACACCGGGCTCGACCCGGTCACCGCCGAGCGCGAGCAGTGGGACGACGGCAACAACACCCTCGCGCTGCGCCCAGGGCTGGTAGTGGCCTACGAGCGCAACACCGAGACCAACGACCGGCTCGAGAAGGCCGGGATCGAGGTCGTGCGCATCTCGGGCAGCGAGCTGGGCAGCGGCCGAGGCGGCCCGCGGTGCATGTCCTGCCCGGTGCTGCGCGACCCGCTCGAGGGCTAGGTACGGCGGCGCGACCGCTTGGACGTCGCCGCGGGTAGCGGCAGGTCGGTCGTCGCGGCCCGCAACAACGCCTGCGCAGACCACCGCATCAACGCGGCGGCCTCCTCCCGCGACAACCCGGCCACGTCGGTCAGCCAGGCCAGCGCCTCGATCCCCGTGACGCTGCGGACAGCCAGGGTCAGGCGGTGCAGCTCGTCGTCCGTCAGCTGGCCGCGCAGTGGCTCGAGCGCCTCCCCGATCCAGCCGATGCCGCGACCCTGGCGAAGCGGGAGCGACGCGCGCTCCTCGGCGGTCATCTCCAGAGACAGTCGCAGCATCGTTCGCTGCTGGGCCTCGGTCTCGAGGACCAGGCCGGTGAAGGCCGCGAGAACTGCGTCGAGGCGCGCCGGTGTCCCGACGGGAGGCGGCGTGGGCAGCAACGACGCCACCCCCGTCTCGGGGTGGGCTGCGAGCAGCAGCTCACGCTGGTTCGCGAAGTAGCGGTAGGCCGTCGTGCGCGAGATCGCGGCCTGCTCTGCCGCCGCCTCGACGGTGGGCGTCTCGCCCGCGGCGACGAGGTCGCGGGCAGCGGTCACGAGCGCGGCCCGCGTGCGCAGCTTCTGGTTCTGACGCCCAGCCTGCAGGTAAGGGGTTGACACAAGCGTGATGGTACTCCAGTGTCCGTCATGGGACTTAAGTACCACGAGAGGAAAGATGGCGATGACGGTGTCACAGATCGCTCCGGCTCTGCTGCGCTCCCGGGCAGAGGCCGAGCAGCGCTGGTTCTACGGCGGCGGGGTGCACACCTGGCTGGCCAGGTCCGAGGAGACCCTGGGTGCGTTTCTGCTCTTCGAGGCCGTGATGGAGAAGGGCAAGCGCACCCCGCTGCACACTCACCCGGACAGCGAGGAGTCGCTCTACCTCGTCGCGGGCGAGGTGCTGATGCACATGGACGGCGAGGAGCGGACCATCGGCGCCGGGGGTCTCGTCATCGCGCCGCGCAACGTCCCGCACGCCTTCCTGGTCGTCAGCGAGACCGCGACGATGCTCTGCCTGCAGACGCCCGGGATGTGCCAGGGCTTCTACCTGGGCGCGAGCGAGCCGCTCGCCGGCTCGAAGCGGGTCGTCGACTTCGGCCTGATCGCGAAGTCGGGCCAGGACAACGGCGGGATCGAGATTCTCGGACCGCCACCGTTCCCGAACGACTGACCTGCGGGAGCCTCAGCGCAGCGTGAGCTGACGGCTCATCAGCCCAGCCCGTGACCGCCGCTCGTCCGTCGAGAGCGGGTCGGTGGTCGCGAGTGCCGCGTCCAGCTTCGTGCGCAAGGCCGCGACCGGCTCTTCCAGCTCCGGCGCCTCGCGGTCGAAGGGCAGGTCCCAGACCGGCACCAGCAGCCCGTGCGCGCGGAAGGCGCCGACGTAGCGGGTGTCCGGCCCGATGCCCAGGCCGTCGGCGGCCGCGATCCGCGCGAGGGCATCAAGCAGCCGGTCTTCGTCCTCGGGCAGGACCCACCGAAGGTGGGTCCGCTCCTTCATCCGGCACCAGTAGGCCGACTGGACGCCGGACAGCCGCACCGTCGGGACCACCGTCCCGTTGGCCCGCTCCATGGAGGCAGCCACGTCCTCGGTGGGCTCCGTCCCTTCGATCCAGTAGTCGAAGCCGGAGTGCACCGTGATGTCGAGCGGGGCGTCCTCGAGCAGGTCCTGCAGTCGCGGGCCAGGGCCGGGCAGGCCGACCAGCTGGACCGGGTTGCCCACATCGGTGGTCAGCGCGAGCTCGAGTGCCGCCGCGAGATCGCGGCTCACGTCGCCGGAGCGGCTCGCCACTTGGAGGCCGAGGTAGATCCGGCCATCGGCGCGGACCATGGCCGGCCAGGCCAGCGGCAGCACCGTCGACAGCACGACCTCGCGGTCAGGCTCGTCCTTGAGGGACAGCGGCGCAGTGGCGGCGGGCACGACCTCTCGCAGGGCGACCCAGTCGGTCTCGTCGACCCGCCCGGCAAACGGCCTCGCGACGAACCGGCGGTCCTCCCGGTCGGACGGACGGGGACGGCTCTTGCGGCGGCTGCTGATCAGGACTCCCGGGATCGGTCGGTCCCGGAACCCTAGAGGCCTCAGGCCTCCTGGCGACGCTCGGAGTCGGCCTCGGCCTCGAGCTCGTCGGACTGGCGCAGCGGCACATCCGCCCAGACGACAGCGGACGTGGAGTCGAAGGCGCTGCCCCAGCTCGCCGTCAGCAGCGCGACGATCGCGAGGCCACGGCCGGACTCGGCGTCGGCTGACCCGCCACCCGGCAGTGGCTCGATGACCTCGTGGCGGAGCGGACCGCGGCCGCCGTCGGAGACCTCGATGCGTACGACGGAGTCGTTGACCACCCAGCCGACCCGGAGCTGGCCGTTGGCGAGCGGGGCGCCGTGCCGGACGGCGTTGCCGACCAGCTCCGACATCACCAGAGCTGCGTCGTCGACGACCTGGTTGGCCACACCGCGGGCCCGCAGCTCGTCGACCAGCCGGTGACGGGCAAGAGACGCACTGGGGGCGGAGTGCGGCACGAGCAGGCTGCTCGTCGTACTCACCTCCCGGCCGTCGAGTGTGGTCCAGGGACGTTCTGCCCGCGGAGACCGAGGTGTAACGGACGGGATAGGACGATGTGACCGACCCCTCAACCGGCCGGGAGCCGGACCTCGATCACCGTCCCGCCACCGGGTCGGCGGAGCGCGACCACCCGCCCTCGCTGCGCCTGTACGTAGCGCTTCACGATCCACAGCCCGAGCCCGACGCCCCCGACACCTGGCACCCCTGCTCGGTCCTGCGGGGTGGACCGCACGAACCGGTCGAAGACGCGACCCAGGTCCTCCTCGGCGATGCCCACCCCGGCGTCGGCGACGGACAGCACTGCCTCCTCGCCATCCCGGCGCACGGCGATCTCGACGGGCCCGCCCTCGGGCGAGTACTTCATCGCGTTCTCGACCAGCTGCCCCAGGATCGCGTCCACGGTGGCCTCGTCGCCACGGGCCATGATGACGCCGTCCGCGGCGACCAGCAACGGGTGCTCGTCGCTGGAACCGGCGACGGCGGACGCCGCAACACGGACAGCCGCAGCCAGGTCGAACGGCCGGTTCGTGACCTCGACCCCGATGCCGGCCCGGGAGCCGAGCAGGAGCTGCTCGACCAGCGCCGTCATCGCGCTCGTCCGAGCGAGCATGGTCGCGACGATCTCGCGCTTGCCGACGTCCTCGAGGGCATCCCAGTGGTTGATCAGGGTCTCGGCGAAGCCGCGCAGGACCGTCAGAGGCGTGCGCAGCTCGTGACTGGCCATGGCCAGGAACAGGTCCTTGGCCTCCTCGAGCTCCTTCGCTTTCGCGAACACCTCAGCCGTGTGCAGCGCGGCCCCTGCATGCGCGGCGAGGAGCTCGAGCGCCTCGAACTCGTCGGAGCTGAGCGGTTCCTGCCGCGCGACGTACAGAGCTCCTGCTGACGCGCCATCGGCCCGGGTGAGTGCCACGAACAGCCGCATCGGCTGGCCATGGAACAGGTCCTCGGCCAGCGTCACGAACCCGCCGCCCTGAGCGGCCATGGACCGGCGGCCGGACTCGACGAGCACCCCGACAGCGCTGCCCGCGATCGGGAACGATCGGCCTACCAGGTGCCGGTGTGCCTCGCTCGCTGCGGCGATCGTCAGCCGGTCACCGTCGCGAATCGCCACTCCGGCGCCCACCGCCGTGAGCAGGTCACGCGCGTCGTCGGAGATCTGCTCGAGCAGCTGCGGGACGTCGACCATCGCGCCGAAGCCGGTCACGATCTCGACCAGGCGAGCCATGAGAGGTCCACGCGTCGGGCTCATACGCGACCGAGCTGACGAAGCACCCGAGCCGGGTGGTTGCTGATCACTGCGTCGACTCCGAGGTTGAGGACAGCCGCGATGTCCTCTGCGGAGTCGACGGTCCAGACGTGCACGCGGTGCCCGGCCGACTGCACGCGCTCGACGTAGCCGGGATGGGCCTGCAGGATCGCCAGCGAGGGCCCTGCGATGGTGACCCGCGGCGGCAGGGTCCCGTCGCGGTAGCGCACCGGCACCCTGTCCATCAGCAGGACGGTCGGGACGGATGGCGCCATCGCGTGCACCCGCCGCAGCGACGTCGGAGCGAAGCTCATCACCGTGACCCGGGACACCGACTTGCTCAACGGCCGCGCCACGCCGTAGCGCTCCATCAGGTCGACGAGGGCTCGCTCCACCAGTCCGCCGTACCGGGTCGGGTGCTTGGTCTCGATGTGCAGCTCGACGGGACGCTCGTGGTCGAGGGCCAGCTGCAGGAGCCGCTCGAGGGTCAGGACACGGGACCGGTCCCGATCGACCTCCTCCCAGTCGGCCTCGAGCAGCCGGTCGCCCTGCGAGGCCTTCCAGGACGCGAAGTCCAGCTCGGCCAGCTCAGCCAGCTCGAGGGTCGACACCACACCGCGGCCGTCCGAGGTGCGATCCACCTTGCGGTCGTGCACGCAGACGAGGACGCCGTCGCGGGTGAGCCGGACATCGCACTCGAGAGCGTCCGCGCCCTCCTCGATGGCCAGCTCGTACGCCGCGAGGGTGTGCTCGGCATGTGCGGCGGACGACCCACGATGAGCAACGACCTGCACCGGAGTCACAGCGTCATCGTGCCTGCCCGCGCTGGCTTTCGGGGTGACATGCGTGACGTCAGTGACGGCGTACGACGGGGTCGACGGTGTTCACGACGTCGACGACCGGCTCGCCGTCGAGAGCACGCCGCAGGTTCGCGGTGGTCTGTCCGACGATGCGACCAGCGGCCTGGCTGCTCGATCCCGCCATGTGGGGCGAGAGCAGCACGTTCGGGGCATCTCGCAACGGTGCGTCCTGCGGCAGCGGCTCGACGGTGAAGACGTCGAGGGCGGCTCCACCGAGGCGGCCGGCAGTCAGCGCGTCGACGAGGGCGGTCTCGTCGACCACCTCACCGCGCGCGCCGTTGACGAGCAGGGCCCCGGGCTTACACAGCCCGAGCCGGCGGCCGTCGAGCAGTCGCCGGGTCTGCGGTCCGAGGGCGATGACGACGACGATCACATCGCTCGTGGCGACCAGGTCGTCCAGCTCGACGTAGTCCGCGGGTGCGTCGTCGTGCCGGCTGCGCGACCAGTACTGCACGGTGCAGTCGAACGCGCCGAACATCCGCGCGACGCAGACGCCGATCGGTCCCATGCCGATGACGCCGACTGTGCTGCCGGCCAGCTCGCGACCGCCGATCTCGGTCTGCGGCCAGTCGCCCCGTCGTACGGCGGTGTCGGCGGGAACGGTCTTGCGCAGGAGTGCAAGCGTCGCGGACACGCACCACTCAGCGACGCTGACGGTGTTGGCGCCGGCGCAGTTCGCGACCGGCACGCCGGCTGCTGTGCATGCCTCGAGGTCGACCGCATCGACCCCCACGCTGGGTTGCTGCACGAAGCACACGTGAGGTCCCGGCGCATCGACGCGCAAGCCACCCGACCAGTCACCGATGACGATGTCGGCGTCGGGCAGCAGTGCCTCGACAGCCGCCTGTGTCCGCTCGGCGGGGACGACCACCTCAGCGCGCTCGTCGCCGAACAGCCCTTCGAGCAGCTCCTTCGGCAGCGGCGGGAGCGCGAGGATCCGCCAGCGACCCGTCACCCGGCGGACCCTTCGGCCGAGCTCGTGCTCTCGATGCGGAGCCCCGCAGCGGCCCAGGCGATCATCCCGCCGTCGACGTTGTGCGCATCGAAGCCCTGCGCGCGCAACCAGTGCGCGACCTGCGCGGAGCGGGCCCCGACGTGGCAGATGACAGCGATCGGTCCCTCGGCCGGGAGGACATCCAGCCGCTGCGGCACGTCGTACATCGGGACATGCACCGCCTGCGGTGCGTGCCCCTCGGTCCACTCGTCGTCCTCCCGGACGTCCAGCAGAAACGCATCGGCCACCTCGTCCACCCGCACCCCCCGAGCATCCCACTGCCCCGCCAACCGCCTGACCGCAGATGCACCACTTGTGCTCCACGAGGGCCAGCCAGCTGCCGCCGACGACGATCTGGTGCATCTCTGGTCGGCGACGACGCGCGTCAGGCCTACTTCAGGAGTCGGGACAGGCGGCGGTCGGCCAGGGGCTTGCCCTCGGTCTGGCAGGTCGGGCAGTACTGCAGCGACTTGTCGGCGAAGGACACCTCACGGATCGTGTCGCCGCAGCGCGGGCACGGCAGCCCGGTGCGCGCATGCACGTTGAGCCCCATCTTCTTCTCCGACTTGAGGTCCTTCGCGGCCAGCCCCTCCGCCCGCTGCACCGCTCCACGCAAGGTCTCGACGATCGCCGTGTGCAGCCGCTCCACGTCCTCCGCGGACAGGTTGCGGGCGGGCTTGAACGGCGACAGCCGGACCTCCCACAGGACCTCGTCGCTGTAGGCGTTGCCGAGGCCGGCGATCAAGGACTGGTTGGTCAGCACGCCCTTCACCTGGCCACGCTCGTCGGCGAGCAGCCCGGTCAACGTCTCCAGGGTGAACTCCGGCGACAGCGGGTCGACACCGAGCCGCGCAACCCCCGGGACCAGCGCCGGATCGCGCACGACGTAGACCGCGAGCCGCTTGCGGGTCCCCGCCTCGGTCAGGTCGAAGCCGCTTCCGTCATCGAGGTGCACGCGCAGTCCCAACGGCCCCTTGCCCGGCCGCGGCGGCACCGGCGAGAGCTTGTCGCTCCAGCGCAACCAGCCGGCGCGAGCGAGGTGGATGACCAGGTGCAGACCGGACACGTCGAGGTCGAGGAACTTGCCGTGCCGCGTGACCCCGGTGATCTCCAGCCCCGCCAGGGACGTCACCGGCGGGTCGTAGGTCTTCAGCACCTCGATCCCCGCCACGTCGATCCGCGCGACCACCCGGCCGACCGCGTGCTCACGGAGGAAGGCGACCAGCGCTTCGACCTCGGGCAGCTCGGGCACGACGCCAGTCTGCTGCCTAGCGCTGTTAGCGTCGAGCGGACGAGAAGGAGCCGGATTGTCGACCGCCCTGCTCACCGACCGGTACGAGCTGACGATGCTCGACGCTGCACTCCAGTCAGGACTGGCGGGACGCCGTGCGGTGTTCGAGGTCTTCGCCCGCCGGCTGCCACCGGGACGGCGGTACGGCGTGGTCGCCGGTCAGGGTCGGCTGCACGCCCTCATCCAGGACTTCACCTTCGGTCCGGCCGAGCTCGCCGCCCTCGACGACGTAGTCAGCAGGCGCACCCTCGACTGGCTCGACGGCCGCGTCCTCGGCGGTGACATCGCCGCCTACGCCGAGGGTGAGACCTTCTTCCCCGGCTCGCCGGTGCTCACCGTCGAGAGCTGCTTCGGTGAGGGCCTGCTGCTCGAGACTCTCGTGCTCTCGGTCGTCAACCACGACAGCGCAGTCGCATCCGCTGCTGCCCGCATGGTCATCGCGGCACAGGGCCGGCCACTGATCGAGATGGGCAGCCGTCGTACGTCGGAACAGGCCGCTGTCGCCGCCGCGCGTGCGGCCTACATCGCCGGGTTCGCCCTCACCAGCAACCTCGAAGCCGGTCGGCGGCACGGCGTCCCGACCGCGGGCACGAGCGCCCACGCGTTCACCCTCGCGGCGGCCGATGAGAAGACCGCGTTCCGGGCCCAGCTGGAGACACAGGGCATAGAGACGACGCTGCTCGTGGACACCTACGACACGGAGCAGGGCATCCGCAACGCCATCGAGGTCGCCGGCCCGAAGCTCGGGGCCGTTCGCCTCGACTCCGGCGACCTGGTGCAGGAGTCGCACCGGGCCCGCGCGCTGCTGGACGAGCTCGGCGCCCACGACACGAAGGTCGTCGTGACGGGCGATCTGGACGAGCACTCGATCGCCGCACTCGCAGCCACCCCCGCGGACAGCTACGGCGTGGGCACCTCCGTCGTCACCGGCTCCGGTGCGCCGACAGCCGGCTTCGTGTACAAGCTGGTCGCCATCGCCGACAGCGACGATCCCGAGGCACCGCTGCGTCCGGTCGCGAAGAAGTCGACCGGCAAGGCAACCGTGGGTGGCCGAAAGTGGGCCGCCCGGCTTCCCGACGGTGAGCAGGTCCGGCTCGAACCCGACGGCTTCCCCGAGGGCGCCAGGCTCCTGCAGCAACCCCTCGCCGGCGAAGACGTCGAAGCCGCCAGAAAGCGGTGCGCCACATCACTCGCGGAGCTACCGGCGGACGCCCGTCGACTGGCCAAGGGCGAGCCGTGCTGGGCCGCTGAGCTGCTGCCGTGAGACGCATCCCGAAGGCCGAGCAGCAGTGGCTCGCGGCCTACGACCCGACCGCGTTTCCGCCGTTCGCCGTGACCGTGGACATGGTGCTGCTGACCGTCACCGAGGGACGCTTCTCGGTCCTGCTTGTCGAGCGGGCGACGCATCCCTTCCAGGGATTCGCCGCCCTCCCCGGCGGCTTCGTGCAGCCCGACGAGGACCTGGAGCGCGCGGCCGTGCGCCGGCTCGAGCAGGAGACCGGTGTACGACGGAGCGCCGCCTACCTCGAGCAGCTGGGCGCCTTCGGTGATCCTCATCGCGATCCGCGCATGCGCGTCGTCTCCGTCGCCTACCTCGTCTTCGCGCCCGACCTCCCTGCTCCCGCCCCGGGCAGCGGCGCCCGCTCGGTGTCGTGGGTGCCGGTCGACGACGTCGATCCGGACCGGCTCGCGTTCGACCATGCCCGCGTCCTCGCCGCGGGCGTCGAGCGGGCCCGCTCCAAGCTGGAGTACACCCCGCTGGCTGCGGCCTTCTGCGACGAGGAGCTCACGGTCGCCGAGCTGCGCCGCGTCTATGAAGCGGTGTGGGGACGGCCGCTCGACCCGCGCAACTTCCACCGCAAGGTCACCGGCACGCCCGGTTTCCTCGAGCCGGTCGGCCGCCCGGCACCGGTCGGTCCCGAGGGCGGCCGCCCTGCTGCGCTCTACCGGCGCGGACCCGCCATGCTGCTGCACCCCGCGATGCTCCGACCGGCCCGCTAGGGACCCGGGCGATCGTCTAAAGCCAGCGCTGCGGCGGACGCACGACGCGGTGGACGCCGGTGGCCCGCGGTGCCATGCGCATGCGCCGCACGCAGCCGGCGACGAGGGGGCCTGCCGTGCGGGTGCGTCCCTGTCGGCGCTGCACCGTCAGCTCCGGCGGGTTCGCCGCGATGAAGCAGCCCGCGCACAGCGCGTCCGTCGTGCCGTAGAGCCGGTAGAGGAACGCGGGATTGCCGCAGGTGTCGCACTGGAGCTGGATGCACGGCGTTGTCATGTCTTCTGCATCGGGATCCGCCCACCCCGGTGCGTGCTGCCGTCCGGCGCCAGTTTCGCGGCTGCTCCATACGGCCGAGCGGCGGGCGCGACATGACCCGTCAGTGCTAGCGACGTGCCACCCGGTGCCCCGAACGGTAGGTAAGCATGACCCCCTTGTCCCCTTGACGTGGCTACTGGGCGGATCGAAGGTGACCTCGCCTCCTTGCGTTTTCAACGGAGGAACGCCTAGGGAAGGCCATCATGTCCGTTTCACGTCCGGCCAGGAGTTCTCTGCACCGCAAGATGTCCGTGGCAGCCGTACTCGCGCTCGTGGCCGGAGGCCTTGCGCTGAGCGCGCCCTCCGCCAGCGCCGGAACTGCCAAGACCGCGACCGCGAAAGCGGCAGCGCAGCACCCGCAGGGGGCAGGTCGCTACATCGTGACCTTCGCCGACGAGCCCGCAGCCAGCTACGAGGGCACCGTCGCGGGCTATCCCCGCACCCGGCCGGACGCCGGCAAGAAGCTCGACCCGACGCGCGCCGAGGTCATCAGCTGGCGCGCGCACCTGACCTCCGTGCATGACGACGCCCTCCGGGCAGCGGGCGCGACCAAGTTCGCCGACTACACCGTGGCCACCAACGGCGTTGCCGTCGACGTGACCGCCGCTCAGGCGACGGCGCTGGCCCGTACGGCAGGTGTCCTCTCCCTGGAGAAGGACGCACTCCGGACGCCTGATGCGGTCTCCCCCTCCTCCGACTTCCTGCAGCTCGGTGCGTCCGGAGGGCTGTGGTCGAAGCTCGACGGCCAGTCCAACGCGGGCAGGGGCGTCATCATCGGCGTCATCGACACCGGCATCTGGCCGGAGAGCCCGTCGTTCGCCGGCTCCGAGCTCAAGCGCGACGCGGCCGGACTGCCGGTGCCTGCGAGCGGGCTGCGCGGCCAGTGGTTCGGACCGTGCGTGCAAGGCGAGCAGTTCAACTCGCAGAACTGCAACGACAAGCTGATCGGGGCCCGGTACTACGTCGACGGCTTCGGCAAGCAGGACATCGCCAAGGGGGAGTACCTCTCGCCGCGTGACGGCGCCGGTCACGGATCGCACACCTCCTCGACCGCTGCGGGCAACGTCGTTTCGGGCGTCTCCATCGACGGCACCCCGATGGGCACCGTGTCCGGCATGGCCCCTGGAGCCCGACTGGCCATGTACAAGGTCTGTTGGGAAGCCAGGCCCGGCGCGACGACCGGCTGCACCAACAGCGACTCGATCGCCGCCATCGACGACGCCGTGGCTGACGGTGTCGACGTCCTGAACTACTCCATCGGCGGGACGACGGAGTCCAGCCCGCTCGACTCGGTCGAACAGGCCTTCCGCCGCGCGTCCAACATGGGCATCTTCGTCGCCAACTCCGCAGGTAACAGCGGCCCCGGAGCCAGCACGCTCGACCACCCCAGCCCCTGGCTGACGACAGCCGCAGCCAGCACCTTCCAGATCACCGAGCAGGCGATCCAGCTCGGAAACGGACAGCGCTTCGTCGGTGCTTCGACGACAGGTGCGCTGCCGGCGCAGACTCCGTTCGTCTCCGCTGCCAGCGTCAAGCTCGCGTCCGCCGCCGCTGCGGACGCTGCGCTCTGCTTCGCCGGGACGCTTGACCCGGCCAAGACCGCGGGCAAGTTCGTGCAGTGCGATCGAGGCGTCAACGCTCGCATCGACAAGAGCTTCGAGGTCAAGCGCGCCGGTGGGGTGGCGATGGTCCTCACGAACGTCTCGCCCAACTCGCTCGACGGCGACTTCCACGCGGTTCCGACCGTGCACGTTCCCGTCACAGCCCGAGGTCCGATCCTGTCCTACATCGCCAATGCGGGGGCGGCTGCCACGGCCGCGATCGTCGCTGTGAACCCAGGTGAGTCAACGACCAAGATCCCCGAGGTCGCTGAGTTCTCGTCCCGTGGACCGTCCACCACCACAGGCGGAGACATCCTCAAGCCCGACATCGCCGCTCCCGGCGTCAGCGTGCTGGCAGCGGTCGCGCCGCCGTTCAACCACGGTCGCAGCTACGACTTCCTGTCCGGCACCTCGATGGCATCCCCGCACATCGCCGGTCTGGGTGCGTTGATCAAGGCACTGCACCCGACCTGGTCCCCGGCCGCCGTGAAGTCCGCCTTGATGACGACCGCGCGCGACCACGCGTCGTCGGCTGACCCGTTCGCGCAGGGCGCCGGCTTCGTCCAGCCGAACGGCGCGGCCGACCCCGGCCTCGTCTTCGATGCCGCCCCGAACGACTTCCGGTCGTACATGGTCAGCCTCGGCGTGCACTTCGCAGCACCCTTCGACACGCTGCCGCCCGTCTCCGGGTCCGACCTCAACCAGGCCTCGCTGGCCGTCGGCTCGCTGGCCGGCACCCGCGCGGTCACCCGCACCGTGACCAACGTGTCTACCGTGGCAGAGAAGTACACCGTGACCTCCTCGGTGCTCGGCCTCTCCGTCGCGGCCAGCCCGGCCTCGTTCACCGTTGCTGCTGGGGCGAAGCAGGCAGTCAGATTCACGCTGACCCGCAGCACCGCCGTCCTCGGGAGCTGGGCGAAGGGGAGCATCACCCTGAAGAGCAAGACGCACACGGTCCGGATCCCGGTCGCGGTCCGTCCCGTGGCCATCAAGGCGCCCGCGGAGATCTCGGGCACCGGCGCGTCGGGCTCCAAGACGTTCTCGGTCACGCCCGGCTCCACCACCTCCCTGAGCTCGACCGTCACCGGCCTCGTGGGGGCAACTCCGCAGCCCGGCTCGGTCAGCAACGGCCCGTTCGCGCCGCCAGCCGTGGGCGCTGCGACCAAGGCGTTCGACCTCGTGGTTCCGACCGGGACGACGCTCGCCCGGTTCGACGTCGACGCGGCCAACAACGCCGACGACCTGGACCTGTACGTCTACCAGGGCAGCACCTTGGTCGACCTGAGCGCGTCCGCCTCGGGTGACGAGCAGGTCACCCTCACCGCCCCGGCAGCCGGCACCTACACGGCGTACGTCAACGGGTTCGACACCGCCGCCGGTGGCGGGGTCTTCCGGTTCACCGGCTGGGCCGTTCCGAGCGGGCCGGCGGTGCCGGCCAACCTGACAGTCGCGCCCAACCCGGCAAGCGCCACCATCGGGGTTCCGCTCGACCTGACCGCGACGTGGTCAGGCCTCGACGCAACGAAGCGCTGGCTCGGCTACATCGAGTACTCCGGAGCGACCGACCGGACGATCGTCTCGATCGGGTAATCCGCACAACGGCAGAAGGGCCTCGGCGCACAGCGCCGGGGCCCTTCGTCGTACAAGATCTTCGGAGTGGGCGAGGGGGGAGTTGAACCCCCACGTCCTTTCGGACACACGGACCTGAACCGTGCGCGTCTGCCATTCCGCCACTCGCCCGAGTGCGCGCGCCAACGGTAGCAGGGGGTGATCCCCGTCGCGGATACGATCACCGCGACGAGGGAAGGTGACGAACGTGGGTGTCCTCCAGCGCTTCGAGCG
>JAVXVI010000052.1:0-5990 GCA_032230005.1 Actinomycetota bacterium | reverse complement strand
GTGCGCACGTTGGAGGCGGCGAGGAAGACGCCGCTGATGCCCAGGTCCATGACCTGCTGCGCCGCGGGGTCGGCTGCCGTCGTGACGCCGGGGAGTCCCACGACGAGCACCGCAGCCGCACGCGCGGTCAGGGACGCCGGCGTGCAGGACGGCTTGGTCGTGGGCCGGGTCTCGGCCGCCGCCGGCGTCACCGCGAGTGCCGCTGTCGCACCGGACGGGCTGGAGGCGAGCAGAGCCACGGGCAGCGCGATGCACGCCGCGAGCGTCACCGCCACAGCGAGGTCCCGATGACCGGATCTGCGCACCGCGCAACGGTACGGGGGCATGTGCCCGTTGCGATGCGAAACGAGGACGCCACGCCAAGGGGGGCCAGCACCCCCTCAGGCCATCGGCGCAGCACCGTGTGGTGGCCGGGCAGCACGATCGTCCGGCCCTGCCGTCCTGCCTAGCGTTCGAGACCTAGCCGGAAGGGCTCCGGGGACACGGATCGGGAGACGTCATGAACGAGTTCGCACAGACCCTCGAGATCGCCGAGACCACCACCACCACGACGACCGCTCCGGCGTTCGGCTGGTCACCGGCCGACGAGCAGTTCTTCCACGTCGTCGACGGCGCCTTCACCCCGACGTTCCTCGCCGGTGCCGGCACCCTGCTCGCCAGCTACGACCAGGACTGACTCGATCTCAGTGCGTCTCCGCCCAGCTCGTGCCGGTCGTGACCTCGGCGACGAAGCGCACTCCGCTGCCGGCGGCCCACCACTGCGTCGTCCGCTCCAAGGACTGCACCAGCAGCGCGCCGGCCTCGGTCGCCATCGCCTCCGGCACGTGCAGCAGCAGCTCGTCGTGCAGGCACAGCACGATCTGCCCACCGGTCCCAACCAGCCCGCTGCGAACTGTCACCGCCCACGCCTTGAACAGCTCAGCTGCCGCGCCCTGGATCATCGCGTTCCTGGCGAACCGGCCGTACCCGCCCGACACCGCGACGTGCTCGCCGACCGGCTCCCCGGCCGGCAGATCGGTCAGGCGGAGCGACCTCCCGCCGTACGTCCGGATGTCCCGTCGGCTCAGCCCGGCCGCCTCTGCACTGCGGAGGTAGGCCATCGCGGTGCCGTAGGTCCGGTCCATGTCACGCAGTGCTGCACCCGCGGTGCCCGACGTCTGGCCGTACATCGCCGCGAGCACAGCCACCTTGGCGGTGGGCCGGTCGCAGCGCAGAGCGGCGGCGACCGGTGCGTACATGTCGGTCTCTCGCGCGGCGGCCGTCAGCGCGGGGTCGCCGGAGACGGCGGCGAGGACGCGCGGCTCGATCTGCCCGAGGTCAGCGCGGACGAGCAGATGACCCGGTTGCGCCCGCACCGCCGTACGCATCTCGGTCGGCAGGTTGTGCAGCCCGGCTTGCGCGGTCATGCGCCCGGCGGCCGCGTCCGCGGAGCTCCACGTACCGCGCAACCGGCCGTCACCCCCGACGTTCTCGTCGAGCCAGCGCCAGCCATACGTCGTCGCCATCCGCTCCGCCTTGCGCCAGGCCAGCAGCGCAGCGACCGCGGGGGAGCTCGCGGCGTAGGGCTCCAGCCGCCACGACCTGGTGTCGGGCAGGTCGACACCGACGCGCGCGAGCAGGGACCGCACCTGCGCAGGGCTGCGGAGGTCTACCGGGTCGCTGGGGAAGAGGGCGAGTACGGCGGCGTCGCGCGCCTGCCGCTGTCGCTGCTCGTCAGCGAGGTCCGTCGGTCGCGCCCCGACGACGTCGGTCAGCAGCGCACCGGCGATCGCGCTGTCGACGGGCAGGCCGTCGCGCTCGAGCTCGACGGCGAGCAGTGCCGCGCCGGACTCGGCGTGCGCGGTGAGCAGCGCCATCGGGATCGCGGTGGGACGTCGGCGCGGATCGGGCAAGGACCGGGCGAAGGACTCCTGACGCGAGTGCAGCGCGAGCGCGAGCTCAGCCCATCGCTGCGCCGCCGCAGGGGTCGACACGCCGCGCAGCCACTCGCGGCTGAGGTGCCCGTCGTCGCGCAGTGCCTCACCGGACTCGCCATGCAGGTCGAACAGGTCGAGCGCATCACGACCGGCAGGGGGCTGCGAGAGCTCGTGAGCCGCGGCCCAGACCGCGCCCTCGTCATCGCGGCGCAGCCCGTGCAGAAGGCGGCCGACGGTGCCGAGGTCCCACGACCTGGCCGGCCGCAGCCCGACGTCCAGCAGGGCGGGAGCGGTCTGCCGCGCTGACCACCAGACCCACCGTGGCCCGAGGGTCTCGAGCTCGAGGAGCTCGGCGACGTCAGGGAGGTGTGAGCTGCCGCCCGGCCAGGCAAGGCCGGCGCACTTTCCGGGCACGATCACGACGGCCAGCGGTGTCCCCGGCTGGGCCAAGGCATCCCGGAGTGACGTCAGCTGCGCGGACCCCACGCGTCGATGCCGGCCGTCTCCTGGCCGGACAGCCGCTGGATCTCCGCCATCAGCTCATCGGTCCACGCGCGCAGCTCGGGCGGCGTCGTCGGACGACCGGTGGGCCACGTCATCGGGGTGCCGAAGCGGACGCCGATCCGGCGCGGGCGCGGCAGGCGGGTGCCGGGCGGGGCGACGTCGAACACACCGACGGTGGCGCACGGGATGACGGGCACGCCGGACTCCGCGGCCATCCGCGCGACGCCGGTCCGACCGCGGTAGAGACGGCCGTCCCGCGACCGGGTGCCCTCGGGGAAGATCCCGACGAGCCGGCCCTCCTCGAGGAGCCGGCGCGCGGTGCGCAGCGCGGCGGAGGACGCATCGGTCCCGGACCGGTCGACGGGCACCTGGCCGGTCGCGGTGAAGAAGTACTTCTGCAGCCGGCCCTTCACGCCCGGGCGGGTGAAGTACTCCAGCTTGGCGAGGAAGGAGATGCGGCGGGTGCGTACGACGAGGGGCAGGAACATCCAGTCGAGGTAGGAGACGTGGTTGCACGCGAGGATCGCCGGGCCGGTGCGCGGGACCTGCCGGATGCCCTCCACCTTGGGCCGGAACGCGATCGCGAGGACCGGCGTCAGCACGACCTTGGCCACCCAGTAGAGGTAGCCGCTGCGGGCAACCGGCGCGGCCGCCACGGGGGCACGCGCGGCCGGCGCCGTACGTCCGGCGCTGCCCTGCTCTGTCACGTGCCCTCCGGCGTTGCGTCGAGCACCCATCTACGCACATTCATGTGTCGAGTGTGTTTCGGTGGGGTGGTTCGGCCCCGGCTCTCGTGCAGGTGTCCGCGGCGACGCGCACGGCGAAGGCGACCGCTGCAGTCGCCTGCTGCAGCTCGATCTCGGCCAGCGCGGTCGTCGTCAGCAAGCCGGAGGCGTGCAGGTGCTGCAGCAGCCCTGAGGTGAAGGCGTCGCCGGCCCCGACGGTGTCGACCACGCGCACAGCCTGGCCAGGGATGTCCGCGGTGCCCGCCGCGGTCGCGAGGTGCGCGCCGTCCGGTCCGAGGGTGATCGCCACCAGCTGCGGGCCCGCATGGAGCCAGCGCTGCGCGACTGCCTCGACCGGCTCGCCCGGGTAGAGGAAGGCCACATCCTCACGGCTGGCCTTGAACACGTCCGAGAGGGCAAGCCACCGTTCGACCGCGGCGCGGTAGACGTCCCGATCCCCCTGGACGGACGGTCGGATGTTCGGGTCGATCGACACCGGCACCCGGCCGCGACAGCCGGCGAGCCACGACTCGAGCACTGCGCCGCCGGGCGCCTGCAGCAACGCGAGCGAGCCGGTGTGCACGGCGGTGACCCCGTCAAGGCCGGGCAGCTCGTCAGGGCTCCACTGCCAGTCCGCCGTACCGCTCATGTGGAAGACGTACGACGCGACGCCCTCGTCATCGACGTCGACGATCGCCAGGGACGTCGCCTCGGCCGCATCGACGACGCACCGCAGATCGACGTCGTTGTCGGCGAGGCGTGCCTGGAGCTGGCGTCCGAACACGTCCCTCGACAGCCGGCCCAGGAAGGCGGTGGGGCAGCCGAGCCGGGCCAGGCCGACGGCGACGTTCAGCGGGCTGCCGGCCGGATGCGCCCGCCAGACGCCGGCCTCGGCGGTCTGCGCCAGGTCGATCAGCGCCTCGCCGCACACCAGGATCACGCGGCAGTCCCCACCGCGTCGACGCTACCCAAAGACAGCACTGTCGCGGGGTGTCGAAACCGGTCCGGATCCGGCACAGTGCAGGCAGATGTCGAAGGGGGACCGATGCTGACCGACCAGAAGCGCCCGGTCGTGGGGACCGAGCTGTTCAACCCGGTGACCGGGACGCGGACGGTCTTCCGCGCCACCGCGGAGTCGACCGATGGCGCGTACGTCGAGGTGGAGGCGACGTATCCGGCCAACTCGGCAAAACCGCCCCTGCACCTGCACCCCGGCCAGGACGAGCACTTCACGGTGCTTTCGGGACACCTGCACGCCCTGGTCGACGGGGTCGAGCGCGAGTTGGGGGCCGGTGACGTCCTGGAGATCCCCCGCGGGTCGAGCCACCAGCTGTGGGGCGGCGCGCACGAGGACAGCGTCGTGCGGTGGCGGATCACGCCGGCCCTGCGCACCGACCAGATGTTCTTCGACCTCTGGCAGGCGGCGGCGGAGAATGCGTTCCAACCGGACCTCTTGCGCGCCTACACGATCACGTTGGACTACCCCGACGAGTTCTGCCTCTGCTGACAGGTACTCTCGCGCTGCACCAACCGAATGCGCTCCCGTGGGGAAAGCCGGTCCAAGCCCGGCGCTGACCCGCAACCGTAGGTGCCCCGCGAGGGGCACGAGCCGGAACGCCCGCCGGGAGCGAGCGGCTCCTTCGTACCGTCGAGGTCAGCGGGGCGGAGCCCGGACGACCAGTCCGTTCTCGCCCTCGCACCGGCGTCATCCGACGTCCGGCTGTGAGGGCGTCGGCGTTCTGGGAGCCCTGGGTCTGTCACGGACCGCACTTGAAAGGGCTCCCATGCCACTCCTCACCATGTCCGGCCGGCGACTGCTGCCGGTGCTTCTCACCGCGACGCTCAGCACCGGCGTCGCGCTCGCCTCACCTGCCCTCGCTGCTCCCGCCGACCCGCAGGTCACGAGCAAGGCCGCGGCCCTGCTCGCCCACGACCTCAGTGACACCGGGACGATCGTCGGCAGCTTCCAGGACGACAAGGGCAACACCGTCACGTTCACCGACTACGGCAGGACGCTGGACGCCGCGCTCGGACTGCTCGCAGCGGGTGGCCACGACGGCACCCTCGGCCGGGCCCTGACCACGGTCGAGGACCCCTCTGCGGTCGCGGCCTACACGCAGGGCGCCCCCGGCGACAAGGCCGGTGCTGCCTACGTCGGCGCAACGGCCAAGCTCGCGTTCGTCGTCGCCGCGACCGGTGGTGACCCGACGAAGGTCGGCGGCGTCAACCTGATCACCCAGCTGACCGGCCTGGAGACACCGGACGGCCGGTTCGCCGACAACAGCTCGTTCGGCAGCTTCGCCAACCTGTTCGGACACTCCTTCGCCCTGCTCGCGCTGAAGCAGGCTGGGCAGACGGTGCCGGACACCATCGTCCAGGGCCTGCGCAGTGCGCACTGCCCTGACGGTTCGTTCCCGGAGTCCTACCCGAAGGCGGGTACGACGTGCACCGGCTCGGTCGACGCGACCGGGCTCGTCCTGCAGGCGCTCGCGGCAGTGGGCCAGGCCTCCTCTTCGGAAGCCACCGCGGCGGCCACGTGGCTGGCCGGTCAGCAGAAGGCCGACGGCAGCTTCCCCGGCCAGGCGCCGGTCAACTCGACGGGCTACGCCGTGCTCGGTCTGGACGCCGTCGGCACCTCGACGGGCAACGCCATCGCCTACCTGACCAGCCAGCAGAACGCCGACGGCGGGCTACGCAGCGGCGCGGCTACCTCGACGGCGAGCGACGACTTCGCGACCGCCCAGGCGCTGCCCGCACTCGCCGGCAAGACGTTCGTGTCCTCTGCGCGCGCCGTCATGCGCCAGGCGACTCTCGAGCTGGCCCGCACGGCCATGGTCGCCACGCA
>JAVXVI010000051.1:0-16512 GCA_032230005.1 Actinomycetota bacterium | reverse complement strand
GGTTCGTGGCGTTCTGGAGCGACCTGGACCAGCTGATCGTGCCGCAGCGGTCCGCCGCGATCGACCACCCCGACCTGCAGGCCCGCAACGTCGCACTGCGTGGTGTCGGGCACATGTCGCTGCCGATCTGCGGGGACGTCGTCCACGAGATCGCCACCCTGCTCGCCCACCTCGACGAGGACGGGCGCACCCGCACGGCTGGTGTGAGAACCATCACGCTGTCCGACCCGGCGCCGGAGCGACCCGAGCGCACGAGCTCGCGGCGAGCGCGGGCCAGCACATCGGCCTGAACCGGGTCAGAGCACACCCCTCTTGACGCGGCTTGTTAGGGATCTTGTAACGTGCGGATAACGGCCCGCTGCTGGTGAGCGGGTCTTCGTGTGCGCGCCGCCTTCGCTGCGGTGCGGGCGCACCTGACCGCATCGAGCCCGGAGCCCTCACTCTTGCCGCCGTCCCGCACGCCGCGCCACGCCGCGCCGGTGCCGACCCAGCGCCGCACCGTGATGGTCCCGGCCGTCCTGCTGCTCAGCGTCGGCGCCGCCCTCGGCGGCCTCGCGCTGCTGCCGTCCCACGGCCCTTCGGTCTCCGTCACGGCCGCCGCATCGACGTCGTCGATCATCGTGCCCGAGCCGCAGGCGCTGGCCGACAACCCGGACGAGCTCCAGCTGCTCAAGCCGAGCAAGCCGGTGCCGGCCCGGGCGCCGGTCCGCGCGTCGCGTGCCCGGCGGCTGGCCCCCGCACCGCCGGAGTACGTGCGGCCGGGCGTCGGGGTCCTGACCTCGGGCTTCAAGTGGCGCTGGGGCCGCATGCACACCGGGATCGACCTGGCCGGGCCCTACGGCTCCCCCGTCCGCGCGGTGACCGCGGGCACGGTCATCGAGGCCGACCAGGAGAGCGGCTACGGCAACATCGTGAAGATCCAGCACGCCGACGGCGTCGTGACCTACTACGCGCACCTCAGCAAGATCCTCGTGCACGAGGGTCATGTGACCGCGGGACAGCAGATCGCCGAGGAAGGCGACACCGGGCACTCGACCGGTCCGCACCTGCACTTCGAGGTCCGCATCGACGACCGCCCGATCGACCCGATCCCGTGGCTCGCCAGCCACGGCATCCTTATCTAGATCTTCTCCAGGGGCGCATAGCGCAGGAGCAGCCACTTGCTGCCCGTGCCCGGACCGAAGTCGACCTCGGCCTGGGTCGAGTCGCCGGCGCCGCGGGTGGCCGTGACCGTCCCGAGGCCGAAGGCGTCGTGGTTGACGCGGTCGCCGACGTCGAGGTCCGGGATGGGCCGCAGGCCAGGGCCGGCCGTCCTGCCGCGCGCGGTGCCGATGATGCGGGACGCGACCGTCGTCAGGGCTGACGGCGGCGCGGTCACGCTCGACTCGCCCCGACGCCAGTCGACGAGGGCGTCGGGGACCTCGTCCAGGAACCGGGACGGCGGGTTGTAGGTCGTCTGACCCCAGGCGCTGCGGACGTGCGCCCGGGACAGGTACAGCCGCTGCCGCGCCCGCGTGATGCCGACATAGGCGAGGCGGCGCTCCTCCTGGAGCTCGCGCTCGTCGCCGAGGGTGCGCAGGTGCGGGAAGACGCCGTCCTCGAGGCCGGTGAGGAAGACGGCGGGGTACTCCAGCCCCTTGGCTGCGTGCAGCGTCATCAAGGTCACGACGCCGTCACCCTCACCGGGGACCGTGTCGGCGTCGGCGACCAGGGACACCTGCTCCATGAACTCCGACACCCCACCGTCGGGCACCCGCTCGCTGAACTCCCGGGCGACCCCGACCAGCTCGGCGAGGTTCTCCACCCGCGACTCGTCCTGGGGGTCGGTGCTGGCCGCCAGCTCCGCCAGGTAGCCGGTCCGGTCCAGGACCGCCTCCAGCACCTCGGCCGGCGGCATGTTGCCCTCCACAAGAGCTCTGAGCTCGTCCATCAGGTCGGCGAACTCGGTCACGGCCTTCGCGGAACGCGCAGCCATCCCCGGCACCTCGTCGCACCGTCGTACGGCGGCAGCGAACCCGATCCGCTCGCGCGAGGCAAAGGCCTCGATGCACGCCTCGGCGCGATCGCCGATCCCGCGCCGCGGGGTGTTGAGGATCCGCCGCAGCGACACGGTGTCGGCGGGGTTGGCCAGGACCCGCAGGTAGGCCAGGGCGTCGCGGACCTCCTTGCGCTCGTAGAAGCGCACGCCCCCGACGACGCGGTAGGGCAGGCCGACCCGGACGAAGACCTCCTCGAAGACACGTGACTGCGCGTTGGTCCGGTAGAAGACGGCGACGTCGGAGTGCTTGACGCCCTCCTCGTCCAGCAGCCGGTCGACCTCGCCCGCGACGAACGCCGCCTCGTCGTGCTCGTTGTCCGCGACGTAGCCGACGATCGGCTCGCCGTCGCCGGAGTCGGTCCAGAGCCGCTTGTCCTTGCGCTCCGGGTTGCGGGAGTTGACGGCGTTGGCCGCGGACCGGATGGTCTGGGTCGACCGGTAGTTCTGCTCGAGCAGGACCACCTGGGCGTTGGGGAAGTCCACCTCGAAGTCGTTGATGTTGCGGATGTCTGCGCCGCGGAAGGCGTAGATCGACTGGTCGGCGTCGCCGACGACGCACAGCTCCGCGGCCGGCAGCTCAGCCACGGGCGTGGAGAGCAGCCGCACCAGCGTGTACTGCGCGTGGTTCGTGTCCTGGTACTCGTCGACGAGCACGTGCCGGAACCGGCGGCGGTAGTGCTCGGCCACGTCGGGGAAGGCCTGCAGCAGGTTGACCGTCGTCATGATCAGGTCGTCGAAGTCCAGGGCGTTGGCCTCGCGCAGCCGGGCCTGGTAGGTCGCGTAGACCTCGGCGACCTGCTTCTGCAGGACGTTCTCCGCGCGGTCCCGCGCCGTCTCCCAGTCGACCAGCTCGTTCTTCAGGTCGCTGACCTGGTTGCTCATCGACCGCGCCGGGAAGCGCTTGGGGTCGAGGTCCAGGTCACGGCAGACGAGCGTCATCAGCCGTTGCGCGTCGGCCTGGTCGTAGATCGAGAACGTGCTCGTGAAGCCGAGCTTCTTGGCCTCTGCGCGCAGGATCCGCACGCACGCGCTGTGGAAGGTGGACACCCACATCATCCGGGCCCGGCCGCCCACCAGCGCGGCCACGCGCTCCTTCATCTCCCCGGCGGCCTTGTTGGTGAAGGTGATCGCGAGGACCTCACCGGGCTGCACACCGCGCGCCGCCAGCAGGTAGGCGATCCGGGTGGTCAGCACCTTCGTCTTGCCCGAACCGGCGCCCGCGACCACCAGGAGCGGCCCGCCCTCGTGGACGACGGCGGCGCGCTGCTGGGGGTTGAGGCCCTCCAGCAGGCGCTCCGGATCCCGCCGTGGGCGGGCCGGCGCCGGGGCCGCGGCGATGTCGTCGTCGTACGGGAGTGTCACTCGCTCCAGTCTAGGGAGCGGGTACGACGCCAGCGGACTGCGGCGCTCGCGCTGTGTCGAGCGCAGCAAGAGCACATCGAGCGGCCCGGGGAGGCGGCCTGCAGAATGGCGGCATGACGACAGCGGACAACGACTACGTCGTGGAGCGGGTGCTGGTCGTGGTCGCGCACCCTGACGACATCGACTTCGGAGCGGCCGGCACGATCGCGACCTGGACCGACTCCGGCATCGAGGTCACCTACTGCTGCATCACCGACGGCGACGCGGGCGGCTTCGACCCGGCGGTTCCGCGCAGCGAGATCGGCGGCATCCGGCAGGCCGAGCAGCGGGCCGCCGCCAAGGAGGTCGGCGTGGAGGACGTCCGCTTCCTCGGCTACCCGGACGGGCGGCTAGAGGTGAGCCTCGACCTGCGCCGCGACCTGTCACGGGTGATCCGGCAGGTCCGCCCGCACCGGGTGCTCACGCAGTCACCGGAGCGCAACTGGCAGCGCATCTACGCCTCGCACCCGGACCACCTGGCGGCCGGCGAGGCGACCCTCTGCGCCGTCTACCCCGACGCGCGCAACCCCTTCACCCACCTCGAGCTGGCGGAGGAGGGGCTGGAGGCGTGGACGGTCGGCCAGGTGTGGGTGATGTCGGGCGGCTCGGTGGTGGTGGACGAGTACGTCGACGTCACCGAGGTCTTCCCGCGAAAGGTCGCCGCCCTGCGGGCCCACGAGTCGCAGACCGGCCACATGGAGGACCTGGAGGGCATGCTGCGCGGCTGGCTCGGGATGAATGCCGCCAACGCCGGGCTCGGCGAGGGGCGGCTGGCCGAAGCCTTCCGGGTGCTCGACACCCGCTGATCAGCTGGGTGCGCCGCGTCCGTGCCGTGCCCCGCCGACCTGCCGCAGGTAGACCACGTCGACCCGGTTGCCGCTGCTCCCGGTGGCCGGACCGTCGCTCGCGATGACCGCGTGCGCGACGCCGTCCGGCCCGACGGCGTTCCAGATGTAGTCGAGCAGGTTGCGGTCGCTGCCGAAGCCCGGTACGCCGCACAGGATCCCGGAGAAGCAGATGTCGCTCGTGTGGATCGGCTTGTCCAGCACGCGCTGCACCTGTACGTGCGGCGCGGTGGTGTCGGCCGCGGTGACCCGGCTCATCTCGGCGTACCAGCTCTGGGCCTGTGACGGGTCCGGCGTCGTGCCCCGCAGCGTGACCAGGGACAGCACGCCCTTGTCGCCGGCCGCGATGCTGCCGTAGACGTTGCTCGCACCTGGCCGGCCGATGTCGACGAGCCGGCTCCAGGTCCGGCCGCCGTTGCGGCTCGACGACAGCCACGCCGACTGGTGGCCGGCGTGCAGGCCGTTGCCCAGGACGTAGAGCGTCCCGGCCCGGTCGACCGTCATCCAGTTGAACCCGTCGATGAACGCGTCGCCCGCCCCACCGAGGTAGACCGGCGAGCTGGTGAAGCTGCCGGACTCCTCCAGCCGCGCGACGTAGAGCCGGCTCGGGTTGCCCGTCGGCGCGAGCGGGCTGTAGGTCTCCACGCTGTCGATGCCGTAGAGGACGTAGAGGACACCTGTCCGCGGGTCGACCGTCACGTGGTCGACGTAGGCGTTCTGGTTGGTGGCCAGGGCTTCCACCGGAGTCGGGGTCGTGCCGCCGGCCTCGGCAGGGACCGCGCCCGTCCCGTAGATCGGCGTGGGCAGAGCGCCGAAGGTCCGGCCGCCGTCGGTCGAGGTGAACAGGTAGGGGATGGCGTCGAAGCCCTTCGCGACGACGTAGACCTTGTCCGCGCCGAAGTGGTCCAGCCAGGGCCGGTCGTAGACGTCCGTGTGGATCACGGCCGTCGTCCACGTCGTTCCGCGGTCGGTGCTGCGGTGCACGTAGATCCCGTCGCTCAGTGACAGGTCGACGGCGACGACGGTGTTGTCGTCGAGGAAGCGCATGTCGAAGTCGCCGCCACCGGTGTTGGTGAAGTGCGGGCGCAGCGGCGTGAAGGTGCGGCCGCCGTCCAGCGAGCGGGACAGCGCCGCCGGCTGTCCGTTGGAGCCGTTGAGCCCGTCGACGAGCACCGTCCGGCCGTCCGGCGAGACGGCGACGTTGGGCTCCCCACCGGCGCCCTCGATGGTCGTGGCCGCGAACCGGAGCGGGGCAGGGGCGGTCGCGGCGCGGGCGACGATCGGGGTTGCCGCGAGGGCGAGGGCGGCGGTGACGGCGGTCAGGCGGGAGCGCATGCTCCTGGATTCGACGTCGGGCGACGCATCCCTACTCGTGCCGCCCGGGCACCCCGCCGAGGCGCGTCTGGCCCGCCTCGAGCAGCCACAGCGCGCCGGGGCCCGCCCAGGTCAGGCCGAGCGGCAGCAGCGCGACGACTGTGGGGACGTGCGTGTGCTTGTGCAGCAGGTAGGCGTAGCCGACCCCGGCGACCACCGTCAGGACGGACACGACCAGCCACCTGGTCGTGGAGAACCGCCGCGCGTCGGCCATCTGCAGTGCCACGAAGACCGGAGCCACGGTGACCAGGACCAGGGCGGCGACGAGCAGGGCGACGAGGATCGTGAAGGACACGAGCGTCACCAGCAGGCCCACCATGGCGGTCAGCCTAGGGGTCCGTGGAGCAGCTCAGACGAGCGGGCGAGCCGGCGCGGTGCGGTGGACGGCGAAGCGACCGATGCCGCGCGGGACGGTGCTGACGAGCTCCTGGACAGCCGGACCGGCTGCCCGGGCGGCGCCGCCGATCAGCCGCGGCTGCGGGCGCGGCTGCTGGAAGGCCCACACCACGAGTCCGGCAAGCAGCGCCAGCATGGAGCCGGCCGCGTAGCGGTCCCGGTTGCTGACGGGGGTCAGCGGCCGGCTGGCGGCGGCCGGCGCGACGGGTGCCGGCGCGGCTTGCGGGGCCGGCACCACCGGGGCTGCCACGGCCGGTGTCTGCACGACAGGCGCGACCGGCGGCGGAGCGGCGACGGTGCCGGCGCTGATGGGGGCCGCCCCCGACGTGCCTGTGGTGGTCGGAGGCGCCGGCGCCGGCGCGGCAGCGGCGGGCTGCTCGGCCGCGGCGGTGTCGACCTCCGGCGTCAGCGAGGTCGCGTCCGGCTTGGTGAAGTCGACGGTGAACGGCTGTGCGCCGTCCGTGGGCACGATGGCCAGGCTGTAGCCACCGCCGGCCGCCTGCTGCGCGGACTCGAGCAGGAAGGTCACCGACGTCCCGTCGGCGGCCACGAGCCCGCGACTGCCCAGCGCGCAGTCATAGGCAGGTCGCGCGTCGAAGGGCTGGTTGCCGCCCGCCTTCCAGCTGGCGTCCTTGGTGGGACACGCGACGACATCGATCGTCCCCACGGCGCTGTTGGCGGTCACCTTGAGCTGCAGCCTCGCCGACGAGACGACCAGCCCCACGAGGTCGTAGCCGACGGCCGCGAGAGCTGACGGACCTGTCGGGCCCTGTCCCAGGTGCAGGTCGTCCGCACTCGTCGTAGGCGCCGGCAGGGCGACGCCGTTGGCTGTCGCGGCGTTCCACCACGCCGACTTCGTCGGCGCATCTGCTGCTGCGGTCCCGACCAGTGCGAGGGACAGCACGGGTGCCAGGGCGAGCAGCGCCGCCGTACGTCGTCTCATCGTGTGCTCCCCGCTCCGACGCGCTGCTTCGGCGGCGTGCCGCCCGACCGCTCGATGGTGGCGAGATCACCGCCGAGGTACGACGTGACGACGCGCGGGTCGGTCATCACCTCGTCCGGCGGACCCTGCAGCAGCACCGAGCCGAGCTCCAGAGCGACGATCTCGTCGGACAGCGACGTGATCAGCGGCATGTCGTGCTCGATGACGAGCATGGCGCAGCCGGTCTCCTGACGGATCCGCTGCAGCAGCGGCCCCAGCGCCTCCGTCTCGCGCTGCGCGATGCCGCTCGACGGCTCGTCGAGCAGGAGCACGAGCGGGTCGTGCGCGATCGACATCGACAGGTCCACGATCCGGCGCGAGCCCGTCGACAGCTCGGAGACGAACTTGTCGCGGTAGGCCTGCAGCCCCATCAGCTCCACGAGGTCGTCGACGGTGTAGGCGACATCGGCCTCGGACTCGCGCATCGCCGGCGTCGCGAAGAGCGCCGAGACGTGGTCGCGGACCTCGATGTGCCGCTCCAGGCCGAGCGCGATGTTTTCCGCAACGGTGAGCGACGGGAAGATGCGCGCGTCCTGGAACGACCGGCCGAGACCTCGCTCCGCGCGGCGGTCGGCCGGCCACTCGGTGACGTCGACGCCGCCAAGCAGGATGCGGCCGCCGTCGGTGGGCAGGTGCCCGGAGATCAGGTCGAAGATGGTCGTCTTGCCGGCGCCGTTGGGGCCGATGAGGCCGAGGATCTGGCCCTCGTGCAGGGTGAAGCCGACGTTGCGGACGGCGGTGATGCCGCCGAACCTGCGGGTCAGGCCGGACACCTCGAGCACCGGCACGTTGGACACCCGAGCCGGATCGTCCCGCTCGGTGAGGGCCGCCTGCCCGGCGGACATGCCGTCGGACGCGCCCTGCAGGAAGACCGAGCGCAGGATGTCGTCACGGCCGAGGAGCTCCTCGGTCGGTCCCGAGAAGCGCACCTCGCCCTTCTCCATGAAGTAGGCGCGGGTGGCGATCGTGAGGGCGACGTTGACCGACTGCTCGACGAGGATGATGGTGGCGCCCTCGGCGTGGATCTCACGGACGATGTCGAGCAGCTGCGAGACGATCGCCGGCGCGAGGCCGAGCGAGAGCTCGTCGATGATCAGCAGCCGCGGCTTGGCGACGAACGCCATGCCGAGGGCGAGCTGCTGCTGCTCGCCGCCGGACAGGTTGCCGGCCATCTGGTCCCAGCGCTCACGCAGTCGCGGGAACATGTCGAGCACGCGCTCGATGCGCGCGTCCACCTCAGAGCGGGCCTCGTTGGCGAACAGCCAGCACCCGGCCTTGAAGTGCTCAGCCACGGTCAGCGTCGGGAAGACAGCCTTGCCGCCGGGCACCTGGATGATGCCGCGCTTCGAGGTGTCCACGGCGTCGGCGTGCGTGATGTCCTGACCCGCGAACAGGATCTCGCCGGCAGACGGGTCGACCAGGCCGGAGATGGCCTTGAGGAGGGTGGACTTGCCTGCGCCGTTGGTGCCGAGCAGGGCGATGATCTCCCCCTGCTGCACCTCGAGGTCGACGCCGAACAGGATCTGCACCTTGTCGTAGGCGACATCGACGCCCCTGCAGCTGAGCATCGGGCCGTCGTACGGCGCCTGCTCCTCGGCCTGCGTCTGTGCTCCGCGGCGGTGCTTCATCGGGCCACCTCCGGGGTGCGCTGCCGCAGGTGCTCGTGGGTCTGCAGCTCGTCCAGGGTCAGAGGCAAGTCGCAGGCCGGGCACGCATAGGGCGCCGGGTCGTCGACGTGCTGCACCGCGTCCTCGGCGTGCTGCACGATCGAGCGCTGCTGCTCTTCCTCGATCAGCCGGTCCGCGACGAGGGAGGGCACGTGGATGCCGCGCTTGTGCGCGACCTTGCGGAGGTACTTGTCACGCGCGGAGAAGCACTGCTCGGCGAGCCCGCCCGGGTTGAAGTAGAGGTTCAGGATCAGCAGCGGCCCGGTGAGCAGCAGCGGGATGACCGAGCTGATCGTCTGGTGGTGCTTGAGCAGCGGCTGGTAGATCTCCGGCATGAAGAACACAAAGGCCTGGAAGCCGATGACGCCCAGCGCACCGGACCAGACCGACGTCAGGCCGCCGATGCAGGCCGCCAGGAAGACCGCGATCGAGCTCAGCACGTTGTAGCTGTCGGGCAGCACGTTGTGCTGCTGGTAGGCGAACAGCACCCCGGCCAGCCCTGCGAACGCACCGGAGACGGCGAAGGCCGCCAGCTTGGTGCGTACGGGGTTGACGGCGTACGACGCCATCGCCCGCTGGTTGTCACGCATGGCGATGAGGACCCGGCCGCTGTGGTTGCGGCGGAAGGCGAGCGCGGCGGCCACCGAGAGCAGGAAGAACACCAGACCGGTGAAGTAGAAGTACCTGTCGTTCTCCAGGTCGATCCGGCCGTAGAGCACCGGCCGGAGCAGGCTCGCGGACTGGCCGTGCGGCAGCAGGTGCCGGCCGAGCCAGTAGTTGCGGTTGAGGATGTAGTACTGCATCGCGTAGCCGAACGCGAGCGTCGTCACCGCGAGGTAGAGGCCCTGGATGCGTACGGCGGGCAGGCCGACGATGACGGCGGTCAGCGCACCGGCGCCGATGCCGATCGCCAACGCGACGAAGAAGTCGATGTTGTGATTGGCGACCAGCCCGCCGGCGGCCGCAGCGCCGATGCCGACGAGACCGAACTGCCCGAGGCTGATCTGACCGGCCCAGCCGGTGAGGACGACGAGCGACACCGCAACGATGCCGAACAGCGGCAGCGTCTCGAGCTTGGGCAGCCGGGTGTCACCGACGACGAACGGCGCTCCGACGGCGACCAGGAGCAGCAGGCCGTAGAGGAAGACGCGGGCGGTCTGCACCTCCTTGACGTTGCGCAGCTCCGAGGGGATGGGACGGAAGGACTTCACCGACTGCCACGTCGAGACGCCGGTGTCCATCGCGCGCGACAGCGATCCGCGCTGCGCGAGCAGGGCGACCAGGATGATGACGAGCATCAGGGCCGAGGCGACGTTGCCGCTGCCGGTGCGGCTCACTGACCGGAAGATGATCAGGCCGATGCCGGCACCGGCACCGAGCGCGACCCCGAGCCGGTCCATGCGCGCGACGACCGCAGCAGCGAGGCCGTAGAGCAAGGCGTCGAAGCCGAGGGTCGCATCGCCTGGCACTCCGATGAGCGGTGCCTGCGCGAAGATCGCCATCGCCGCGAGCAGCCCGGCCAGGCTCCAGGCCAGGGTGCTGACGCGCTTGACCGGGATGCCCAGCAGGGCAGCCCGATCGGCGTTCTCGGCCGAGGCCCGCAGGGCGATGCCCATCCGCGACCGCTTGAGGAAGACCGACAGCGCGACGGTCAGCACCAGCACGACGGCGAAGGCGAACACCTGGTCGCCGGTGAGGATCGGCTGGCCCCGCGAGCTGTGCCAGGCCAGGTCGCTCCACGGCGTCACGACCCGCGGTGCCCCCGTGGCCTTGGCGCCGAACCAGACCGGGAGGAAGAAGCCCAGGGCGGCGAAGCTCTGCGCGACGCCGATCGTCACGACCGTGAGGATGAGGCGCGGCGACTTGTCGAACCGGCGCATCACCAGGATGTCGGTCAGCCCGCCGATCAGGAAGCCGCCGATCAGCGCGACCGGCAGCGCGACCAGGTAGTTGACGCCCTTGTTGGTCACCATGAGCAGCGCCGTGATGGCGGGGATCGCTCCCAGCGCACCGGCCGCGAAGTTGATGATCCTGCTGGTGCGGTAGATCAGGACGAGCGCGACGCCGATGATCCCGTAGAGCGCTCCGAGCGCGAGCCCGTTGACGGTGTCGGGCGCGGACATGCCGAGGCCCTGCGTCATGAACAGCAGGAAGCCCAGGGAGTAGACCGTGAAGCGGATGACCACCGGGCCGCGCGCACCGCTGCGGAAGAAGCCGATGGTCCGGCGGCCGGCGTTCGTGGCCGCGAGCTCGGCGAGGAAGCCGGGCTCCTTCGGCTGCTCGGCCGGCTGGCGGGTCGCCGACGGCGGCGGTGCGTAGGGGCTGTCGATGGGCACGGGACTACTTCCGGTCCTCTGGTGCCGGCGCCGGCGGCTCCTTCAACGTCGGGAACTGCCCCAGCTCGAAGCGGTTGCCTTCGATGGAGATGTACTTGCCGTTCTTGCCGTTGTAGGGGCTGGCCTGGTGCTTGTTGAAGTACAGGACCCGGGTGTCCTGGGTCCAGCTGTAGTTGCCCTTGGAGAACCGCAGCAGCGCCTGCCCGGTCGAGCCGCCACCGCGGGCGCCCAGCGCCGGCGCGGCCTGCTGCATGCGGGCCGGCGTCAGGAACGGGCCGGTGTTCTCGATCAGGCTGGCGAACAGGTTGAAGTTGTTCCAGAAGATGTCGGCCGTCGGCGGCTGGACGGGCAGCGCGGCACCGCCGCTGTACATGTTGAAGATCTTCACGCCGGCCATCTGCGCGGGGGCGACCTGCGGGTTGGCTGCGCCGAGGCCGATGCCGTTGTCGAACGGACAGCCCTGCCTCGGGTTAGGACAGGCCAGGGTCGGGTTGCCGTTGTCGTCGACGTAGGTCTGGCCGCTCGAGTCGAAGTCCATGGCCTGGTTCGTGGCGACCAGGGACTCGGGCCAGTAGTTGTTCTGGGCCGCGGCGCTGTAGGAGAACTGCGGCGCGACCGGGTCACACAGGCAGACGACGCTGGTGGCCGGGTTGGAGTCGTTCATCGCGGCTGTGCCGGCCTGGGACTGCTGCTGCGCCCGGCTGATGTCCTGCGCGTAGAAGTACTCGTGGGTGCCGACCACCTCGCCGCAGCCCTTCTTCAACGCCGGGTAGAGCACCTTCTTCACGGTGTTCTCGTTGTCCGGGTCGTTCGTGGAGACGACACCCAGCACCCGAGGCTTGGTACGGAAGTTCTGTGCGGGGTTCTGCGTGCCCGCGAAGATGGCCGTCCGCCCGGTGTTGCCCTTGCTGGTCATCTGCTTGCACCAGAACTCGGCGAACTGCTGCGACATCCGCGTCGAGCTCATCGAGACGTCGTAGTTGTACGGCGCGTTCGCGTTGTGGAACTCGTCGGAGAAGCCGGACCCACCGCTGGTGATGACCTTCTTGCGGGCAAGCTCGGCGAAGCAGGCGGAGCAGACCGTGGTCGAGAACAGCACGGCGTAGGGGTGGTACTTGTCGACCATCGTGTCCATCTCGGGGATGAGGCACTTGAGGTCCGGCGGCACTGTCGCGCAGGTGCCCTGGAACGTGTCGACGTGCACCTTGCGGCCGTAGAGCTGGTACTTGGCGTTGATGAACCGCGCGAAGGCCGCGTCGAGTACGGCGGCCTGGTTCGCGTCGTAGAACAGGCCCTGCGCCTTGAGGATCGTGTTGACGGCTGCGCCGTAGTCGGGGACGTACTGGACGATCTCGATGGTGTCCTTGGAGACGCCCTGCCAGGTGGCTCCGCCGTTGTTGGCGAAGGCCGCGCCCGGAACGCCCTGCACGCAGGGAGGGGCGTAGTAGTCGATGGCGGGGTCGAACTGCCGGCCACCGATGCAGTGCTTGGTGTCGCCGGCCACCGCCGCGGTCTGACCCGAGGTGCCGGCCGCGGCCGCTGTCCCTGGCGCGCCGCCTGCTCCCGTCGTACCGCCGGTCACGGCGCCCGTCGTGCCGGCGGCAGGAGCACCACCGGTCGCGGCGCCGGGCACTGCGGCCGCGCCTGGCACCGTCCCGACGGCTCCGGGTGCTCCAGCGGCCGCCGTGCCAGGAGCGCCGGGCGCCGGGAGCCCGGCGGCAGTGTCGAAGCCCGCGCCGCTGGTCCGCCCGACCGACGGGACCAGGAGGATGACGAGGAGCTGCACCGCCGCGATGGCGGCGAGCGGGGCGAACTTGCCTAGGGACGTGCTGCGGTTCACGAAGACCCTCCGAGGCGCACCCTGAGTCGGATGTGAGCTGGTTCACAACCTGCACACAGAGTGCATCTCGGACACCGGATCGCGCTAGGGAGGTTGCACCGGTGTGTCCTGTTCTCAGACGAGGCGGCGGTCGGTGGCCCAACGCGTCAGCTCGTGCCGGTTGGACAGCTGGAGCTTGCGCAGGACGGACGAGACGTGCGTCTCGACCGTCTTCAGGCTGATGAACAGCTCCTTGGCGACCTCCTTGTAGGCGTAGCCACGGGCGATCAGCCGCAGGACCTCGCGCTCGCGGGCGGTCAGCAGGTCCACCTCCTCGTCCGCGACGGGCACAGCGGCGGTCGTGGAGAAGGCGTCCAGGACGAAGCCCGCCAGGCGCGGGGAGAAGACGGCGTCGCCTTCGGCGACCCGGCGTACGGCGTCGGCGAGCTCCGGGCCGCTGATGCTCTTGGTCACGTAGCCGCGCGCGCCCGCCCGAATCACCCCGATGACGTCCTCGGCCGCGTCACTCACCGACAGGGCAAGGAACTTCGTCGACGGAGCGTCCTCGCCGACCCCGGCGAGGACCGCCGCGCCGCCGCCGTCGGGCATGTGGACGTCCAGCAGGACCACGTCCGGCTGGGTGCTGCGCACCAGCGCGATCGCCTCACCGACGGTCTCGGCCTCGCCGACGACGTCGACCTCGTCGCCGAGCTCGGCGCGTACGCCGGAGCGGAACAGCCGGTGGTCGTCGACGAGCACGACGCGCGGACGGGGTGCTTCAGCCACGGGGAACCTCCAGGCGTACCTCGGTGCCCTCACCAGGGGCGCTGCGCACCTCGGCGGAACCGCCGTTGCGCTCCATCCTGCCGATCACGGACTGCGCGAGGCCGTAGCGGTCGCCGGGGACCAGGGACGGGTCGAAACCGGCGCCCCTGTCGCGGACGAAGACAGCGACCCGGCCCGCCTCCACCTCGGCGTAGACCTGCACCAGCGCGGCGCCCGAGTGCTTGGCGGCGTTGACCATGGCCTCGCGGGCCGCCGCGACAAGGGCCCCGACGCCCGCGTCGGCGGGGCAGTCCCCGACGACGACGACCTCGACCGGGGTGCGGTGCGCCTCCTCGACCTCCGCTGCCGCCTGCTCGAGCGCGGCCGCGAGCTGCACATCGGTCCCGGCGCCGGCCGGCCGGTACAGCCAGCCGCGGAGCTCGCGCTCCTGTCCCCGTGCCAGGCGGGTGACCTCGCGCGGGTCCTCGGCCGCCTTCTGGATGAGGGCGAGGGTCTGCAGGACCGAGTCGTGGACGTGCGCCGCGACCTCGGCCCGCTCCTGCGAGCGGATGCGCTCACGCCGCTCCGCGCGCAGGTCTGCGGTCATGCGGAGCCAGAACGGCGCGGTGAGCACCGCGAGCCCGATGACGACCACCAGGGTGGACGCCAGACCGTCTCGCGCGGCCCCCAGCTGCCCTCTGCTGGCGAGGAACCCGGCCAGCCCTACCGCCAGCAGGACGGCGCCGGCGCCGGCCCTGGTGGCGCCGCGGGGACCGCTCGCCGACGCCCGCCAGCGGGCCCGCTGCGCCTCGTCGGCCTGGCGCCAGACCAGCGCCAGGCCGGCGAGGGCGAGCCCCAGCGGCAGCACGGTCGAGGAGCTGGAGATGACCCCGAGCCGGCTGAACAGCAGCAGGCCGCCGAGCGCCAGCGCACCCAGCGCCAGCAGCTGGCCCCGGCCCTCGGTGGACTCGATCCCCTCGGGGTCCTCCTGCTGCGGCACGAAGACCCAGAAGGCGGCGTACATCAGCACGCCGGCCCCACCCGCGACGGCAAGTGCGGCGAACGCCACGCGGATCGCGAGGACGGACAGCCCCAGGTGCTCGGCAAGGCCGGCGGCGACGCCGCCCAGCGCCCGCCCACCGGTCGCCCGGACGAGCCGGCGTGGCTCGGGCGCGAGGCTGGCGGCGGTCGTCACCATCACAGCGTCACACGCCCGGGCGGTGGGCGGCTCAGGGTTCGACCCCGGCGCGCCCCTGAGCCGCGGATCTGCCGCGGATCAGGGTCGGACCAGGGTTGCTCCCCGATGTGCGGCGCCGGCTGCGGCAGCATCGTTCCTGCCATGACCGACACCACTTCCGCCCCCGGCCCCGTCGGGGCCGCCCGCACCCTCTACCGCGACCCCGACGACGGCATGTTCGCCGGTGTCTGCGCCGCGATGGCGCGCTACACCGACACCGATCCCGTGATCTGGCGCATCGTCACCGTCGTGCTGACCGTCTTCGGCGGCACTGGCGCTGTCCTCTACCTGCTCGGCTGGCTCCTCATCCCGAAGCTCGGCGCCGACAGCTCGATCGCCGACTCGTGGCTGCGCCGCAAGGACCACCGGATGGGCGCCAGGACCATGGCCCTGATCGCCCTGGCCGTGATCATCCTGATCGGCGGCTTCGACGACAGCCGGGGAGTCGCGGCCGTCGCGATCCTGGCCTTCGTCGGCTACCTCGTGCACCGCGAACGGCAGGGACGGCCGCTGGCGCCGTCGTACCAGCCCTCCTCCGACGTCCTCCCTCCGGCGCCGGTGAGCGACGGGTCCAACTGGGCCTCGCCCCCGCCGGTCGTGCGAGCCCCCAGGGAGCGCTCGAAGCTGGGACTCATCACGCTCAGCGTCGCCGCGCTCGTCTCCGGCGTGCTGGCCTGGGCCTACGCCGCCGGCGCCGACGGGCTGACCCCGGCCCGGATCACCGCGATCGCGCTGCTCATCGTCGGCGCGGGGCTCGTGGTGGGCACCTGGGTCGGCCGGGCGCGCTGGCTGGTCGTCGTCGGTCTGCTGCTCTGCCTCGGCCTGGGTACGGCGGCAGCAGCTGATGCCACCGGCGGCACCCTTCGCGGGGGCGTCGGCAACCGCACCTGGGTCGCCGACGAGACGCTGGACCATCAGGGCTACAGGCTCGGCATCGGCGAGGCGACGCTCGACCTCACCGCGCTGCCCGCCGATGGCCGGCACGTCGTCGTCAACGCCCACGTGGGGCTGGGGCACCTGATCGTGCTCGTGCCCGACGGTGTGCCGGTGCGCCTGCACGCCAAGGTCCGGATCGGTGACATCACGGAGTACGGCAAGAGCCTGGTCGATGGCACGGACAACGTCGAACGGACTCGCACCTACGGGCCGAGCGGTGATCCGCAGGTCGAGGTCGAGGCAACACTCGGAACCGGACAGGTGGAGGTGCGGCATGGCTGATCTCGGCAACCGGCACGCGCGGGACGCGGTCTCCCTGGTTCTGGGCCTGCTGCTCATGGCAGTCGGGGCCCTGTTTCTGGCCACGGACCTGAGCGACAACAGCGTCGACCTTCGGTGGACCGTGCCGGCGGCGCTCATCGCGATCGGTGTCGCGGGGCTCGCCGCCTCGACGCGCAAGCGCCAGAACCACTAGGTCCCGGCCCGCCGCCGGCGGCTCGGGGAGGATCGCCTCATGGCAACCTCCCCGGCCGCCGGCGGCGGTCGTTGGGCGACGGTTCCTCCGGAGCGGCTCGAGCGATGGCTGGCCGGGTTCGCCGACCGCCACGGTGGCGTGACTGAGGTCGCCACGCCGGCACAGGTGGTGCTGACCGCGGCCGACGGCGCGGTCGCGGAGTGCGAGGTGCCGTTCCCCCCACTGACGGGGTCGCTGCTGG
>JAVXVI010000050.1:0-2585 GCA_032230005.1 Actinomycetota bacterium | reverse complement strand
ACCCACGTCACGTCGCCGTACGTCGGCTCGTCCGCGAGCTCGACGGGCTCGGCGTTCAGGGCTCGGGACGTCCGCGAGACAGCGACCGCCTCACGGGCGAGCCGCACTGCCTCGTCGACGGTCACGTCAGCACTGCTCGCGAACCCCCACGTCCCGTCCGCGATCACCCGCACCGCGAGTCCGATCGTGACGTCGTCGCGGAGGCTCTCCAGGTGGGCGTCGCGCAGGGACAGGTTCTGGCCGCGGAGCCGCTCGATGCGCACGTCCGCGGAGGAGGCACCTGCTTCGGTGGCGGCCTGCAGTGCGGCCGCAGCCACATCGCGGAGCGGAAGGGCGAGGAAGGCGGGGTCGATCGTCACCCGCCCAACCTAGATGCCGCTCGCGAGGGTTTGCCGGGTGGCCCGTTAGTGCAGAAAGAGCCCTAGCCCCCGGAGCGTGCGTTGAAGAAGATCAGCTTGGCCGTCGCCGCCCTCGTGGCGGCGGGAACGCTCGCGGGCACGGGTACCGCCTCCGCTGCTGCGACTCCTGTCCTCGAGGGTGTGCCGCACTTCGACCACGTCGTCGTGCTCACGGAGGAGAACGAGTCGGCCGCGACGACGTTCGCGCCGAGCAGCCCGGCGACCTACCTCAAGGGGCTGCGCAGCAAGGGCGTGTTCCTGCCCAACTACTACGGCGTCGGCCACGTCAGCCTCGACAACTACGTAGCGATGGTGTCGGGCCAGCCGCCCCAGCCGCTGTCGGCCAGCGACTGCCTCGCGGTGAGCCTGTGGACCTGCGTGCAGCCTCAGGGCGCGATCGGATCGGGTCGCAACCTCGCCGACCAGGTCGAAGTAGCCGGGCTGTCGTGGAAGTCCTACCAGGACGGCACCAGCGGGCCCTGCTTCCACGGCCCCTACGCCGCAGGCGACCTGAGCCCCGACCCCTACCAGGGCAACAGCACGACGGGCGCCAAGAACTACGCCGACCGGCACAACCCCTTCATCTACTTCCCCGACGTCATCGAGAACGCCGCCCGCTGCGGCGCGCACCAGCGGCCCTTCACCGAGCTGTCGGCCGACCTCACGGCCGGCGCGCTGCCGGCCTTCTCGTTCATCACGCCGGACACGTGCAACGACGGGCACGACTCCCCCTGCGCCGGTCAGACGATCGGCGGGCTGGCCGCTGCCGACGCCTGGCTGCAGACGAACCTGCCGCCGCTGCTCGACTACCTCGCGACGCACAACGGCCTGCTGATCCTCAACTTCGACGAGGGCTCGACCCCGTCGAGCCCCGCCGACGTGGCAGCCGCTCCCACCGACTTCGTGTGCCCGACCTGCGCCTCCCTCGGAGCCGGCGGCCGTACGGCGGCGATCCTCGTCTCACCGCGGTTGCCCCAGGGCACGACCGTCGCCACCGGCTACGACCACTACAGCCTGCTGCGCACCGTCGAGGACACCTTCGGCATCGCCGAGCACCTGAACCTGGCCGGGGCGGCCGCCGCCATGACGGACGCCTTCGCCGGCACCGCCCCGTAGCTGTCAGGACACCTAGCGCCCGAACAGCGGGTGCGCCTCCCCCCGCAAGGCGCACCCGCTGCCGCCAGGTGATCTGCGGGTCTAGGGGCGCTGCTTGCCGTCGTTGAACGACAGCAGCAGCTCGGCGGCGGACACGAACGGCTCACCGAACACACGGGCCGCGATGCGGAAGAAGGGCCGGTCGCGGACCTCGTCCCACGTCAGCGGCACGGTCTCGAGGCGGGTGCTGTTCATGCGCTCTGCTCCTTGTGGGTGGCTGGGACCGACCCTGCCCGCGAGTGCTGAAGGTCGGCTGACGGATGGCTGAAGGCTGCGTACCGTGCGACGAGGAGGAGGGGCGCATGGCCGGCTTGGACTTCCGCGTGCTCGGCCCGGTGCGCGTCCTCCGCGGCGCGGAGCTCGTCGCGATCGGCGGCCTGAAGCGGCGCAGCCTGCTCGCGCTGCTCATCGCCGGGCGCAACCGGCCGGTGTCGGTGGCGTCGATCGCCGACGCGGTGTGGGAGGACGACCCCCCGCCGAGCGTCGCGTCTTCGATCCAGGTCTCGGTGTCAGCGCTGCGGGCCGCGCTGGGCGAGGGCGGTTCGCCGATCGAGACGGTCCCCCCCGGCTACCGGCTCACGGTCGCATCAGGATCGTGCGATCTGGACCGGTTCGCGCAGGCCCGGGAGGCGGCGCTGGGCGAGCGTCAGGCCGGCCGGCTGACGGCGGCCTCCGAGCTGTTCCAGGCCGCCCTCGACGAGTGGTCGGGCCGCGCGTACGAGGACCTCGCGGGGATCCGGTTCGCCGACGAGCTGGCCGTGGAGCTCGGTGAGGAGCGGCTGGCAACGCTGGAGGCGCGCGTCGAGGTCGACCTCGCTCTCGGCCGGCACCGCGAGCTGGTGCCCGAGCTGAGCGCCCTGCTGGCGGAGGAGCCGCTGCGCGAGTCGCTGTGGGTGCACTCGATGGTCGCGCTCTACCGCTGCGGCCGGCAGGCCGACGCGCTCGCCGCCGGCCGCCGGCTGCGCAAGATCCTGCTCGAGGAGCTCGGACTCGAGCCCAGCGCCGCCGTACGCGATCTCGAAGCAGCCATCC
>JAVXVI010000049.1:0-14485 GCA_032230005.1 Actinomycetota bacterium | reverse complement strand
ATGTCCGCCGGATCCACCCCGAACATCTCGCGGGCAACCTCGCTCATGTAGGTGACCGTCCCGTTCGGCTCGATCTCCCACACCAGCTCATGACCGGTGACCGCCGCCAGGTCGAGCCGGCGGGAGCTGTCACGGGCCTGTCGTCCGAATGCTCGAAGGCGGTGCCTCAGCCGCCACGCCGCGAAGCAGGTCAGCGGCCCGGCGGCGATGCCGAGCACCGCGAGTGCTCGGGCCGAACCGGAGGCCGTCGACGAGCGCAGGGTGACGAGCCCCAGTGCCAGGCTGGTCGCCGCCGCTGTCACCGTTGCGGCCCACGCGGTCCATGGGGCGGTGCGGCCGTCAGCGGCACCCGGCTGCACAGGCAGGACCTCGCCTGCGCTCGTGGTGGCCATGCGACACATGGAACCTCAATGCCGATGCGCTTGCGCACTAATACGCAATGCGTAATAGTGCGTCATGGAGAAGAGCCAGCTGCTCAAGGGCGTCTTGGACGTGGCCGTCCTCGCGGTGCTCCGCGAGGAGGACGGTTACGGCTACGACGTCGTACGTCGCCTGCGCACCGCAGGCTTGGAGGACGTCGGCGACGCGTCCGCCTACGGGACTCTGCGGCGTCTGTTCTCCGCGGGGCTGCTCACGTCGTACGTCGTGGCCAGCGACGAAGGACCACACCGCAAGTACTACGCGCTGAACGCCACCGGACGCGCCTCTCTCGAGGAGCACATCAAGGTCTGGCGAGATTTCCGGGATGTCATCGACGGCGTCCTCGACACGAAGGAGCGAGTCGCGTGACCATGCCAGACAGCTACCTGTCACAGGTGGCACGCGAGCTCGCGGACCTGCCGGCGGCCGACCGATCCGGTCTGCTCGAGGACCTGGCCCAGCACCTCGCTGACCTCGAGCGTGAGGGCGCAGACATCCCCGCACGCCTCGGACCCGCCGCTGCCTACGCCGTCGACCTACGCGCTGCCGCGGGGCTTCCCGCTGCGCACCGGCCGCGGATCGCCGCGCAGCTGAGCTCGCTGACTGGGCTGTGGCGACACCCGGTCGCCCGGGCGATCCGCGACTTCGCGTCACAGCTGCGCCCTGCGTGGTGGGTGCTGCGCGGCTACCTGCTCGTCGCCGTCCCGACCCTGGCCCATGCCGATCGGGGTGATGACTTCCCGGTCCCAACCCTGCTCGGCAGCCACGTCGTCGGCACAGTCATCGTCCTTCTCGCGATGACGGCCTCCGTGGCGCTCGGCCGCCGCCGGCTCCCGCGAGCCGTTCTGCCTGCAGTGCTCGCGGTCAACGCCGTCATCGTGGTGCTCGCCGCGGGGCTGGTCGGGGACGCGCCCTCACGACTGACTCGGACGTCGTACATCCAGGTTCGCCCGGTGGCGCTCACGGACAGGTACCCGCTCGTCTCCAAGCACGGCCCGGTCACGAACATCTATGCGTACGACGCGCAGGGCCATCCGCTGCAGGGGGTGCTGCTGTTCGACCAGGACGGCCGACCGCTGCGCACCGCCTTGCAGCAGTGGTGGAAGGACGGCTGCCGACGAGCACCCGACTACCCGCGTGCCGCGGACGGCGTTCCTGTCGACTTCTCCTATCCCGAGACGTATGTGCTCACTCAAGCCGTGCCGTCACTGGGATCGGCCTGCTTGACGGCGCCAGCCCGGCCGGCCGTGCCGATCCCTTCCTTCTCACCGACGCCGAGCCCGTCGCCGCACTGACAGGCGACGGACGAGGCTTCTCCTCGCGTTAGAAGTCCCTTAGGCCGAGCCGCCTACAGGGGTTCCCAGGCATGGTCCGAAAGAAGGAGAGCCACTTCCCCAACCCGAACCCCCTCATCCTTTCGGAGGACCTCTCATGAGCATCCTGACTGCAGGACGCGCCACCGGCTTCGACATCTCCCGGAGCCGCACGCAGGCTCTCGCCCTCCGCGTCGCGGGCGCTGCCCTCGCGCTCGGTGTCGCCTACATCCACGTGAAGGACCAGGGCGGAATCCCTGGCGACAAGGGCCCCGGCTACATCGCGATCGGCTACTGGATGCTCGAGATCGTCGGCGTGCTCTCCGCGATCGCGCTGCTGGTCTCGACTGACCGGAACGCCGCGAAGGCGTGGTTCCTCACCATCGGTGTCGCCGCCGGCCCGATCGTCGGCTACGTCCTGTCCCGCGGCCCCGGGCTGCCGAGCTACACCGACGACAAGGGCGTCTGGAGCGAGCAGCTGGGTGTCATCAGCCTCGTCGTCGAGGCAGCACTGCTCGTCCTCGCTGCGTCGATGTGGGCCCGCTCGCGTCGCGAGTCCTGACCCATCTCACAGCCAGCCATCGGTCGACTCCAGGCGACCATCGTGGTGGACGACAAGGCCGTCGTACGACGGCACTGTCGCCAGCCAGGCCAGTGCGCCATGACCCCGCGCGAAGGCCGCAGTCGCGTAGACGTCCGCCCATAGCAACGACGGGCCGACCACGCTGACGCTCGCGAGCGCGTCAGCGGGTCGGCCGTTGTGCGGATCGAGGATGTGCAGCCCTCGCGCTGACGTCCCCGACGTCGCAAGACCACCCGCAGACACAGGTACGGCAGCGAGGACCCTGGATCGGTTGTGCGGATCCTCGATGCCGACGACGAACGGCTCGCCGGCTGAGCGGACAGCGACGTCCCCGCCGACGTTGAGACAGACGTCGATGCCCTGCAGCTTCGACAGCACTCCCATCGCCCGCTCGATGGCCCAGCCCTTGACCAGTCCCGACGGGTCGAGGCCGCCCGGCAGGTCGATGTCGAACCAACCGTCGGTCGCCGTCTTCGCGTCCTCGCAGAGTGCGAGGACTTCCTGCACGAGCGGATCGGCCGCCGCGACCGTCAGCTCGTCGCGCCGGATCCGCGACACGTCGCTGTCCTCGCTGTACGTGCTGAACAACGCGTCCACCCGGCGCAGCTCGTCGTACATGGCCGCGACCGCACCATCCACGTCGTCCAGCGTGGTGGCCCGCAGGAGCAGGCTGGCAGGCATTCCCATCACCTGCTCGACCCAGCTGCGCCTCACTGGTGGGCGGCGTCGAGCGCCGACTGGAGCGACGTCCGGTAGCCGTCGGACGTGTAAGTCGCACCGGAGACGGTGTCGATGTTCGCGCTCTGCGCCTGCACGGTCTCGTCGTTCAGCTGAGGGATCGCCTGGCTGTTGATCTCCTGGTCGCGCCGGCTGTCCGTCGGGTAGACGATCGCGGTCGACGACACGATGCGCGTGCCCGACATCTTGATCTGCACCTGCACCGGCCCGTAGCGGGTGTCCGCGGGCGCACCGTTGATGGTGCGCGTCGATGCTGCGGTCTTCTTCGGCGCGGGCGTCGGCTGCGGCTGCGGCGGGGCGGCAGGTGAAGCAGCCGGGCGGGGCGATGGGCCAACCGCTGGAGCCTGCGCACGCGGGGAAGGCGAGGTGGCGCGGGCGGCCGTCGGCGCAGCGGAGGGCACCGGGGATGCAGCCGCCGGTGCATGAGCAGCCGGCGCGGCTGGCCCGAGGGTCGCGGCTGCCTTCGGCGCCGGCCCGGCTGTCTCCGGCACGACACCCACCGGCGCCAGTCCAGTAACGAGCTTGTGACCCCCGGGGCCGGCCGTGCTCGTGGAGTAGCTGAACAGCAGCACCACTCCGGCGGCGGTCGAGGCGATCCAGACGATGAGGCGCCTCACCAGTCGAACCTCTCCAAGTGGACCTGCTCAGCGGGCACCCCTGCCCGCACGACCGACGACTGCACGGTGTCCATCCACTCCGTCGGTCCGCACAGGAAGACGTCGTACGACGAGAGGTCCGGGATCAGCCGGCGCAGCAGCAGCTCGTCGTGCACACGGGACGGCGCACCGGCCGGCAGCCAACGGCCGGGGGCGCGGGGGCCGATGAGGTACTCCACGCGCACGCCGCGTCGCTGCGTCAGCTCGGCGAGCTCGGTGCGGAACACGAGGTCCGCGTCGCTGCGGGCACGGTAGAGCAGCACGGCCTCACCGCGGTTGTAGTCGAGCTCGTCGAGCAGCGCACGCAGCGGTGTGATGCCGATGCCGGCGGCGATCAGCAGCACCCGGTGCCGTCGGCGGCGGGCGCCGGTCAGGCCGCCGTACGGCCCCTCGATCAACGCGCGCATGCCGGGCCGCAGCTTCGCCAGCCGGGCGCTCCCGTCCCCCGCGTCGCGCGCCGTGATCCGCAGCGAGCGTCCGTCCGGCGCAGCAGAGAGCGAGTACGGGTTGCCACGCGTCCAACCCGGCCCGTCGAGGAAGCGCCATACGAAGAACTGCCCTGCCCGCACCCGCAGCCGGTCCAGGCGGTGGCCGGTGAGGTGCACCGAGACGACGCCCGGCGCCTCGACGACCACACGCGACACAACCAGCCGGTGGCGCAGGTTGCGGGCGACCGGGATGCCGACGCGGAACACCAGCACCGCGCCGGCGCAGACCGCGTAGGCCGACCACCAGAAGAGCCGCGCGAGCGCGTTGGAGGTGAAGTCGGTGCCCGTCCACACCTGGTGCGGGATGGCCAGTCCGGCACCGAGGTAGGCGTACAGGTGCAGCAGGTGCCACGACTCGTAGCGCAGCCGCCGTCGGGCTGCCCGTAGCGAGGTCACGACGACCGCGATCAGGCAGCCGAGGGCTGCCGTGGCCAGGAGCATCCCTGGGTAGTGCAGGACGAGGTCGACCGTCTCCGCGACAACGCCCTTGCCGTCGTTCGCGGCGTAGCCGTAGGTGACGAGGACGATGTGGGCGAGCATCAGGTCGAACGAGGTGAACCCGACGATCCGGTGCCAGCGGGCAAGGGTGTCCTGCCCCCAGGTGCCCTCGATCCACGGCACCCGGGCCATCAGCAGCACCTGGATCAGCAGCAGATCCGAGGCGATCAACCCGGTGAGGCGACCGCTGGCGGTGAGCACGTCGCCCGAGGACGACTGAAGGTCTTGGAGGGCGCCGCCGTGCACCCACAGCAGTACGACGGCGACGAGGCTCAGCCATGCCACACCCGGAAGCAGGCGCTCGAGCAGCGGATGCGGGACGCGGGGGTGCCGGACGTACGGAGCCCGGACCGGCACACGGGTCTGCGCCACACCGGTCATGCCGGACATCGTCACCCGCCGCAGGTCAACGTGGGGTGACAACAGCCTGAGAATGCGCTGGGAGTCAGGTTGCTGTCAGAAACCGGCCTAGCTCCACGCCTCCACGAGCGTGAGATCGACGATGCGGCGGGCCTCGGCGATCGTGTCGAGGACGAGGTCGAGGTCCGTGCCCTTCTCGACGAAGGCATCGGCGCCGGCGAGCCGGGCGCTGTGACGGTCGGCGTACGGCGCGGAGCTGAAGACCACGACCGCGACACCGGGCGCAGCCCGACGGAGGTCGGGGATCAGCGCCAAGCCGTCGTCCTCGCCCAGCGAGGCGTCGAGGACCACCACGTCCGGCTGTCGCTCGGTCGCGCCCAGGATGGCCGGCTCGGCGTCATGGGCTGACCACACCAGGCCGAAGCGGTCGTCCTGCTCGAGCAGCAGCCGAAGCAGCTCCACCACGGAAGCCTGGTCGTCGACTACGAGCACGGAGACCGCCACGCGCTCTTTCTGCCCCCGCTGCGACCGCCGTACGTCACCCGTCCGGGCGATGCTTTCGTACGGTGGCCGTGTGTCCGCCCCGGCCGAGCTGTTCGAGCACCTGGACGTGCGCGGCGCGCGCCGGGCTCTCGTGGCGCTCGGCGGCACCCTCGAACCCGGGATGCTGATCGCCGCCTATCGCGCCGGCTGCTTCCCCTGGCCCTCTTCCGGCGAGGACGAGAAGCCCCTGGAGCGGCAGGCGCGACGGCTCGCGCGGCGCGGTGAGGTCCCGCTCTGGCCGGGAGAGGACGGGTTGGTCCCGTGGTGCTCGCCCGACCCTCGGGCGATCCTGCTGGCCGACTCCGTCGTCGTCAGTCGGTCACTGCGCCGGACCCTGCGGCGGTCTGGCTGGCACACGACGGTGGATGCGGCCTTCGACGACGTGGTCGCCGGCTGCGCTGCGCCCGCGCCCGGTCGTGAGGGCACCTGGATCACCGAGCGAATGCGTGCGGCGTACGGCGATCTCCACCGCCTGGGCGGTGCGCACTCGGTCGAGGTCTGGGACGGGGAGCGTCTGATCGGCGGGCTGTACGGCGTGCTGACGGGCCAGGTGTTCAGCGGGGAGTCGATGTTCCACCTCGTCCCGGACGCCTCCAAGGTCGCCCTCGTCGATCTGTGTTCACGGCTGCTGTCGGCGGGGGTGGTCCTCCTCGACACGCAGCAGCCGACGGAGCACATGGCCTCGATGGGGCAGATCGTGGTGCACCGGTCGGAGTACCTCGAGGTGCTCGCCTCGCTGCGCGATCGGCCGGCCGCGATCCCCGCCGGGCGGCGGGCGGTGGTTGACCTGGCCTAGCGGGTGCGCCAGAGCAGGACGAGCCCTCGGTCGTCAGCAGCGTCGGCCGCGACCTGCGTGACCAGCAGCTCACCACCACCGGCGAACCCGCGGGCCACCAGGTGCTCAGCCGCGCCGAGCAGCTTGTCGATGCCGACGGCGAGGTCGCGGCCGGGGACTTCGACGAGCCCGTCGGTGTAGAGGAGCAGCGCGTCGCCCGGTCGCAGGATGCCGTGGTCGGCGGTGTAGCTCGCCTGCGGGAGCAGGCCCAGTGCAGGACCGGCAGTCTCGAGCAGCGACCACCTGCCGCTACCCGCGTCAAAGTGGGCGGTGGGCGGATGGCCGGCGCTCTCGACGCTGAAGGCGCCGCTGGCCAGGTCGAGGGTGAGGTGCGCCGCGGTCGCAAAGCCCTCCTCCCACTCCTGCCGGTAGAGGTAGGCGTTGGCAGCCGGGAGGAACTTCTCAGGGGACATCGCCCCGAGCAGGCCGCCGAGGGCGCCGCTGAGCAGCAGGGCGCGGGTGCCTGCATCGACGCCCTTGCCCGACACGTCGACCAGGGCGAGCTCCAGGCGCTCCCCGCCCCCCGTGAGCGCACTGACGACGAAGTCGCCGGCGAACGGCCCGCCGCCAGCCGGCTTGAGCACGGCCTCCGCCCGCCACTGCTGCGGCAGTCTCGGCAGCTCCCCCTGCAGCTCGAGCCTCGTGCGCAGCTCGACCAGCACGCTGTCACCGCGAAGGCCACCGAGGCCGGTCTCCTCGCGCGACCGCGCGAACTCGTGCGAGACCAAGGCCGTGAACAGCACCACGACCAGCGCACCCGGCCGCACGACCGACAGGCCCAGGGCCGCCACGTCCCACACCAGGCAGACGAGCACCGCGAGCAGCAGCCAGCGCATCGGCCGGGTGCGCAGCAGGAGACCACCGCCGAGCAGCGGCAGCACCTGCGAGCCGGGCGGGAAGACCGCGGTGCTCCCGACGAGGCCACCGAGGAGCAGGAGGCCGGCAATCACGACCAGACCGCCCAGCGCGACGTTCTCCGGTGGCGGGTCGCGACGGACACGGCTCAACGCGCGGGGGACCGACCCCAGGACGTTCTGGACCCCCCGCGCTGGCCTTGCTGCCTGGGCCGGTGCGCTCATCTAAGTCGCGAGGCTACCGGTGGCGCCCGAAATGCGCTGGCCAGGTCGCGCATAGTGGCAGGGTGACCGCACTGACGACCCGCACGCTGGCCGCCGACGATCTTGAGGCCGCCGCGCTGGTGCTCGAGCACGCCTTCGGCGGACCGAACCACCCCGACGACCAGGCCGTCGAGTTCTCAGTCGTCGAGCCGGCCCGTTTCTACGGGACGTACGACGGCGTCGCGCCGGTGGCGATCGCCGGCTCGTTCGACCTGACCGTCACGGTTCCCGGCGGGGCGCGACAGGTCGCCGGCGTGACGTGGGTCGGCGTGAAGCCGACCCACCGCCGCCGTGGGCTGCTCACCGGGCTGATGCGCCGCCAGCTGGACGACCTGCGTGCCGCCGGTGAGGCCGTCGCGGCGCTGTGGGCGGCTGAGGGCGCGATCTACCAGCGGTTCGGCTACGGGCCGGCCGCATGGGACGTCTCGCTGAAGGTCCCGAGCGGCGCAGCGTTCGCCGCACCGGTCGCCGCGACCGGGTTGCGGCTGACCGAGCCCGACGCCGCCGTACTCGGGCCCATCTACGACGAGGTGGCCGAACGGTCGCTCGGCTGGACTGCGCGCGGGCCGCAGTGGTGGCCGTTCCGGCTGCACGACCCGGAGCACCGCCGGGCCGGCGCGACGTCGCTGCGGGCCGTGCTCGCCGATGGACCGGAGGGCACCGAGGGCTACGCGCTGTACTCGACCGACCCGAAGTGGAGCGGCGGTGTGCCGGGCGGTGTCGTGCGCGTGCGCGAGCTCGTCGCGACGACGCCGGAGGCACGGGCCCGGCTGTGGCGCTACCTGCTGGACCTGGACCTGATGGACCGCGTCGAGGCCTGGTCGGTCGCGCCCGACGAGCCGTTGCTGCACCTGCTCGCCGAGCCGCGGTCGGCGGTCCCGACGTTGAAGGACAACCTGTGGGTCCGGCTGGTCGACGTGCCGACGGCGCTCGCGACGCGTTGCTACGCCATCGACGTGGACCTCGTGCTCGAGGTCACCGACGAGTTCTGCCCGTGGAACGCCGGTCGCTGGCGGCTCAAGGGCGGGCCGCACGGCGCGACCTGCACCTCGACCACGGACGCGGCCGAGCTGCAGCTGCGGGTCGCCGACCTCGGCGCTGCCTATCTCGGTGGCACGACGCTGGCCGCGCGGGCCGCAGCGGGACACGTGGTGGAGCTGCGCCCCGGCGCGCTGACCGAGGCCACTGTCGCCTTCGGCTGGGGAGCTGCGGCGCCGTACTGCCCGATGGTCTTCTAAGCCGGCTGGCAGACCGGGCACCAGAACAGGTTCCGAGCCGCCATCACCTGGGTGCGGACCTCGGTGCCGCAGCGGCGGCAGGGCAGGCCGTCGCGGCGGTAGACGTAGTGGCTGTCCTCGCGGGTCGGCGTGCCGCTGCGCCGGTCGCGGTCGACGCGGTCCGTCGTGACGATGCGGCCGGTGCGGACGCCGGACTTCATGTGTACGACGAGGTCGGACCACAGCGGTCCCCACACCGTCGGCTCCACCTCGCGGCCGGGGCGGAACGGCGACAGGCCGGCGCGGTAGAGGATCTCGGCGCGGTAGACGTTGCCGACGCCGGCCAGCACCGACTGGTCCATCAGCAGCTGCCCCACAGGTGTCTTGGTCTTCACGATCCGCTCCCACGCCTTGCCCGCGTCGGCGTCAGGCCGCAGCGGATCCGGGCCGAGCCGGGCGAGGACGGCCTTGCGCTCGGCCGGCGTGACGAGGTCGCAGTGGGTCGGGCCACGCAGGTCGAGCCAGGCCTGGTCGGTCGTCATCCGCAACCGGAGGGCACCCCTGGGCTCGGGCGCCGGCAGCGGACCGCCGGCGAACTTGCCGTAGAGGCCGAGGTGGATGTGCAGCAGCTGGCCGTCGTCGAAGCGGTACCAGAGGTGCTTGCCGTAGGGCTCGACGCGCGTGACCGTGTGGCCGTCGATGAGGGCGGCGCCGGCCGCGAACCGGCCTTGCGGGCTCTGCACCCCGACGGTCTTGCCGACCAGCATGGGCCGGTGCGTCCTGGCCAGCCGATGGATCGTGTGCCCCTCCGGCAACTCAGACCGCCGGGAGGGTGCCGGTGTTCTCGTACTCCGTCAGCATCTCGATCCGCCGCACGTGCCGCGCCTCGTCGGAGAACGGTGTCGCGAGGAACACCTCGACCAGCCGCACGGCAGTCGCCTCGTCGTGCATTCGCGCACCGACGCTGACGACGTTGGCGTTGTTGTGCTCCCGGCCGAGCTGCGCCGTCTCCTCGCTGTGGGCGAGGGCGCAGCGGACGCCCTTGACCTTGTTGGCGGCGATCGCCTCGCCGTTGCCGGAGCCGCCGATGACGACGCCCAGGCTGTCCGGGTCCTTGGCCGTCCCCTCCGCGGCACGGAGCACGTACGGCGGGTAGTCGTCGACCGCGTCGTACACCTCCGGCCCGTGGTCGACGGGCTCGTGGCCCAGCTCGATGAGACGCTCGACGAGCCGCGCTTTCAGCTCGAAGCCGGCATGGTCAGAACCGAGGTGCACGCGCATGAGATGCAGTCTCTTTCATGGCTGACGACGGCGCGCGACTGGTCCTCGGCGCGGACGGCTGCAAGGGCGGCGGCTGGGTCGTGGCCATGATCGACGGCGAAAGAGAGCTCTCCTGGGGATGGGCGTCGGACACATCGGTGCTGCTTGCGATGGCGGACGAGTACGACGCTGACGCGGTCGCGCTGGACGTGCCGATAGGACTGCCGCCACTCGGTGGCCGGCGCTCCTGCGATGCCTTGGCCGCTGCGCGGCTGGGTGCCCGTCGCTCCTCAGTGTTCCCGGCTCCGCCGCGCGAGGTCCTCACCTGCGTCGACTACGCGAGTGCGCGCGTGGTGGCGCCATCGCTCAGCGCGCAGGCATTCGGACTCGTGCCACGCATCCGCGAGGTCGACGACGCCCTCCGGGTTCGAGGCAAGGAGGTGCACGCGCGCGTCGTCGAGTGCCATCCCGAGACCGCCTTCGCCGCGATGTCCGCGGGCCGGCTGGCCCTGGCGACCAAGAAGTCCGCCGCCGGTGCGCTGCAGCGGCTACGGCTGCTCGGAGAGCTCCTCGACGACGTGCCCCCGGATGTCCCGGCCGGCGCGTCACTGGACGACGCGCTGGACGCAGCCGCCTGCGCTCTCGTCGCGTTGCGTTGGGTCAGCGGCGAGGCCGAGGTCCTGGGGGACGAGGTGGACGCGCTCGGCGTCCCTATGCGCATCGTGACGTGAGTGGATTGGGTGGTGATCATCTGATCTCGGAGGAACCGGGCTGACACACCGGCGTGTCAACCCGGCGGCTCCGAGATCAGAAGATCACGAGGTATGGGGCGGGCGACCTGTCGGTGGCGCGAGCGGAGGGGCGTGGGTATGCGGAAGCCGCCTCAAGCGAGCGAGCGCCAGCGAGCGAAGCAGCGGCGGAGCATGCCTGCGCCCCGAAGCGGCAGTGGGGCGAGCGGCGCGGTCTAGAGCTGGAGCGACTTGATCTCGAGGAACTCCTCGAGGCCGTACTCCCCCATCTCACGCCCGTTGCCGCTCTGCTTGTAGCCCCCGAACGGCGCCAGCAGGTTGAACCTCCCGCCGTTGACGTCGACCATCCCGGTCCGCAGCCGCCGCGCCACCGCGACGGCCCGTTCCTGGTCGCCGGAGAACACTCCCCCGGCGAGCCCGTAGGGAGTCCCGTTCGCGATCTCCACGGCCTCGTCCTCGTCGTCGTACGGGATGACCGCGAGGACCGGCCCGAAGACCTCCTCCTGCTCGACGCGCGACCCCGGCTTGACGCCACCGAGGACGGTCGGCTTGACGTAGTAGCCGCGATCGAGTCCCTCCGGCCGATCGGGCCCGCCGACGACGAGGGTCGCGCCGTCAGCGATCGCCTGCTCGATGTAGCCGACCACCTTCTTGTACTGGTTGGCGTTGGCCAGCGGCCCGATCCGCGTCCCCTCCGCGTCAGGCGCGCCGACCGGGTACTTGCCCGCGTTGTCGCGCACCAGGTCCAGCACCTCGTCGTACTTCGACGCCGGCACCAGCATGCGCGTCCACGCCGTACACGTCTGACCGCCGTTGATGAAGCAGTTGGCCATCCCGACCTTGACCGCCTTGCCGAGGTCGGCGTCGTCGAGGATCACGAACGCGCTCTTGCCGCCGAGCTCCAGCGACACCTTCTTGACCGTCCCGGCCGCGACCGCCATGACCCGCTTGCCGGCAGCCGTCGAGCCGGTGAACGACACCATGTCGACGTCCGGGTGCTCCGCGATCCGCTCCCCCACGATCGGCCCGAGCCCGGTCACGAGGTTGAAGACGCCGGCCGGCAGCCCGATCTGCTCGAAGACCTCCGCGAGTGCGTAGGACGAGAGGGGCGCGACCTCGCTGGGCTTGAGCACCACGGTGCACCCGGCGGCCAGCGCCGCGGCCACCTTGGCGACGACCTGGTGCAGCGGGTAGTTCCACGGCGTGATGGCGCCCACGACGCCGATCGGCTCCTTGACGACGAGGGAGTTGGCGATCTGCTCCTCGAACGAGTAGGTCCCGAGCACCTCGGCGTACGACCGCAGGACGCGCACCGGGTTGCCGACCTGCACGGCGACCGAGAACGACAGCGGCGTACCCATCTCGCTGGAGATCTGCCGCGCGATCTCGTCGGTGCGCGCCTCCAAGGCGTCGGCGGCGGCGGCCAGCAACCGAGCCCGCTCGTCCGCGGGCGTGGCGGCCCAGCCCTTGAAGGCCGCGCGGGCTGCGTCGACCGCCCGGTCGACGTCCTCGGGGGCGCCGGCCGGGACCGAGGCGATCTGCTCCTCCGTCGCCGGGTTGATCACCGGGATGGGGGCGCGCCCGGTGGCCGGCACCCAGGCGCCGCCGAGGAAGAAGGTGTCCTTGACCAGTACCGCCGCGTCAGCCGTCATGTGCCCGACCTTACGTCCGGGCGGTCAGGCCTCGACAGGCTCCTGCGCCGGCTCGTCCTCGCGCTGGGCCGGGACGGCGGCCGCCTCGGCCTCGATCAGCTCGCGGGCGGGGAGCTTGTCCCACCCGCACTTCTCCAGGGACCAGTACGTCCGCTCCGGCCTGTCCATGCTGCCCCCCGGGCTCGAGATGCCCGAAGTGTGAGGCCGAGCGCGGCTCCTTGCCACCGTTTCCGCCGAAAACGATCAGCTTGGAGAAGCAGCACGCCGGAAAAGCGGCTACAGACTCTCCAACCTGATCCGGGAGGGGCGGCGGGTTAGTCGAACTGGGGGCCTTCGGTCCTCGTCCGCTTGAGCTCGTAGAAGTGCGGGAACCCGGCCAGCAGCCGGGCGCCATCCCACAGCTTGCCGGCGTCCTCGCCGCGCGGGATCCGCGACAGCACCGGCCCGAAGAAGGCCGAGCCGTCCACGTGGATCACCGGCGTGCCGACGTCCATCCCGACCGGGTCCATGCCCTCGTGGTGGCTGGCCCGAAGGGCGTCGTCGTACGACGTGGACGTCGCGGCCTCCGCCAGCTCGGCCGGCAGGCCGGCCTCCTCCAGCGCCCCGACGAGCAGCTTCGGGTCGTCCAGCTCGAGCTTGTCGTGGTGGAGGCGCTCACCGAGCGCGGTGTAGAGCGGCAGGAGCACGTCGTCGCCGTACGCCTGCTGAGCAGCGATGCAGACGCGGACCGGACCCCATGCCTTCTTCATCATCTCGATGTAGGACTCGGGCATCTCGCGGCCGTCGTTCAGCACGGCAAGGGACATCACGTGCCACCGGATGGTGATGGGGCGGACCTTCTCGGCCTCCAGCACCCACCGCGACGTGATCCAGGCCCAGGGGCAGAGCGGGTCGAACCAGAAGTCGACGACGGTGTTCTCAGCAGCCATGGAGAAGTCCTTGCCCGTTCAATCGTTTGTCGGAACTCCGTCAAGAACGGGTGTGCGTGGAAGGATGTTCCCGGGGACGGCGCAACGAAAGGCTCGAGAGGTCCGTGAGCGAGAACAACCTCCGACGGGAGGAGGCGGCGCAGCGCGCTCGGCTGCTCACGGTGACGTCGTACGACGTCCAGCTCGATCTCACCGACGGCAGCGGCGAGAAGCCCGGTGAGGACACGTTCGGCTCGACCGCGACGATCCGCTTCTCGGCAGCCGAGCCCGGCGCCAGCACCTACCTCGACCTGACGGCCCAGACGGTCACCTCGCTGACGCTCAACGGCGAGACGCTCGACGCCGCGGCGCTGTTCGACGGCAACCGCATCGCGCTGCCTTCCGTGGCGGCGGACAACGAGGTCGTCGTGGAGGCGCGGTGCGTCTACATGCGGACCGGCGAGGGCCTGCACCGCTTCGTGGACCCTGTCGACGGGTCGGTCTACCTGTACACGCAGTTCGAGACCTTCGACGCGCACCGGATGTACGCGTGCTTCGACCAGCCGGACCTCAAGGCCGTCTTCACCTTCCACGTGCGGGCCCCGCGTGACTGGGTCGTCGTGTCCAACGAGGTCGTCGACGACGCCCCGGCAGAAGGCGAGCCGGGGACCTGGCGGTTCGCGACGACCGCACCGATGTCGACGTACATCACCGCGCTCATCGCCGGCCCCTACGCGCACGTGCACGACGAGCACGACGGGATCCCGCTCGGCATCTACTGCCGCGCGTCGCTCGCGCAGCACCTCGACCCAGAGGACCTGTTCACGGTCACCAAGCAGGGCTTCGACTTCTACCACCGCGTGTTCGGCTACCGCTATCCGTTCGGCAAGTACGACCAGCTGTTCGTGCCGGAGTTCAACGCGGGCGCGATGGAGAACGCCGGGGCCGTCACCTTCCTCGAGGACTACGTCTTCCGCAGCAAGGTGACCGACGCCGCCTACGAGCGCCGCGCCGAGACGGTGCTGCACGAGATGGCGCACATGTGGTTCGGCGACCTCGTGACGATGCGCTGGTGGGACGACCTCTGGCTGAACGAGAGCTTCGCGACGTACATCTCGTTCCTGGCGCTCACCGAGGCGACGCGCTT
>JAVXVI010000048.1:0-4577 GCA_032230005.1 Actinomycetota bacterium | reverse complement strand
CGAGCTCCAGCTCCTCCTCGAACTTCTCGCGCTGCTTCTGCGTGAGGATCGCGTAGAGGGTCTTCTGCACGACCTGAGGCGTGAGGACGGGGTACTCCTCCATCGGCGTCAGGTGCCCGTTGAGGCGGACCGTCGGGTGCGCCCCCACCGTCATGTGCAGGTCGGAGCAGTTGGTGTCCAGCACGTGGATGAGCAGGTCGGCGAGGAAGTTCGAGCTGTCGGAGTTGCTCTCTGCGCCAACGCGGACGGCAGCCGCGGGCTGCTCCTGCTGCTGGTACGTCATGGGAGCGGTTTGCTCGGGCACCGAGGGCGGCGCGGGCGGGGCAGGCGGGGCCGGCGGCAGCGGCATGGACGCAGCGGCAACCGCAGCAGCGGCCGGCGCCACCTGGGGCGCGGCCATGGGCGCAGCCGGAGCGGGCACCACAGGCGCGGCAACGGGCGGCGCGGGCGGGGCGGCCATGGCGAAGCTCACCGTGGCGTCCGTGGACATCTGCATCGGCGAGGCCGGCTGGAGCGGCGGGGCCGCTGTCCAGGTCGGCTCCTGAGCTGGAGCAGCCGGGGGGGCCGGGGTCGCGGCACCGAAGTAGCCGTCGAGCCCAGCGGGCGTTGCGTTCTGCTCGTCCACGTGCGTCCCTCCTCGGGGCCAGGCAAACGCCCCGGCTCTCCAGGCAGGCATCGGCCGTCCGGAGCAACGCCTTGAGGCTTCTCAGCCCATCTGTCAGACGACGACGCGCAGGATCTCTTCGATCGACGTGTGGCCGGCCTTCACCTTCGCCAGGCCGTCGTTGCGCAGCGTGATCATCCCCTGCTCACGCGCGACGTTGCCGATCGCGAGAGCCGAGGCGTGCTCCACCGCGAGCCGCTCGATGTCCTCGCTCACGGCCATGACCTCATGCAGCGCCAGGCGGCCCTTGTAGCCGGTCTTGGAGCACGCGCTGCAGCCGATCGGCCGGTAGAGGGTGGGCGGCGGCTCGTCGTCGTTCCACGGGAAGCGCATCTCGACCATCGCTTCCCGGGTCGGGACGTAGGCCTCCTTGCACTTGCCGCAGAGCTTGCGGGCGAGACGCTGGGCGAGCACGCAGTCGAGCGCGGAGCCGACCAGGAACGGCTCGATACCCATCTCGGTCAGACGGGTGATCGCCGACGGCGCGTCGTTGGTGTGCAGCGTCGAGAGCACGAGGTGACCGGTGAGGGCGGCCTCGATGGCGATCTGCGCCGTCTCGTGGTCGCGGATCTCACCGAGCAGGACGATGTCCGGGTCCGAGCGCAGGATCGAGCGCAGCGCGGCGGCGAAGGTCAGGCCTGCCTTGGCGTTGGTCTGGACCTGGTTGATGCCCGGCAGGCGGTACTCCACCGGGTCCTCGACCGTGATCACGTTGACCTCGGGCTTGCTGACGATGTTCAGCGTCGCGTAGAGCGTCGTCGACTTGCCGGAGCCGGTCGGTCCGGTCACCAGGATCATCCCGTAGGGCTTGGTGAACGACTTCGAGTAGACCTCGTAGTTCTGGTCCAGGAAGCCCAGGTCCGACAGCTTCAGCATCGCCGTCGAGTTGTCCAGGATTCGCATGACGACCTTCTCGCCCCACACGGTGGGGAGGGTCGCGACGCGAAGGTCGATCTTCTTGCCATTGGTGCTGACCGACATACGGCCGTCCTGCGGGATCCGGCGCTCGGCGATGTTGATGTCGGCCATGATCTTGAGGCGGCTGATCACGCCGGACTGGATCGTCTTGGGCGAGCGCATGATCTCGTGGAGAACGCCGTCGATGCGGAACCGCACGCGCAGGTCACGCTCAGTGGGCTCGATGTGGATGTCAGACGCCCGGTCCTGGATCGCCTGGGTGATCAGCAAGTTGACGAACTTGACGATCGGGGCGTCTTCGACGATCTCCTTGACGTTGGACAGGTCGTCGAGGTCCTCGGCGTTGGCCTCCATGGACATCGTCAGGTCGTCGAGCTCCGCCTCGCCACGGTGGTAGCGGTTGATCGCCGCGATGACGTCGGACTTGGTCGCGACGACCGGCTTGACCTCCATGCCGGTCATGGACCGGATGTCGTCGACCGCGAAGACGTTGGCCGGGTCGGCCATGGCGACGACCAGCCGGCCGTCCTCGTAGCCGATGGGCAGCGCGTTGTGCCGACGGCAGACCATGTCGGGCACGCGGGAGACCGCGGAGCCGTCCACGGGGTAGTCGGAGAGGTCGACGAACTTCAGGCCGATCTGGGTCGCCAGCGCGGCGACCAGCTGTCCCTCTGTCAGGACGCCGAGGTCCACCAGGACACGGCCGAGGCTGCGGCCGAGACGCCGCTGCTCCTCGACGGCTCCTGCGAGCTGCTCGGGCGTGACGTGGCCGCCCTCGAGGAGGATGTCTCCGAGCTGCTTCACGTCCGGCTCATCGGCGCATATGGGCTACTGCTTGACCCCGTCACGGCGTGTGAGCACCTGCGCGATCTCATCCAGCGCCTTGGCCTGGCTCGGGTCGAGCGCAGCGCTGGTCCCGTCCGCGAAGGTCAGCTCGACGCGCGGCCCTGCCGGAGGTGCCTCCACAGGCGTCGCGGCCGCCGGGTGGAGCTCCGGAAAGGACCAGTCGGGAGCAGGCTGAGGCGGTACGACGACGGCAGGGGGCTGCCACACGGACGGCGCCACCAGCGCAGGCTCGACCGGAGCAGGCTCGACGGAAGCAGGCTCGACCGAAGCAGGCTCGACCGAAGCAGGCGCAGCCGGAACAGGCGTCGCGGGCAGTCCCATCGAGGGCGCGACCGGCCGCACCGGGGCAACCGGGATCGACGTCACCGCCGCGCCGAGCGCGTGCCGCCCCTTCGACCGCCGCCAGAAGGCCATCAGGCGCGGGCAGGCTCAGCCGCGTCGAGCTGGTCGACGACGGAGTACAGCAGCGCGAGCAGCACCGCCTTGACCGACTCCCGGTCGGTCGCGTCGCACGGCACGACCGGGATCTCGTCGCCGAGCTCCAGCGCAGCGCGCACCTTGGTCTCGTCCGAGGGGTCCAGCCCCGGAGCCCGGTTCAGGGCGACCACGAAGGGGACCCGCGCCATCTTCCGGAACGCCGCCAGGATGCCGACGGCCTCCTCCAGCGAGTCCTCGCGCGAGGAGTCCACCAGCAGGATGTAGCCGAGCATCCCCTCGCCGAGGATCTCCCACATGAAGTCGAAGCGGTCCTGACCCGGCGTACCGAACAGGTACAGCACCAGGTCCCGGTCGATCGTGATCCGGCCGAAGTCCATGGCCACCGTCGTCTCCGCCTTGCGGGACTTGGTGGAGTCGGTGATGTCCTTCTCCGTCGACAGCACCGTGATCTCGCTGATGGTGCGGATCAGGGTCGTCTTGCCGGCCGAGAACGGCCCCGTGACGACGATCTTCACCGCCGTACCGCCGTGCTTGCGACGGTTACGCGAAGGCGTGCTCATCTACAACCCCCTCACGCCGGCGATGAGCCGCAGCAGCAGGCTCTTGTTCACGCTCGGGTCACGTTCGATGTACGGCGAGGCGGCGGGTGCCGCCTCGGCGGACGGCTGCATGGCCGTGGCGCCGTGGACATCGCCCACGGAGGACGACGCCGAGGCCATCGGCGCAGACGGTCGCTGCGAAGGAGCGGAGGGAGCAGCGCGGGCGTACGACGGCGTGGCGACCGGCGGCTCGGCGTGCTCAGGCTGGCGGGCCGGTGTGAAGGGCTCGGGCCGCTCGGGGATGACAGGAGCGCGCGGGGGCGCGACGGCGGTGCGGGGCGCAGGCGGCGCAGCGGCGGCCGGCGGCGCAGGCGCAGCGGCAGCAGCCGGAGCAGCGGGCATGCCCTCCAGCGCGCTGAGCAGCTCCTGGCGGCGGGCGACATCCTCGGAGGACTCCCCCACGGTCAGCAGGCCGCGCTCGACCAGGCCGGCGAGCGCCGAGACCACGACGTACTCCCCACGCCCGGACAGCGTGACCAGGTCCGCGACGGTGCGGCGGCCGTCGACCAGCGAGAGCAGCGACCACTCGTCACGAGTCATCGTAGGCTCGGACGGCGGGGCCGGAGCGAGCGAGATCACCGCGTCACCAGCCGGCATCTCGGCCTCGGCCCAGGTCTGCATGCGCCGCTGGCCCTCTGCGACGACGTCCTCGACCGCGACGGTGGCGCCCAGGTCGTCGGGGTCGCTCTCGTCCACGACGAAGGCGAACTCGCCATCCGGCCAGCGAAGCAGGTCGAAGACAGCGTCCGTGGCCTGCTCGGCGGCCAGCGCGCGGCCGAAGTCCTCGGACAGCGAGCCGTGCTCAGCGAGGGCGCGGGCGAGACCGCAGGACGGGTCGCTCTGTACCCGGGCCACAGCCTCGGCGAGGGCAGCGTCGTCCACGACCCCGGCACCGACGATCCGCCGGCCGAGCGCCTGTCGCCGTACATCCGAACGCGCGCCCGTCACGGCACCGTCGCGCAGGTGCACGACGCCGTGCGAGTCGTCACGACGCAGGTGCAGCGTCCCCGTCTTCTTCGTGTAGCTCAGGAGCTGGAAGATGTCGGGGAGGCTGAACGCGTCGAGCGTTCCCTCGAGCCTCATGAAGATCCGTTCGGGCCGGCGTTAACGGG
>JAVXVI010000047.1:0-6010 GCA_032230005.1 Actinomycetota bacterium | reverse complement strand
GAGGCGGTCGACGTGCTGTCCCGGCTGCGGGCCGAGCTCGAGGGGGCGCTGGGCGACGGGCTGCACGAGCACCTCACCCGGCGGGAGGTCACGGCCACGATGCGGCGCGTCGACCGGCTGCTCGCCTCCGGCGTCCACCCCGAGCCGTCACCCGACTGGCCGGCGATTCCCTGGCCGCCTTTTTAGCCTTCAGGGCCCAGAATGCCGATCCATGAAGACCTACGACGTCGTCCTGTTCCTCCACATCATGTCCGCGGTGTTCGGGTTCGGGGTCGCCGCCGTCGTACACGTGATGCTGTTCCGGCTGCGGTCCGCGACGGACATCCGCCAGGTGCGCGACCAAATGCCGGTCCTGAAGGTGGCCGAGCCGCTGTTCCCGCTCGCCGCCGTGCTGCTGTTCGGCTTCGGCGCCTACCTGATCCACCTGTCGGACGGTGACGTCACGTGGGGTGACGGCTGGATCGTCACGGCCATCGTCGCCCTGGTGATCGTCGAGGGTGTCGGAGGTGCGGTGATCGGCCGGCGGAGCAAGGTCCTGAACGCCGCCGTCGACGCGGCCGAAGACGGGCCCATCGACGGCACGGTGCGAGCCCTGCTCGCCGACCGGGGCATCTGGATCGGGGCGCACTTCAACACCGCCGTCATCGCGGCTGTCGTGTTCCTGATGACGGTCAAGCCCGACGGCGTCGGCTCGGTGGTGACGGTCGTGATCGGCGCGGTCATCGGGATCGCGTCGGCACTGCCCTACGCGAAGGTGCCGGCGACCGCAGCGGCCTAAGGGCTAGGCGCCGGGGATGACGACGCAGCCCGCGGCGCGACCGAGGCGGGTCAGCCCGGTGTTGTCGCCGGTCTGGTAGCTCGCGACGTTGGGCAGCGTGGCGGCCATCAGCTGGTGGCTGTCGGCCGGGTGGTCGAGCCCCATGACGTGTCCCAGCTCGTGCAGCGCCGTGGCGCTCCAGGACTGCGTGCCCCGCAGCGGGATGTGATCGGTGCGGTCGAGGGCGACCACTGCCGCGCGGGTGGCTGCGGCGCGGTGGCCCATGCCGTCGTCGACGCCGAACCACACGGTGCGGGTCATCCCGAGGACCTGGGCCGGCTTGCCGCGCAGCAGGTCGCTGGCGGTGCCGTCGGTCCAGCCGATGAGGACCGGCTTGTTGGTGTTGGTCGGGGTCTTCGGCAGGTAGGCGGTGGTCGGCGTGGTCAGGGTGACGCCGTCGTACACCCAGGTCGTCTTCGTCTGGTAGGCGATGTGCGCAACGGCGGCCTTGAGGACGTCGATGCCACCGACCGGGCCGCGGGCGACGTTGGCGCGCCAGTGGATGGCCTGGCACGGGTTCCAGCGGACCGGGGCGCCGTCGAGGATCGAGGAGAAGCGGTACGACGCGGAGGTCAGCGCGGCCAGCTTCACCGTGGTCGTGGTTCCGGCGGTCGCCGCCAGCGCCGGGACCGTCGTGGGGTTGGGCATGAACAGCGCGTCGGCCTCGGACAGGTGGCCGATCGGGTGCGCGGTGACGGCGGGAGCTGCCGCGACACCGGCCGTCGCGGCGGCCGCGAGGGCAGCAACGGCGAGGGCGGTCCGACGTACGCGTCGCGATGACATGCTGTAGTCGTCGGTCACTCTTCGTGACTACAACGTACGCCAAATGGGTGAACCGCTCACGCTAGGTAGCCGTTGCCCCCTCGGTAGGGTGACCGCATGCAGTCCTGGCCGGCGCCCGCGCTCCCGCGCCTCCCGGCCGGCGACCGGCCTGCGCTGCGGCTGCACGACTCGTCCTCAGCGGGCCTGGTGGAGGTCACGCCGAGCGGGGGGACCGCGCGGCTCTACGTCTGCGGCATCACGCCGTACGACTCCACCCATCTCGGGCACGCGGCGACGTACCTCGCCTTCGACACGCTCAACCGGGTCTGGCGGGACGCAGGGTTGAGCGTGGAGTTCGTGCAGAACGTCACGGACATCGACGACCCCCTCCTCGAGCGGGCGCAGCGCGACGGGCTCGACTGGACGTTCATCGCCGAGCGCGACACCCAGCTGTTCCGGGACGACATGACGGCCCTGCGGGTGCTGCCGCCGGACCACTACGTCGGTGCGGTCGAGGCGATGGACGAGATCGCCGCCATGGTCGTCACGCTCCGTGACGCCGGCTGGGCCTACGACGTCGACGGCGACCTGTACTTCCCGGTCGGTGCCGCTGAGCACTTCGGCGAGGTCAGCGGGCTGTCCCGGGACGCCATGCTCGCGTTGTTCGCCGAGCGCGGCGGCGACCCGGAGCGGCCCGGGAAGAAGGATCCGCTCGATGCGCTGCTCTGGCGGGCCGCACGCCCTGGGGAGCCCTCCTGGGAGTCACCTCTCGGGCCGGGTAGGCCCGGTTGGCACGTCGAGTGCGCCGCGATCGCGCTGAACCGGCTCGGGCCGACGCTGGACGTCCAGGGCGGCGGCTCGGATCTCGTCTTCCCCCACCACGAGCACTCCGCGATCGAGGCAGAGGCGGCGACGGGGGCCCGGCCGTTCGCCCGCGCCTACGTGCACGCCGGGATGGTCGGGCTGGACGGCGAGAAGATGTCCAAGTCGCGCGGCAACCTCGTGTTCGTGTCCCGCCTGCGTGAGGCGGGCGTCGATCCGCGGGCGTTGCGGCTGGCGCTGCTGGCTTCGCACTACCGGGCGGACCGGGAGTGGACGCCGACGATGCTGACCGGCGGCGAGGAACGGCTGGCTGCGTGGTCGGCGGCCGTCGCCAGGGACCGGGGGTCGTCCGGGGAGGCGCTCATCGCCGCCGTACGCGCCGCCCTCGCCGACGACCTCGACACGCCCCGCGCGCTGGCGGCGCTCGACGCCTGGTGCGCCACGTCCGGGGACGACACGGCTGCGCCGGCCCTCGTTCGCGACGCCGCCGATGCCCTCCTCGGCGTCAACCTCTAGCCGCTCGCCGTTGATCAACGGCGATCTGAGCGGGGTTCCGGGCAGCAGAACCCGCGTGAGTCGCCGTTGATCAACTGCAGCGCGCGCCAGGGGAGGGTTTTCCACAGATTTGTACGGCGGGGGCTGCAGGGCCCTGCGGATCTCTAGCGTCCCCGTCAGCGGCCGGAGAACCCGGTCCCCACACAGACAAGGACCTCCCATGAGCGGCATCAAGGTCACCCCGGAGCAGCTGCAGACGCTTGCCGGCCAGGTCTCCCGCGGATCGAGCGAGATCGAGAGCCAGCTGCGCGTGCTCGGCAACACGATCGCCCCGCTGATGGGCAGCGACTGGTCCGGCCAGGCGTCGCAGCGGTTCACCTCGCTCTGGGACGAGTGGCAGCGGTCGGCGCAGGGCCTCAAGCACGCCCTGGACGGCATCAGCCAGCTGATGACGCAGGCCGGCCAGTCCTACGCGCAGGCCGAGCAGCAGATCGCCGTCAGCTTCCGCTAGCCGCGGGGGTCGTCGCGGCGGCGCAGGTAGCGCTCGAACTCCTTCGCGATCGCCTCGCCGGAGGCCTCCGGGAGCTCGGTCTCCGGCTCGCGCTCCTCGAGCGAGGCGATGTACTCCGCGACATCGGAGTCCTCGGCGGCCAGCTCGTCGACCTGCCGCTCCCACGCCCGGGAGCGCTCCGGCAGGTCGCTGAGCGGGACGGGGATGTCGAGTAGGTCCTCGACCTTGCGCAGCAGGGCGACGGTGGCCTTCGGGCAGGGCGGCTGGGCAACGTAGTGCGGCACGGCCGCCCAGAAGGAGACGGCGCGCAACCCGGCCGTGGTGCACGCGTCCTGGAAGACGCCGACGATCCCGGTCGGGCCCTCGTAGCGGCTCGACTCCAGACCCAGCGCCGCTGCGGTCTCCGGGTCTGGGGTGGTCCCGCTGACCGGCACCGGGCGGGTGTGCGGGCTGTCCGCGAGCAGCGCGCCGAGCGTGACGACCATCTCGACCCCCAGCTGCTGCGCGATCTCGACCAGCTCCGTGCAGAAGCCGCGCCAGCGCATGTTGGGCTCGAGACCCCGCAGGAGCACGACGTCGCGATCCGCACCCGGCGGACTGCAGACGAGGATGCGGGTGGTCGGCCAGGTCACCCGGCGGGTGACGCCGTCGACCAGCTGCACGTGCGGCCGGTTGACCTGGAAGTCGTAGTAGTCGTCCGGGTCGATCGCGGCGACCGCCTTCGCCGACCACTCCTCCTCGAGGTGCTCGATCGCCGACGTGGCGGCGTCGCCGGCGTCGTTCCAGCCCTCGAAGGCGGCCAGCAGGACCGGGCGGCGCAGCACGAGGCCCGCGTCGGGACGCTCCGGCAGGGTGCTCATGCCGTCACTCCTTCCCGGCTGGCGCGGCCCGGCACCGCACCCGGCCCGGCCACCTCCGCTGCCGCACTCCGCACCAGTCCGGCGACCAGCGCCGGCCACTGGAGCGGCACGTCGTGCACGGCGCCACGCCACCGCAGCAGCCGGGGCGCTGCCAAGAGGGCCGCCGCAGCGTCGAGGGCAGCCCCTTTGCGCGCCGCCCAGTCGTCGGGCTCGAGCGGCTCGCAGGACACCAGCCACGTCGGGCAACCGACCCGGCGCAGCCAGTCCCGCGGGTCGGCGTCGAGCAGGTCGTCGACGATCGCCATGTGCGCCTCGAACGGCAGCCGGGCCCGGGCCAGCCCGTCCGGCCCGACCGCGAACAGCGGCAGCAGGGCGGCGGCCACCTCCGGGGTCCACCAGGGCGCCATCGGCCCGTTGGCGAGCAGCTGCTCCAGCTCGTCCGGCGGCAGCGCGATCCGCGGGGGCGTCAGCCGCTCCCTGGCCTGCTCCCGTGACATCCCGGCGTCCCGCGCCGAGCCGAGGCCGCCGTCGATGCCGACGACGGCGAGCACCCGCTCCGGGGCATCGGCTGCCAGTCGGAGCGCTGTGGACGCGCCCCACGAGTGCCCGACGACCACGGCCCGGGAGATCCCCAGCGCGTCGAGCGCAGTGAGCACGTCGGCGGCGACGGTTGCGCCGTCGTACGGACCGTCCGGTCGATCGCTGTCGCCGTGGCCGCGCTGGTCCAGGGCCAGGACCGGCAGGCCGGCCAGGCCGGGTACGACGAGGTCCCAGAACCGCCGGGACGACGCCAGGCCGTGCAGGAGCACGATCGGCGTCCCTGTGCCCGGCCATCGGGTGGCCCGAAGGCGCACGGCGGAGCCCGGGAGGTCGACGTCGAGGCCGCCCGCGACCGGCGGACGGTCCACGAGCGGCCCAGCGCCCTGCGGCGCGCCGCTCATGAGGTCACTTCTTCGCGCGTCCGGTGGTGTGCACGATCAGGACGTCACAGGCGGCGCGGTGGCTGATGTTGGCGGGCACCGACCCCAGCAGGCGGCCGGCGAGGGAGTTCAGCCCACGGTTGCCGACCACCAGCAGGTCGACCTTGCGCTTCTGGACCAGCTCGACGAGCGCGTCGACCGGGTCACCCTCGACCGCGAGGGTCTCGACCTGCTTGGCGCCGACGCCCTTCGCGCGGTCGGCAGCGTCCCGCAGGACGTCCTCGGCGGGCGTGGAGCCGGACACCTTGTAGGACTCGTCGCCGAGCGCCGAGGCGGCGTCGCGGATCTCGCGCTCGGTCATCGGGCGGTAGGCGCAGGCCAACAGCAGCGTTGAGCCCGCATCGCGGGCGACGGCCGCCGCCCGGTCCACAGCCCGGAACGACGACTCCGAGCCGTCGGTCCCGACCAGCACGGTGGTGTACGCAGGTCCGCTCACGAAAGGCCCCTCGGTTCGGCGCATCTGTCCGGTCTGAGATGTACGGCGAAACCTACCGCCGCGCTCTGCGCCCGCGAAAAGGGCTGGGGTCGCGCCGGTAGACTCTGAGCGTGTCTGAGCCGTCCGCCCTGCCCACCCGTCCGGACCTGCTTGCCGCGCTGACCGAGCGCGTCGTCGTCGCGGACGGTGCGATGGGCACCATGCTCCAGGCGCACGACCTCACGCTGGAGGACTTCGAAGGGCACGAGGGCTGCAACGAGGTCCTCAACGTCACCAGGCCGGATGTCGTGCGCAGCGTGCACGACGCCTACTTCGAGGCCGGCTGCG
>JAVXVI010000046.1:0-5606 GCA_032230005.1 Actinomycetota bacterium | reverse complement strand
TGAAGTTGTGCGGCAGGAAGCCCAGGCAGGCGCCGGCGAGCACCACCGCGATCAGCGTCGGGGAGCTGATCCGGTCCTGCGCGACGCCGTGCGTGACCGATCCGCTCGACAGCGAGTAGGAGAAGGCGAAGAAGGCGAGCGCCGCGATCGCGCCGACACCGGCGGCCAGACCGTCGAGGCCGTCGATGAAGTTGATCGCGTTGACGGTCAGCAGGGCGAGCAGGACCGTCATCGGCACGCCCTCTGGCCCGAGCGAGAGCTGCCCCACCCCGGGAAGGCTGAGGGTCAGCAGCTGCAGGCCCAGCAGCACCATGATGCCCGCGGCCACCACCTGCCCGGCCAGCTTCGTGAGCGCGTCGATGCCCCACTTGTCGTCCACGACGCCGAGCAGCACGATCACCCCGCCGGCCACCGTGATGGCCTCGACGTCGGAGTACTTGAAGACGCCGGACAGCGCCGGCAGCTGGTGCGCGACGAGGAAGGCCGCCACCACACCGGCGTACATCGCCAGTCCGCCGAGCCGCGGCGTAGGGATCGCGTGGACGTCCCGGTCCCGGGGCTGCGCCATCGCACCGATCCTGATGGCCAGCCGGCGCGCCAGCGGGGTCAGCAGGTAGGTGACCGCCGCGGCGACGCAGAGGACGAGGGCGTACTCACGCACGGCTCGGGCCTAGCGGGCGTACGCGGGGTGGGCAGTCACCAGAGCGTCGACGCCGCGCCGTACCTCCTCCACCGCCGAGCCGTCCTCGTCGCGCACCGCACGCGCGATGAGCGACGCGACCTCCTTCATGTCGCCCTCCTGCATGCCCTGCGTCGTGACGCTGGGCGTGCCCACCCGGATGCCGGATGCGATCGACGGCGGCTGCGGGTCGTTGGGGATGGCGTTCTTGTTCAGCACGATGCCGGCCCGGCCGGTGCGCTCCTCGGCGTCCTTCCCGGTCACGCCGAGGCCCTGCAGGTCGACGAGCGCGAGGTGGGTGTCGGTGCCGCCGGAGGTCGGGCGCATGCCCTCCGCGGTGAGGCCTTCCGCCAGGGCCTGGGCGTTGGTGATGACCTGCTTGGCGTAGGTCTGGTACGACGGCTGCAGGCACTCCTTGAGGGCGACCGCCTTCGCCGCGACCGCGTGCATCAGCGGCCCGCCCTGGCTGAACGGGAAGACGGCCTTGTCGATGCGCGCGGCCAGCTCCTCCTTGCAGACGATCATGCCGCCGCGCGGACCGCGCAGGACCTTGTGCGTCGTGAAGGTGACGACGTCGGCGTAGGGCACGGGCGACGGGATCGCCTTGCCGGCCACGAGGCCGATGAAGTGCGCGGCGTCGACCATCAGCCAGGCACCGACGGCGTCGGCGATCTCGCGGAAGCGCGCGAAGTCGATGAGCCGCGGGTAGGCGGTGGCTCCCGCGATGATCATCTTGGGCCGGTGCTCGTCGGCGAGCCTGGCCACCTCGTCGTAGTCGATGAGCTCGGTGTCCGAGTCGACGCCGTAGCCGACGACCGAGAACCACTTGCCGGAGAAGTTGACCTTGGAGCCGTGCGTCAGGTGGCCGCCGTGCGGCAGCGACATCGCGAGGACCGTGTCGCCGGGGGTGAGGAGGGCGCCGTACGCCGCGAAGTTGGCCTGCGCCCCTGAGTGCGGCTGCAGGTTGGCGTGCTCGCAGCCGAACAGCTCCTTGGCCCGCTCGATGCCGATGATCTCGGCGCGGTCGACCACCTCGCACCCGCCGTAGTAGCGCTTGCCCGGGTAGCCCTCGGCGTACTTGTTGGACAGCGTGCTGCCGAGCGCGGCGAGGACGGCGGGGCTGGTGAAGTTCTCGCTCGCGATGAGCTGCAGGCCGCCGCGCAGCCGGGTCAGCTCGTCGAGGACGACGCCGGCGATCTCCGGGTCCTCGGCCTGCAGGGCGTCGAAGTCGGGGCCCCAGAAGGGGGTGCTCGTCATGGGGGCTCCTACGGTCGCGCGGCTTTCGACCACTCTACGGCGGAGGCGCTATGTCGCCCGCCGCCGCCGCCCAGCCACGCCGCACCCCTTCCTGCACCTCAACGCCTCCACCTCTGGGACGCACGAGCCCCGGGGGGTGCATGCCGAGCGTGATGCGTCAGCTCGCCAACCGAGGTGGAGGCATTGAGGTGCGGCGGCGGGGGTGGCGCGGCCAGTGAAACCTGGGGTCAGTGGGGCGCGAGGAGCTCGAGGGGGCCTTCGAGGGTGGTGTGGACGAGGGCGCCGCAGGTGGCGAAGGCGGACACGGGTGCCTGGTAGGGGTCGTCGAGGTCGTCGTCGCGCGGGTTGTCGACCGGCACCAGGCCGCGGTTGGCAGCGGCGGCCCGCACCAGCGCGCGGGCCCGCTCGACGGGGTCGCCGGTGGGCAGCGCGGTGGCGTCGACAGCGCCGGTCAGCCGGGCGAACTCCCGCAGCGTGAACGTCCGGGCCGCCGCCCGCGGGTGAAGCACCACTGCGGCCGCGCGGTGCTCGCGGGTCGCGCCGAGGACGAGGTCGGCGGCCACGACGTGCTCGGCCACCAGCTCGCGGGCCGTGAAGGAGGCGCCGTCGACGTCGTACGACGACAGGGTGCTCAACGCGTAGGGCTCCATCGGGGAGCCGGTGTGCCCCCAGGTGCCGGCCGACTCGATCACGAAGCGGCCGGCGTCGTCGCCGAGGCGCTTGCGCAGGCCCTCGCGCATGAGGTGCTCGGCCATGGGCGACCGGCAGATGTTGCCCGTGCAGACATGCAGCACCCGGAAGGTGTCAGGACTCATTGCTGCCTCATGTTCGCTCCAGCTGCGCGCGGCACGCCCACTCCTTCGTCGCGGGGCACCGCTCGCTGCCTCCGCTCACCCGGTCACCTCGAGATCAGGGGCCATCTCGCGGAGGCGCTCGACATCGACGGCGCCGGTGCGCAGGACTCGGGCGTGGTCGCCCGTCAGGTCGACGATGGTGCTGGCCACGGGCTCCCCCACGGGACCGGCGTCGAGGTAGACGCTGACGGACTGCCCGAGCTGCCGCTCTGCGTCGGAGACCTCGACCGCCGGCGGCAGGCCGCTGCGGTTGGCGCTGCTGACGGCGAGCGGCCCGGTCACGTTGAGGATCTCGAGGGCAACCGGGTGCAGTGGCATCCGGACGGCGACGGTGCCGCGGGTCTCCCCCAGGTCCCACGCGAGGCTCGGCGCCGCGCGGACCACCAGCGTCAGCGGCCCTGGCCAGAACGTCTCGACCATGCGCCGGGCGAGCGGCCCGAGCTCGTCCACCAGGCCGTCGAGGGTGCGCCACGAGCCGACCAGGACGGGGACCGGCAGGTCGCGCCCGCGGCCCTTCGCCGCCAGCAGCAGGTTGACGGCCAGGGGCGAGAAGGCGTCGGCGGCGATGCCGTAGAGGGTGTCGGTCGGGAGCACCACGAGCTCACCCGACTGGATCGCCGTGACCGCAGCCTGCACACCGGCGGCCGAGTCGGTCCGCACGTCGAACGTCGTCACGCTGTCCCCTCCGGTTGCCACCGTGCCGTCACGAAGCGGTCGCGACCGGCGAGGTCGCGGTGGTCGGTGACCTCGCGCCAGCCGCCGGCCTTGGCGAACACCGCCGGCGCAGTGCTGCCCTGCCGGTCGGAGTGCTCGACGACGATCAGACCACCGGGCTTCAGGAGCCGGCGTGCGGCCTGCTCGACCAGCCGGATCACGTCGAGGCCGTCCTCGCCGGCGAAGAGCGCGATCTCCGGGTCGTGGTCCACGACCTCAGGGTCCGGGATGTGTGCCTCGGTGGTTGCGACGTACGGCGGGTTGCTGGCCACCAGGTCGAAGCGGCCGTCCATGTCCGGGAGCGCGGCCTCCACGCTGCCCAGGTGCAGGTGCACCTCGGGGTCGCCGGCCTTGACCCGGTTGGCCGCGTTGCGGCGGGTCCACGCCAGAGCGTCGGGGTCGCGCTCGACGGCATGCACCGTCGCGCCGGGCACCTCGTTGGCGAGGGCGAAGGCGATCGTGCCGCTGCCGGTGCACAGGTCGACCAGCAGCGGGCTGTCCCAGCCCTCCCGCGCGATCGCGTCGACCGCCCACTGCACGACCGACTCGGTCTCCGGTCGCGGCACGAACACACCCGGGCCGACCTCGAGCTCGATGTAGCGGAAGCCGACGCTGCCGGTCAGGTGCTGCAGCGGGACCCGCTTCGCCCGGCGGGCCACCAGCTCGTCGTACGCCGCGTTCTGCTCGTCATCGAAGGCCTCGGCGAGCATCAGGTCACTGGGCTTGGCCAGGCCGAGGACGTGCACGGCGAGGGCGCGCGCGTCGTGCTCCGGAGAGGCGACACCGGCCTCGGCCAGCGTCTGGGTTGCCGTCTCGACGGCCTTGCGCAGCGCGGTCACTCCGACCCCTCGAGGGCGGCGGCGTGGTCGGCGTCCACGAGGGACTGGATGACGGGATCGAGGTCACCGTCGAGCACCGAGGACAGGTTGTTGGCCTTGTAGCCGCTGCGGTGGTCGGCCACACGGTTGTCCGGGAAGTTGTAGGTGCGGACCTTCTCGCTGCGGTCGACCGTGCGGATCTGCGCGCCGCGCACGGCGCTGTCCTTGGCGGCCTGCTCCTCGAGCGCCAGGGCGAGCAGCCGGGCCCGCAGGACGCGCATGCCGGCCTCGCGGTTCTGCAGCTGGCTCTTCTCGTTCTGCATGCTGACCGTGACCCCGGTCGGGAGGTGGGTGATGCGCACCGCGGAGTCGGTCGTGTTGACGCTCTGCCCGCCGGGGCCGCTCGAGCGGTAGACGTCGATGCGCAGGTCGTTCTGGTCGATGGTCACGTCGACCTCCTCCGCCTCCGGCAGGACCAGGACACCGGCCGCGGAGGTGTGGATGCGCCCTTGCGACTCGGTGACGGGCACCCGCTGGACGCGGTGCACCCCGCCTTCGTACTTCAGCCGTCCGTAGACCGGGTTGGTGGGGTCCTTGCTCTTCACGGCGATCTGGATGTCCTTGTAGCCGCCGAGCTCGCCCTCGGTCGCGCTGACGACCTCGGTCTTCCAGCCCTGCCGCTCGGCGTAGCGGGTGTACATGCGCACCAGGTCGCCGGCGAACAGCGCCGACTCGTCGCCGCCCTCCCCGGCCTTCACCTCGAGGATGACGTCCTTGGCATCGGCGGGGTCCTTGGGGATGAGCAGGTCACGGATGCGCGCGTCTAGCTCGGCGATGCGCTGCTCGCTCTCGGCGGCCTCGTCGTCCATGCCCAGCTCGCGCGCGGCCTGCAGGTCGCCGGTCACCTGCTGCTGCTCGCGGATGGCTGCGACCAGAGGTCCGAGCTCGGCGTAGCGGCGGCCCAGCTCACGGGCCCGCGCCTGGTCGCCGTGGACGCTGGGGTCGGCGAGCTGGTCCTCGAGCTCGGCGTACTCCGCCAGCGCGTTGTCGACCGGGTTGCCGATCTGCTCGGCCACTGCTGGTACTCCCTTCGGCGTGCTCCGGACACGACAGCGGCGCCCGTCTCCAGTGGAGCCGGGCGCCGCGAGGTCGCTACTTCTGGCGCTTGCCGAAGCGCTGCTCGAACCGGGCAACGCGGCCGCCGGTGTCGAGGATCTTCTGCTTGCCCGTGTAGAACGGGTGGCACTGGCTGCAGACGTCGGCGTGGATCACGCCGTCGGTCTT
>JAVXVI010000045.1:0-8761 GCA_032230005.1 Actinomycetota bacterium | reverse complement strand
GTGGAAAGGCGCCTCCACCCAGCGGGTCGCGGAGCCCTCCTTCGTCAGGATCCGGGCTGACCGCCCCGCCAGCTCCCTGATCGGCAACAGGCCCTCGTCCGTCAGGACCCGAGTCTCGCCGGCGAGGCAATGAAACATGTTCAGGGCGGGGTTGACGTTGAACGACGGGGTCTTCTCGTCGTGGAACGGGCACAGCCCCTTGAGCCGGCCACCGCCGGCGCCCCGGAGCTGGACGCTCTCCCCCACGACGTCGGCGATCGCGGCCCGCTCACGCACGAGGACGACGTCCTCGTCACGGATGCGCCCGGCCACGACACCTCCTGAGTCCCCCGGCACGCGCCGGCCCACGGCGGGCGACTTGGGGGAAGGGAGCCCGACGAGGCAGTCTAGACCGCCGAAGCGCCCCGTTCGGCCCGTTCCGGCCGGTTCCCACAGCCGCCGTACGCTCCCAGCATGGCTTCGCTGCTGCTGTCCCGCCGTGACCTGGACTTCCTGCTCTACGAGTGGCTGGACGCCGAGCTGCTCACAAAGCGGGCGCGCTACGCCGATCACTCCCGCGAGACGTTCGACGGCGTGCTGGACCTGAGCGAGCAGATCGCCACCCGCCACTTCCAGCCGCACAACAAGAAGAGCGATGCCAACGAGCCGACCTTCGACGGCGAGCGGGTCACGATCATCCCGGAGGTCAAGGCGGCCCTGGACGTCCTCGGCCAGAGCGGACTGGTCTCCGGTGGGATGGACCACGACATCGGCGGGATGCAGCTGCCCGCAGTGATCTCCCGGGCCTGCTTCGCGTGGTTCCAGGCAGCCAACGTCGGTACGTCGTCGTACCCCTTCCTCACCATCGCCAACGCCAACCTGCTGCACACCTACGGCACGCCCGAGATCGTCGACACCTACGTCCGGCCGATGGTCGAGGGGCGGTTCTTCGGCACCATGTGCCTGTCCGAGCCGCAAGCGGGCTCGTCGCTGTCGGACGTGACGACGCGGGCCGAGCGGCAGGACGACGGGACCTACCGGCTCTTCGGCAACAAGATGTGGATCTCGGCCGGCGAGCACGAGCTGAGCGAGAACATCATCCACCTGGTCCTCGCGAAGGTCCCTGGCGGACCGCCCGGCGTGAAGGGGATCTCGCTTTTCGTCGTACCGAAGATCGTCGTCGAGACGGGCGAGCGCAACGACGTAGTGCTGGCCGGCCTCAACCACAAGATGGGTTACCGCGGCACGACCAACACCCTGCTCAACTTCGGGGAGGGCGCGTTCACCCCTGGCGGCCAGCCGGGAGCCGTGGGCTTCCTTCTCGGCGAGGAGAACCGCGGCCTGGCCTACATGTTCACGATGATGAACGAGGCCCGCATCGGGGTCGGGTCCGGGGCGATGGCACTCGGCTACACCGGCTACCTGCACTCGGTCGACTACGCCCGCAACCGTCCGCAGGGCAGGCCCATCGCGGCGAAGGACCCGGCCACGCCGCAGGTGCCGATCATCGAGCACGCTGACGTGAAGCGGATGCTGCTGGCACAGAAGGCGTACGTCGAAGGCGCGCTCGCGCTGCTGCTCTACTGCTCCCGCCTCGTCGACGAGGAGCGCACGGCGGACAGCGACGCCGACAGGGCCCGATCGACGCTGCTGCTCGACGTGCTCACGCCCATCGCCAAGAGCTGGCCGTCGCAGTGGTGCCTGGAGGCGAACAGCCTGGCGATCCAGGTGCACGGCGGCTATGGCTACACGCGGGAGTACGACGTCGAGCAGTTCTACCGGGACAACCGGCTCAACCCCATCCATGAGGGGACCCACGGCATCCAGGGCCTCGACCTGCTCGGCCGCAAGGTCGTCATCCACGAGGGCGCGGGGCTCGCGCTCCTCGTGGACACCATCGCCGCGACGGTCGCTCGAGCCACCGGTGACCTCGCCGAACCGGCGGCTCAGCTGCACGCCGCCGTGCAGCGCGTGGTCGAGGTGACGACGGCGCTGTGGAGCACCGGCGACCCCGAGACCGCCCTGGCCAACGCGACGATCTACCTGGAGGCCGTCGGCCACGTCGTCATCGCCTGGATGTGGCTCGAGCAGCTGCTGGCCGCCGAGGGAAAGAGCGGGGACTTCTACGACGGCAAGCGGGCGGCGGGGCAGTACTTCTTCCGCTACGAGCTGCCGAAGACCGATCCCATGCTCGACCTGCTGGCCTCGCTAGACCGGACCACCGTGGAGATGTCGCCCAGCTGGTTCTAGGCAGGGATGTTGCGGGTAACGCCGAAACCAGGCAGCAGCTCGCTCGTTGATCATGTCGGCGCTGCCACGCGCCCTGACGCAAAGGGGAGAAGTGAGCCAGGCCCGCCGTGTGCTCGCGCTGATCGCGGTGCTGGCCCTGGGGCTCCTGGTGGTGCCCGCCTCCGCCACACCGAGCGGGGCCTCCGCGACGATCGCGACGGAGTACGCCGGGAAGGTGCGCTCCTTCAACTACTACGTCGCCCCTCGGGTGCCGACGCGCACCCCCGTGCCCCTGCTCATCGTCCTGCACGGGCTCTACCTCGACCCCGGGACCGCCGAGGCCAGCAGCGGCATGGACGCGATCGCCGACAGCCAGGACGTCGCGCTGGCGTACCCGGCCGGGCTCAACGGCAGCTGGAACGCCGGCATCTGCTGCGGCGACGCCCACGCCCAGCACCTCGATGACGTCGGCTTCCTCATCCATGTCGTGCAGCTGGTCGCGCAGCTGCGCCCCATCGACCTGGACCGGGTCTACCTGGCCGGCTTCTCCAACGGCGGGATGATGGCGCTCAAGGCCGTCTGCGACCGGCCCGACGTCTTCGCCGCCGCGGTGTCGATGTCGGGCACCCTGCAGACGCCGTGCCAGGGGCGCCGCCCGGTCAGCGCGCTGATGCTCCACGGCCTGCAGGACACGACGATCCCCTACGCCGGGCAGCGCCACAGCTCCTTCCTGGGTACGCCGATCACGCCGGTGCCGACATCAGCAGCCCGGCTCGCGGCGCGGTCCGCGTGCGTCGACAACCTGCTGCAGAAGGCCCGCCGTTACTCGACGAAGGTCTACGTCGGCTGCGCCGAGAGCACCAGCGTGCAGCTGATCACCGCCCCCGCCCTCGGCCACCGCTGGCCGACCAAGGCGCACGACGGCATCGACGGCGGCGGCATCGCCTGGGCGTTCCTGTCCGCCCACCGGCGGCTGGGCTAGCCCGCGCTCAGCCGGAAGTGCAGTGCCGCCGCGGCGGCATCGGTCAGTCCCGCGACCTGGTCGACGACAACCCGCAGCCGCTCCTTGTCATCGCTCGCGCCGAGCCACGCCTCTGCGTAGGCGGGCTCCAGGTGCTCGGGGGCACTGGCGGCCAGCAGGTCCACGAGCTCGCCGACGACCTGACGCTCGCGCTCCTGGACCTGGAGCACGCCGGGCCGGCTCATGACGTAGCGCGCGGTCACGGCCTTCAGCGCCGCGCACTCGGCGCGGGCCTGTCGGGGCACTTCGAGATCGGCGGCGTAGCGACGCAGCGGCTGATCGCCGTGGGCGGCCCTCGTCGCGTTCTCGGCGGCGCGGCAGAACCGGCCGATCAAGGTGGTCGTCGCGGCCTTCAAGGCGATCTGCCCCGACGTGGTGCCGTCGTAGGTCCGCGGCCACCACGGCTCGGCGAGCAGCTCTTCAAGCACGCCGGCGATGTCGGCGGCAGCGAGTTCGGAGTACTGGCTGGCCGCGAGCTCGGCGATGCCGTCGCAGTCGCCGGCCAGGGCGCCGAGGTCGATGAGCCCGGCGACGACACCGTCTTCGAGATCGTGCACCGAGTAGGCCACGTCGTCGGACCAGTCCATGACCTGCGTCTCCAGCGGCCGCCGGCCCTCGGGCGCCCCTTCCCGCAGCCACGTGAAGACGGCGAGGTCGTCGTCGTACACGCCGTACTTCCTGCGCTCGTCCTTCGGCCACGGGTACTTCGTCGCGGCGTCCAGCGTCGCGCGGGTCAGGTTGAGCCCTGCCCCGGGCACCTTCACCTCGAGCCGGGTCAGCAGCCGCAGCGACTGCGCGTTGCCCTCGAACCCACCGCACGCCGCTGCTGCCTCGTCCAGCGCGGTCTCCCCGTTGTGGCCGTACGGCGGGTGACCGAGGTCATGGGCCAGGCACGCGGCATCGGTGAGATCAGGGTCGCAGCCGAGGGCGGCGCCGAGCTCGCGACCGATCTGCGCGCACTCCAGCGAGTGCGTCAGGCGGGTGCGCGGGACGCTGGTGCTGCCCGGCTCGACCACCTGGGTCTTGCCGGCAAGTCGACGCAGGGCACCGCTGTGGAGCACCCGCGCGCGGTCGCGCTGGAACGGTCCGCGCCCCGAGCGGGACGGCGGCTCGGGCACCCGCCGCTCGGCGTCGCGCTCGTCGTAGTCCGCCATCATCGACGAGCCTAGGGTGCCGCGCCTGCGTCAGGCGAGCTGGCTGACCAGCTCCTCGACGACGGCGGCGGCAGACAGGACACCGGTCACGTCGCCGACCCCCTCGCCGGCGTAGAGGGCCATCGCAGCGACCTCGCCCTCGACGCGGCGGCTGGGCGTCGCCACGCCGTACCGCGGGACCGCCACCCGCACGTCGCCAGCGACGACCTGCCCGACGAAGTCTCCCTGGAACGCCTCCGCCGCGGCCACCGCCGAGCGGAGCACGCGGTGCGGCGCGTCGGGCCATCCGTCGGAGAACGTCGTCGTCAGCACGGTGTCGTCCCCCGATCGCGCGGCGACGAGAGCGTCGATGTACGACGGGTGTGCCCCGGACTCGGTGGTCGCCACGAAGCGGGTGCCCACGCGCACAGCCGCAGCACCTGCGCCGATCGCAGCAGCGACGGCTGCCGCGCTCGCGATCCCTCCGGCTGCGACCACCGGAATGGTCGTGCGCCCGAGCACGGCAGCCAGCAGCTCGTCGCGGGCCATCGCGCCGCACACGTGACCACCGGCCTCGGTGCCCTGCAGCACCAGGAAGTCACAACCTGCGTCCGCGGCGGCCAGCGCGTCCTCGAGCGAGCCGACCTGCCAGGTGACCAGTGCCGGTCCGGCGGCGCGGGCGCGCTTCACAACCCCGGCATCCGGCTTGGTCCAGAACACCTCAACCACGCGAAGCCGCGCGGCTGCCTCCTCGAACGTGGCCAGGTCGGACGACATCCAATGTCCGAAGAAGCCCATCCCGACCGCGCCGCCGCCCGCAGCGCCGAGAGCAGCGGTCATGCGCTCCGTCGACGGAGCGACGTCGAACTCGCAGAGCATGCCCAGAGCACCCGCCGCTGCCACCGCGCCAGCCAGCTCCGGCAGCGCGACGCCGCCCATTGCCGCCTGCTGCAGCGGATGCCGACAACCCACCAGTCGCGTGAAGGACGTTTCCACGCCGAGCCCCCGATCGACCTAGGCATCTTCCGCCCAAGACCGCCGGATGACTAGTCCCGATAACCCTCTCCCGTCCGCATCTCCTTGCGGATCCGCTTTCCATTTGCCCCGGGAGGGCCTATTTCTGGTAGGCGCTGGCGCCCTTGCTCTGCCGGGCGAAGATGACGCGACCGCCCTTCACGACGGCGCCGGTCAGCTTCCCTCGCGTGCTCGTGGACGGGTGCTGGCCGAACCCGTCGTTGTCGGCGTACGCGATGTTGGCCATGCCGTCCGGACCGATCTGCAGCTCGAAGAAGTCGAGCAGGCTGCGGTCACCGCCGGCGGCGCAGAGCAGGCCGTTGAGGCAGATGTCGCCGCGGTGGATCGGGTTCGGCGAGATCAGGCTCCGGCTGATCGAAGGATGCGCGCTCGTCGCCTTGCGGACCTGCGCGAAGTGCACGTCCCACACTGCTGTCAGGTCGGAGGCGCCAGCCGCCTTGTCGCTGCCGTACCACGCGATGTCGAGCACGCCTGGCGCACCGGCGTCACCGGTCGCGTAGACCTGCGCACCCTGGGCGAGCGGTGCTCCGTCGACCTTCACCGGCTTGCTCCACGTCTTCGCCTTGTCGGTCGAGAAGACGTAGTAGGTGTGGAAGTGACCGGATGAGCCCTTGTCGGAGTTGTAGAGGACGTAGACGTTGCCGGCGTCGTCGACGGCGCCCCACGGGAAGATCGCGCCGTTGATCGCGTCGCTGTCGGCCACGGCGTACTTGTTGCTGAAGCCGGTGTCCTCTGCGCCCTTGTGTGCAACCACGATGCCGCGGGTCGGGCCGTACGGCGGCGTGGTCGTGCCGACCGTGTTGCTACCGAGGTCCGAGATCGAGTACATGACGTAGGTGTCGCGACCGTCGGGGCTGATGAGCATCGGACCGCTGAAGGTGTTGCCGCCCTGGTCGAGGAAGGAGGCGGACTTGCCCGGCGCCTGCGTGCCGGCCGCACCGGGTGCACCGATCTGATCGGTGTTGTTGACCGGGTGCGCTGCGTCGGCCGTCGTCCAGGTCAGGCCGCCGTCGTTGCTCTGCGCGTAGAGCTCCGCCTCGGCCGCGAAGTCGTGGTAGACGAGGTAGGCCGTCTTGCCGTTCTTGGAGTGCGCGAACCACTGCCGGTCCTGCTCCAAGCCAGCGGTCTGCGAGCCCTGCCAGGTCTTGCCGTAGTCCTTGCTGTAGCGGATCGCCGAGTCGGTGACCTCGAGGTCGGCGTTGAGCAGGGTGCCGTTGGGCAGGAAGTCGATCTCGCAGTCGCCGCCGCCGTTGTCGCTGGTGGTGTGGCTGGTCCCGAAGGTCCGGCCGAGGTCACCGGAGTACCAGACGCTGGTCTGGCCGGCGCCGCCCGGGACGCACACAGCGACGTGCTTGCCGTCATCGGCGACGGCCAGGGACGGCTCGCCGTAGGCCTTCTGGTCCTGCAGCACCGACGTGCGGAAGGCGAAGGGCGACGCGCCGGCACTGGCGCCGCCGGAGAGCGCGACCGTCGCACCGACGGCAACGACGCTGATGGTGCTGAGGAGGACGCGGCGACGAGGCATATCCCTGTCTTCGCGGCCCGGCCGGAAAGTCCTGCCGTCAGACCGCGCGCGGTCCTGCGTCGCTGCTGCGGTGGAAGATCCGGTAATAGAGGTACGCAGCGGTCTCCCGCGCGACGTAGCGGAGCTCAGTGCTCCGGTTCCGTACGGCGGGGCCGGTGCGCGTCGGCGAGGTCACCGCCTCGATCCCGAGGTCGGTCGCCATCCGGCGGGCCCGCAGCGAGTGCCACGGATCGGTGACCAGGACGGCCGTGTGCCATCCGCGTGCCTGGAACTCCGCCTTCAGCGCCTTCAGCGACTGCAGCGTGTCGCGACCGTGGCCGACAGCGACGGCCTCGACGCCGCGGTCGGCCAGGAACTTCGCCCCCGCCTCGGCCTCGGTGAAGCGGTCCCCCGGGGCTCCCCCGCCGACGGTCACCACCCGGATCGCGACGCCCTCGTCGTACAACGCCTTTGCGTGCTGGAGCCGAGCCCGGAAGACCGTGCTCGGCTTGCCGTCGAACTGCGACGCGCCGAGTACGACGATGGCGTCGCTGCGCGGGTGGTCGTCCTGCCGCGCGACCCACCAGATCCTGGCGGCGGTGCCGCCCACGACGAGGACCGCGACGAGGAGTACCGCCGCGACGATGCGTCGGGCGAGCTTGACGGCGAGGAACACCTAGCGGGTGTCGCTCCCGCCACCCTCGAGCGCGGCCCGGCCGGCCTCGAGGCGGGCGACAGGGACCCGGAACGGCGAGCAGGACACGTAGTCGAGGCCGACCTGGTGGAAGAAGTGGACGCTGTCCGGGTCACCGCCGTGCTCGCCGCACACCCCGAGGTGCAGATCGGGCCGCGCGGCCCGGCCCTCTTCGGCTGCGATCTGCACGAGCCGCCCGATGCCGTCCCGGTCCAGCGTCTCGAAGGGGCTTGCACCGAAGATGCCGAGGTCGAGGTAGCGCGAGAAGAACGCCGCCTCCACGTCGTCGCGGCTGAAGCCCCAGCCCATCTGCGTGAGGTCGTTGGTCCCGAAGGAGAAGAACTCCGCGGCCTCCGCGATCTGGCCTGCTGTCAGGGCCGCGCGCGGCACCTCGATCATCGTTCCGATCAGCGCCTGGACGCCGACCTCGGCGAGGATCTGCTCGGCCTCCTCGCGGACGACCTCGAGCTCCTGCACCGCACCGACGAGCGGCACCATGATCTCCGGTCGCGGGTCGAGTCCCTCGTCCTTGAGCGCCTTCGCGGCCTCGGCGATGGCCCGCACCTGCAGCGCGAACAGGCCCGGGATCACCAGGCCGAGGCGTACACCGCGCAGGCCGAGCATGGGGTTCTGCTCGTGCAGCCGGCGCACCGCCTCGAGCAGCTTGCGCTGCTCGTCGGTGACCTTCTTGCCGGTCGCGTCGGCGACAGCGATCTCCACCGACAGCTCGGTCATGTCAGGCAGGAACTCGTGCAGCGGCGGGTCGATCAGGCGCACCGTGACGGGCAGCCCGTCCATCGCGCGCAGGATGCCGATGAAGTCCTCACGCTGCAGGGGCAGCAGGGCCTGCAGCGCCTTGTCCTGCTCCTCCGGGCCGTCGGCGAGGACCAGTGTCTCGACCAGCTTGCGCCGGTCGCCGAGGAACATGTGCTCGGTGCGGCACAGGCCGATGCCTGCGGCGCCGAGCAGCTCGACGTCGACACCAAGAAGCGGCGGATGACCGCCGGCGACACCGTCGTCGAGGAGGGAGACGTCATCTCGATCGACGGCACGTCCGGGGCCGTCTACCTCGGCGAGGTCGGCGTCATGCCCTCACCGGTGGTGGAGTACTTCGAGGGCAACCTCGACCCCGACGACCTGGACGACGACGACGTCAACACCGCCCT
>JAVXVI010000044.1:0-2907 GCA_032230005.1 Actinomycetota bacterium | reverse complement strand
TGACACCCTTGCAGAGATCGGCCGCCGTGACCGCACCTGCGGTGACGACGTCCTTGACGTTGGCCTTGGTGATCGCGGTCGGCACGAGCAGGACGTAGGGGATGTCGCGGTTGCCCTTCGTGTCCTTCAGCGTCTGGGTGGCCAGCGCCGCGGCACCCGCGGCGTCGCCGTTCACCAGGGCGATGGCGAGCTTGGACGCCGCGTCGGCTTCCTTGCTCACGTCCTTGAAGACCGTCATGCACTGGTCGCCGGTCAGGACGTACTGAAGGCCCTGGATGCTCGCGTCCTGCCCTGTCACTGGCACCTTGAGGTTCTTCGACTTGAGGATGCCGATCGCGGCGCCGGCGATGCCGTCGTTGGCGGCGAGGACGCCGTCGACCTTCCCGCCGTTCTTCGTCAGCAGCTGCTGGAAGTCAGTCGCGGCCGTGGCGTTGTCCCACTTGCTCACGTCGACCTCCTGCACGATCTTGATCTTGCCGGCAGCGGCGGCCGGGTCGAGCACCGAGTGGGCACCGGCCTTGAACTGCACGGCGTTGTTGTCGATGTCGGTGCCGCCGTTGAGCTCGATGACCTGGGCGCCGGTCTTGCTGCCCAGGCAGTCGAGCAGGCCCTGGGCCTGCAGCTTGCCGACGGAGGGGTTGTCGAACGAGACGTAGTAGTCCGCCGAGCCACCGAGGTTGACGCGGTCATAGTCGATGACCTTGATCCCGGCGCTCTTGGCCGAGCTCTCGACGCTGATGCCCGTCGCCGGGTCCGCCGGGTCGATGAGCAGGACCTTGACGCCCTCCGAGATCATCGACTGCGCGATCGAGACGAACTTGGCGTTGTCTCCCTGCGCGTTCTGGACGTCGGCCTTGACGCCTGCGGCGTCGAACGCCTTCGTGAGCAACGGGGCGTCGTACTGCGTGTATCGAGCCGACGACGTCGTGTCGGGCAGGATCACGCCGACCTGCACCTTGTTGCTCGTCGTGCTCCCAGGGCTCCCGGAGCTCCCGGGGCTCGCGGTGTTCGAGGAGCCGCCACAGGCGCTCAATGCCGCCAGGCCGGTCAGCGCGAAGAGCGCCCCGCCCGTCATCCGTACTCGTGATCTCACGGTCGTCCTCTCAACGGGCTCGCGCCGCCGTGGTCACGAGCAGTTCACGTGACAGTGACCTGCACCACACATATCCGTCAAGCAACTTGCAGAAAACCGTGTCCTAACTGTTTCTTTTTGCTGGTCCCTTGACAGAATGGCTCGGCGGATGGACCGTCCCGGCACCATGGCCGTCGCCCCGCGCACGTCACGTCCACGTGCGCGGCACGCGGCGCGTCCGAGCTCGGACGGGTCCGTCGGACAGGTCGCGGCGCTGCTTCGGGCCAGGGGCCCGATGACGCGCGCCGAGCTCGGCAGCACCCTCGGGCTGTCTCGCGCGACGGTGTCCGCGACCGTCGCGCAGCTCAAGCTGGACGGGTGGGTGGACGAGCAGCCCGGGTCCACCGGGTTCTCGGGGCGGGGACGGCCACCGACGCTCCTGCTGCTCACGCGGCAGTCCGGGCTCGCCGTCGGCGTCGACCTGGGACGCCGGCATGCCCGCGTCGTACTGGCGACCCTGGGGCACGAGGTGCTCGCCGAGCAGGCCATCGAGATGCAGGAGAGCTGGCTGGTCGCGGAGGCCGTCGATGCCGTCGAGAGCCTGCTGGACGAGGTCCTTGCATCAGCGGGTGCGGGCCGTGCCGGCATCGTCGGGATCGGCCTCGGGCTGCCCGCACCGCTGGATACGTCGGGCCACTCGACGAGCATCACGATCCCGCCGGACTGGGTGCAGGCCGAGCCGGCGGACGCCATCTCGCAACGTCTGGGCGTCCCCGTCGTCGTGGACAACGACGCCAACCTCGGAGCGCTGGCTGAGGCTCGTTGGGGGGCAGGCCGCCAGTCCGAGACGCTCTTCTACGTGAAGGCCTCGACGGGCATCGGTGCCGGTCTGGTCCTCGGTGGGCGCGTCTTCCGCGGCAGTGCTGGGACCGCGGGGGAGATCGGCCACCTCACCGTGGACGAGAACGGACTCGTGTGCCGCTGCGGCTCGCGCGGCTGCCTCGAGGTGCGTGCGGGCGGGCCTGCACTTGTCGCGCAAGTCGCGCAGGTCGCGGCGGGCATCACCAGCCTGAGTCAGCTCATAGCCGCCGCCAAGAGCGGCGATCTGGCGTGTACACGGGTGCTGGCCGACGCCGGCGAGGCGCTGGGGGTCGCCCTGGCGGCCGTCCTCAACCTCATCAACCCCGACCGTGTGGTGCTCGGTGGCGAGCTCGGCGGTGCGGGGGAGCTGGTGCTGTCCAGCCTCAGGGAGCGGCTGGGCAGGCACGCCCTGGCCTCCGCCGTCTCGAGCGCTTCGGTCGTGCAGGGGGTGCTCGGCGAGCGCGCCGAGGCCTTGGGGGCGGTCCTCCTCGTGCTCACTGAGGCAGAGCGCTTCACGCCCCGCGCCTGACCACGTCGTCACAACGGCCCGCGGCTGAGGTCGAGCAGGCGAAGGGCTATGCCACCGCCGGCCTCGCCCAGTGCCGCATGCCAACGCTGCACGAGCTCGCGCTCGCGCGACGTGACGACGCGCGGGCCGCCGCTGGCCACGCGCGCCCGCTGGATCTGCCGGCTGACATCGACGCGTTCGCAGATGAGGGCGACGAGGGCGGCGTCGATCTCATCGATACGGGTCCGCCCCGTCGTGACGGCGTCGAGCGTTGATTCGGTCATGGTTCTGCTCCGGGCGGTTGTGCGGCCTCGGACACAGAAGCACCCGAGTCCGCGGACTCGGGTGCTTGGGCGATGCGGTCAGGCAGCGGCCACGGCAACCGGAGTCCGGTAGCCGTAGAAAAATCGCTGACTGTGCATGGCGTGAGCATAGCCGGGCGCCGTGCTCCGCGGGGCATCTTCAC
>JAVXVI010000043.1:0-3222 GCA_032230005.1 Actinomycetota bacterium | reverse complement strand
GACAGCGCGCGGGAGCTCGAAGGGCTGATCGTCACGCTGCACGAGTCGCACGTCGCCTGGGCAAGCTACGAGCGGGCGTTGTGACGACGGTGCACGTCGTCGTACCCGACGGCATCGACGATCCGGCCCGCCCGAGCGGCGGCAACACCTATGACCGCCAGGTCTGCCGCGGCCTCACCGCGACCGGATGGTCGGTGCGCCTGCACGCCGTGCCCGGTTCCTGGCCGCGGCCCGACGCTGCGTCGTACGCTGCCCTCGCCGGCGTCGTCGAGCGGATCCCCGACGGCGCGGTCGTGCTGCTCGACGGGCTGGTGGCCTCGACCGCCCCGGAGGTGCTGGTGCCACAGGCGACCCGTTTGCGGCTGGTCGCGCTCGTGCACATGCCGCTGGGCAATGGCAGGGCAGATGACGGAGCCCGGGCCCGGGAAGGTGCGGTTCTCTCGGCCGCCGCTGCCGTCGTCACGACCAGCGGGTGGGCCCGGCGAACGCTGCTCGAGCTGTACTCGTTGCCGGGCGGCCGGGTACACGTCGCCGAGCCGGGGGTCGACGCGGCCGGCCTCGCACCAGGGACTGCGACCGCCGGGGCGCTGCTCTGCGTCGCGGCGGTGATTCCGGGCAAGGGTCACGATGTGTTGATCGACGCGCTTGCGACGATCACCGGGCTGCCCTGGCACTGCCTGTGCGTGGGCAGCCTCGACCGTGACCCCGGGTTTGCGGAGAGTCTGCGTCGCCGCGTCCTCGACAGCGGGATGGGCGACCGCGTGTGCTTTCCGGGGTCGCGGACCGGTGCCGATCTCGACCGCAGCTACGTCGCGGCGGATGTGCTGGTGCTGGCATCGCGCGCCGAGACGTACGGCATGGTCGTCACCGAGGCGCTCGCCCGTGGCCTGCCGGTCATCGCGGCCGAGGTCGGGGGCGTTCCGGAGGCTCTCGGCCATGGCGCCGACGGGATCCGCCCGGGCCTGCTCTTCGCGCCCGGCGACGCTGCCGCACTCGGCGCCGCGGTCCAGGCGTGGCTCGGCGACGCCGAGCTGCGAGGGCGGCTGCGCCGGGCCGCGCGCGAGCGGCGCGCGTCGCTCCCGGGGTGGTCGACGACCACGTCGCTTCTCGCAGGTGTGCTGGCGGAAGCGGCGCGATGACGGTCGAGGGCATCCGGGTCAGTTCCGAATGGCTCGACCTCCGGGAGCCCGCCGACGCGGCGGCCCGGGCGCGAGACCTCGTCGAGCACGTCCAGCGGCGCCTCCCGGCAACCGGCCGCATGGTGATCCACGACCTCGCCTGCGGTACCGGGGCGATGGGCCGGTGGCTGGCGCCCCTCCTGCCGGGGCCCCAGCGCTGGGTCGTGCACGACCGCGACCCGGACCTGCTGCAGGTCGCAGCCGCAGACCTTCCCGGGCCGGCCGCCGACGGAGCTTCGGTCGTCGTCGATACAAGGCTGTCCGACATCACCGAGCTGCGCCCGGACGATCTCGCCGGCGCGACGCTGATCACCGCCTCGGCGCTGCTCGACCTGATGACCGGCGATGAGCTGGCCGGGTTGGTCGGCCTCTGCGCCAAAGCTGGATGTCCGGTGCTCCTGACGTTGTCGGTCCTTGGTCGTGTCGACCTCGCCCCTGCAGATCAGCTCGACCGTCGCGTGGCGACCGCTTTCGACGCCCACCAGCGCCGCATGACGGTGGGCGGCCGCCTGCTCGGCCCAGATGCCGTCGAGATCGCGGTCGAGGGGTTCCGCGGCATCGGTGCCGAGGTCCTGATCCGGCCGAGTCCCTGGCGGCTCGGCGCCGCGGAGGCCGACCTGACGGCGGCGTGGTTCACCGGGTGGATCGGTGCCGCGTGCGAGTGGGACGCCGGGCTGGCTGCCGGAGCCGAAACCTACGCACGCCGGCGTCTCGCGGAGGCACGAGCCGGAGAGCTCGCCGTGACCGTCGACCACGCCGATCTGCTGATCCTGCCGTGACCGGTGTCCCCTATGAAAACCTCAAGGCCTCCTCGCCCGTACCCCTAGGCAGAGCCGTTCGGCGCGTGCCGGGCGGCGCGAACCATGTGGGAGGATCGTCGGACAGCGTAGGACAGGATGAATAGGGCGGTCCGGGCATGGGCGACCCGCGTGGCCGCCGCCGCGACGCTCGCTGTCGTCGTGTGGCGCCTCGGCGCGGGCCCGTTCCTCGACGGCCTCCGGGCGGTAGACCGCGGGGCGCTTGCGGCAGGGGTGGGCCTCGGCGTGCTGACCACCGTGTGCTGTGCCTGGCGGTGGACGATCGTGGCCCGCGGCCTCGGCCTTCACCTGTCGCTGCCCACCGCTATCGCGGCGTACTACCGATCGATGTTTCTCAATCTGACGCTCCCCGGCGGCGTTGTTGGCGACGTTCACCGCGGCGTCAGCCACGGGCGGGCCGTGGGCGATGTCGGACGCGGCCTGCGGGCCGTCGCATGGGAGCGCGCCGCCGGGCAGGTGGTGCAGGTCATCATGACCATCGTCGTCCTCCTCGCGCTGCCGTCGCCCGTACGGTCGTTCATCCCACTGGTTGCGGTGGCGCTCGTCGCGGCGGTTATCGGCGTCATCCTCATGGACCGGGCGCGACCTGGTCGCGGTCGCTCGCACTGGGCTCGGCTTCGGGGCGCGGTGGCCCGCGACATCCGCGACGGGCTGCTGGCCCCGAGGGGGTTGCCGGCGATCGCACTGGCATCCGCGGTCGTGGTCGTCGGTCACGCGGTCACGTTCATGATCGCCGCGCGCACCGCGGGCACCACCGTGCCGGCCTCCCGGATGCTGCCGCTGGCGTTGCTCGCGATGCTCGCGATGGTGCTGCCCAGCGTGGCCGGATGGGGGCCACGTGAGGGGGCGTCGGCCTGGGTGTTCGGCGCCGCCGGCCTGGGTGCCGAGCACGGCGTGACCGTCGCAGTCCTGTACGGCGTCATGGTGCTCGCAGCCAGCCTGCCGGGCGCGCTCGTGCTCCTGGGAGCGTGGCTCCCACGTGCCCGCCCTTCACGGCAACCCGAGCCGCGGCACCGGGGTAGGGTCCCCGTTGTCGTACGCAGGACGGAGCACTAGATGCGTGACCGGCCCTACACCCTGATGAGCTGCAGCGTGTCGATCGACGGCTACATCGCCAGCGCGGCGTCGCGCGTCCTGCTGTCCAACGACGCCGACTTCGACCGGGTCGATGCCGTCCGCGCCTCGTGCGACGCGATACTGGTCGGCGCGGCGACCGTGCGGATCGA
>JAVXVI010000042.1:0-2977 GCA_032230005.1 Actinomycetota bacterium | reverse complement strand
TGGACGAGCTCAAGGCGCTGTCCGACAAGATCGCTGCCACCGGCAAGAAGCCGTGGTGCGCCGGCATCGCCAGCGGCGAGGCCACCGGCTGGGTGGTCACCGACTGGATGGAAGACATGATGCTCCGCCTCTCCGGGGCCGACGAGTACGACAAGTGGGTCACCCACCAGATCGCGTTCAACTCCGCCGAGCCGACCGCCGCGCTCGACGCCGTTGGTGAGTACCTCAAGAACTCCAAGTACGTGAACGGTGGTCTCGGCGACGTCAAGAGCATCGCGAGCACGACCTTCCAGGACGGTGGCCTGCCGATCCTCAAGGGCAACTGCTCGTTCCACCGCCAGGCGAGCTTCTACGCCGCCAACTGGCCGAAGGGCACGACGGTCTCGCCGACCGGCGACATCTTCGCCTTCTACCTGCCCGGCAAGACCGAGGCCGACCACCCGGTGCTCGGTGGCGGCGAGTTCATGCTCGGCTTCCGCGACGCGCCTGAGGTGCACGCGTTCCAGCAGTACGTCTCCAGCGTCACCTGGGCGAACCTGTCCGAGCAGGGCGGCGGCGGTCGCTGTGTGACGCCGAACAAGAACGCCGACCCCACCAAGGCGTCCGGCTGCAGCGACATCGACAAGCTGACGATCGCCACGCTGCAGGACCCGAAGACGGTCTTCCGCTTCGACGGCTCCGACGCCATGCCGGCCGCCGTGGGCTCCAACTCCTTCTGGAAGCAGGCGACAGCCTGGATCACCGGTCAGAACACGAAGACGACCGTGGACAAGATCGAGGCGTCCTGGCCGAAGTAGGGGTCTGAGGCTCAGCGACGGAAGGGGTCAGGTGCGCATGCCGCGCGCCTGGCCCCTTCGCCGGACCTGCGGGAAGGTGCACGCGTGACCACCACGCACAAGTTCCTCACCATGTTCGAGGCGATCGGCCTGTTCGTCGCGGTCGTCGGGGTGCTGCTGGCCGTCGCCAGCCGGTTCTCCGGTCGCCGAGGCGACCGCGTCGTCGCTGCGGTATTCCTTCTTCCGACGGTCGCGCTCATCTCGATCGGCCTGCTCTACCCAGGGCTGAAGACGATCTACCAGTCGTTCTACAACGCAGCAGGTAATGCGTACATCGGCTTCGACAACTACTCCAAGATCTTCGGTGACCCCGACCAGCGGACCGTGTTGCGCAACACGATCCTGTGGGTGCTCATCACACCGTTCGTCGCGACGGCGATCGGTCTGCTCTACGCAATTCTCGTCGACAAGGCGCGGGTCGAGGCGCTGGCGAAGGCGCTCATCTTCTTGCCGATGGCCATCTCGTTCGTCGGCTCCAGCATCATCTGGAAGTTCGTCTACGACTTCCGGCCCGACCAGCCGGGTATCAAGCAGACGGGTCTCCTCAACGAGATCATCGTCAAGCTCGGCGGCAGCCCGCACCAGTTCCTCATCGACTCGCCGTGGAACAACGTCTTCCTCATCCTGGTGATGATCTGGATCCAGGCCGGGTTCGCGATGACCGTGCTGTCTGCCTCGATCAAGGCGATCCCGGAGGACATCGTCGAGGCCGCCCGACTGGACGGTGTCCGTGCCTGGGCGATGTTCCGTTACGTGACGGTCCCGAGCATCCGGCCGGCGCTCATCGTCGTCCTGACGACGATCGGCATCGGAACGCTCAAGGTCTTCGACATCGTGCGCACCATGACGGGTGGCAACTTCGACACCAGCGTCGTGGCCAACGAGTTCTACAGCCAGAGCTTCCGGTCCAACGACCAGGGACTCGGCGCGGCCCTGGCCGTGCTCCTGTTCGTGCTCGTCGTGCCCATCGTCGCCTACAACATCCGCCAGCTGCGTTCCTCAGAGGGGCGATAGATGACCAGCACCACCGGTGACGCGGTACTCCCGGTCACCAGCACCCCCACGATCGCGGCGCTGGACGCCTCGGGTGGAAAGATCAAGAAGCGGCTGACGTCACCGTGGGCGTCGCTGGTGGCCGTCGTCCTCGCGGTCGTGTGGACAGCGCCGACCTTCGGACTCCTCGTGACGTCGTTCCGGCCCAAGGCCGACATCGACGACTCGGGTTGGTGGAACATCGTCGCGCACCCGAGCTTCACCCTCGACAACTACCGCGATGCGTTGAGCTCCAACAGCGGCGGGCTCGGTGCCAACTTCATCAACTCCATCATCATCACGGTCCCTGCGGTGCTCATCCCGATCACGCTCGCGGCGCTCGCGGCGTACGCCTTCGCGTGGATCGAGTTCAAGGGCCGCAACCTGCTGTTCGTCTGCGTGTTCGCGATGCAGATCGTCCCCATCCAGGTGACCTTGATCCCGCTGCTCTCCCTCTACGTCGATGCCGGGTTGGCCCGCACGTTCTGGCCCATCTGGCTCTCACACATGATGTTCGGTCTTCCGCTCGCCATCTTTTTGCTGCACAACTTCATGAAGGAGATCCCGCGCGAGCTGATCGAAGCCGCCCGGATGGACGGCGCCGGGCACGTGCAGATCTTCTTCAAGGTGCTGATGCCCCTTCTCACACCCGCGCTCGCTGCCTTCGGCATCTTCCAGTTCCTCTGGGTGTGGAACGACCTGCTCGTAGCCCTGACGATGGGCGGCGGTACGCCGGACACGAATCCGCTCACGGTGACCCTGGCCAACCTCGCGGGCACCCAGGGCACGCAGTGGCAGTTGCTCTCGGCCGGCGCGTTCCTGTCGATCGCCTTGCCCATGGTCGTGTTCCTGTCGCTGCAGCGGTTCTTCGTGCGCGGTCTGCTCGCCGGCGGCCTGAAGGGCTGAGGCAGCACGGCTCACGCGGGGTGCATCCCGCTGGCGAAGGCGGCGTCCACACGTTGGCGCTCGCCTGGTCCGCTCGCGTTGAGGAGCGCCGCGTGCGCGTCGTTCAGCAGCTGCACGAGCTCGGGGTGCGCGACGTACAGCGTGTGCGTGTTCGCAGCCACACCCCGCAGGTACCGGACCCTCGCCTCGAGGTAGGCGAGCAG
>JAVXVI010000041.1:0-3782 GCA_032230005.1 Actinomycetota bacterium | reverse complement strand
ACGTCGCCGGTCCGTAGTTGAACGGGATGGACGCCTCGGCCGCCTCGGCCGGCGTCATGGTTGCGCGCTTCTGCAGCATCTCCATGGCGTCGGGGTTGATGACTGCGTGAGTGATGCCTGGATGCGTTGCCATCAGGCACAGCGATCGCACCCGCTCGGGCGCGGTCAGCGCGAGTTCCTGGGCCATCAGGCCGCCCATCGAGATACCGATGACATGCGCCTGCGTCACGCCGGCCTCGTCGAGGACGGCGAGGCAGTCGGCGGCCATCGTCTCCACCGTGTACGGCGCCCCCGGCACATCGCCGGTCAGCCCCGCACCGCGGTTGTCGATGCGGATGACGCGGTACCGCTCCGCGAGCACCGGGACCTGCCGGTACCAGCTCGCGGCCGGCCAGGCGAGCCCCATGATGAGAAGTACGGCGGGTGCGCCCTCGGGTCCGTCGGACTCCCAGGCGATCTTCGCGCCGTCCTCACGCAGTACGACGGGCACCGGGCTTCTCCTTCGCCTTCGTCCTGGGCTTCGCTTTGGCCTTCGCTTGCGGCGCCTGCCGCGCCGCCAGCGCGGATCCGGCCGCGGCCTGCAGCACGCGACCGATGCCGAGGTGGGTCGCGAGGGTCTGGTCGTCGAGCTCGGCGACAGGGCCGCTGTGCACGACCGTGCCGGTCTGCATCAGGTGGGCGGTGTCGACGAGTGACAGGCCGAACGCGATGTTCTGCTCGACGAGCACCATCGTCACGCCGGTCTTCGCCACGGCCTGCAGCACCTCGTCGAGCTCGAGCGTCGCAACGGGTGACAGTCCGGCCGACGGCTCGTCGACCAGGATCAGCTGCGGCTCGTTGATGAGCGCCCGGGCAACCGCGAGGGAGGCCTGCTGGCCGCCGGACATCGTCCCGGCCAGCTGCCCGCGGCGCTGCCGCAGAATGGGGAACCGGTCGAAGACGCCGTCGAGCGCGGCGGCGTACCTGCTCTTGTTCTTGCGGCGCAAGGTGTAGGCACCGAGCCGCAGGTTCTCCTCGACGGTCAGGCCGGGAAACACCTGCCGTCCCTGGGGCACATGCCCCATGCCGTGCGCGACGCGCTTCTCGGGCGACATCGTGGTGATGTCCTCACCCTCGAAGAGCACCGAACCGGACCGCGTCGGTACGACGCCGGCGAGGCACTTCATCGTCACGCTCTTGCCGGCCCCGTTGAGCCCGAAGATGCCGCCGATGCTGCCGCGCGGCACCTCGAAGCTGACACCGTGCAGCACCGTCACGGCGCCGAAGCCGGCCGTGATGTCACGCACCTCGAGCAGCGGGGTGTCGCTCATCCCGGGCGTCATGCGAGAGCTCCTTCGCGCGCCGGCGCGGCGCCGAGGTAGGCGGTGACGACCTCGGGCCGCTGGACGACCTCCGTCGGCTCGCCGTCGGCGATGACGCGACCTGCGTCCATGACGTACAGCTCGTCCGTGACGTCCATGACGAGCGGCACGTTGTGCTCGATGAGGAGCACGGTGCGGCCGAGCACGTCTCGGATGTCGCGCAGCGTCGCCGCGAGGTCCTCGGCGGCGGCCGGGCTCATGCCGGCACTCGGCTCGTCGAGCATGACCAGCTCGGGACTGGTCACGAGCGCACAGCCGATCTCGACGATGCGCTGCTGGCCATGCGACAGGCGCCCGACCGGTGTGGCGGCGTAGCGCTGGAAGCCGAGGCCCTCGAGGGTGGCATCCGCTCGCGCCCTGATCTCCCTTTCGTACCAGCGGCTGGGGCCGACGTGGGTGAGCCCAGAGGCCAGGCCGTACGGCGTCGCGAGGTGCTGCGCGATCAGCAGGTTCTCGTAGACAGACTGGCCCTTCACCAGCCCGATCAGCTGGAACGTCCGGCCGACCCCGAGGGCAGCGCGGGCGTGCGCCGGCAGGTTCGACACGTCGTGACCGAGCAGCTCGACGTAACCGGCATCCGGCCGCAGCGTGCCGGTGATGGCGTTGAAGAGCGTCGTCTTGCCGGCGCCGTTCGGGCCCATCAGGCCGACAATCGTGCCCCGGTCGACGCGGATCGACGCGTCGTCGACTGCCAGCAGCCCGCCGAAACGGACGCTGATGCCGCGAACATCGAGCACCGCGGTGCCTTGGCGCAGCTTGGGCGGCTCCGGCATGCCGCTCGGCCGCCCGAGCGACGGCAGGTTCGGCCGGGTCGGTGGCAGCGGTGGCTGACCGCCGCGACGCCGGGCCCGCTTCTCGCGCGCCTCGGCAACCGCACCGGCCAGACCGTCGGGATGCCGGGCGATCGTGTACATCAGCAACAGCGCGTTCAGCATGAGTGCGATGCCGTCGATGCTGTGGTGGAACAGGCTCGTGAAGGGTCCGTTTATCAAGTGCAGCCAGACCGGTAGCAGGATCGCGAAGAACGCCGCCGCGACGACGCCGACCCTGCTTCCCAGCCCGCCGATGACGACGATGACGACGAGCAGCAGGGACTGCGAGTAGTCGAAGGTGTCGCCGGTGACGGTCCCGAACGCGGTGCCATAAACAGCACCGCCGACGCCGGCGACAGCGCCGGACAGCGTGAATGCCAGCAGCTTGTAGCGGGCCACGTCGATGCCGAAGGAGGCGGCGACCTTCTCGTCCGCCTTCACCGCCTGGAACGCCCTGCCGAAGCGGGAGTGAACGAGGTTGACGTCGAGCCACCAGATCAACACGAGGGCAACCGCGGCGATGGCGAGGAAGTCGGCGTTCCCCGAGATGACGTGGGTGCCGACGTACGGCCGTGGCAGGACCTTGCCGGCGGAGCCCCCGCCGATGCGCTCGAACCGGAACAGCCACTGCCAGGCGGCGTACGCGACGGCGATGGTCACAACAGCGAGGTACAGACCGCGCAGCCGCAGTGCCGGTAGGCCGACGAGCAGCGCCAGGATGGCGCCTGCTGCGGCGGCGAACGCCACCCCGGCGAGCCAGGGGTAGCGCAAGTCGTTGACGCCGGTGACGATCCCGGTCGCGAACGCCCCGATGCCGACGAAGGCGAACTGGCCGAGAGACACCTGGCCGGCGTAGCCCATCAGGATGTTGAGCGAGATCGCCGCAATGCCGAAGGCGCAGGCCCGGCACAGCAGCAACGCGTTGGGATCGGACAGGATCGGCGTGCGCCCCACAAGCGGCGGCAGGACAGCGGCGGCCAGGAGCGCGATCAGCATCGTCGGGACGGGCAGCCGGCGTGCCGACACCCGGGCGGTGAGGGTCGCAGCGGTCATGCCCCGACCCCCGCGGGCTTCCCGGTGGCCAGTGCCTGCGGCTCGGCGAACCGCCGCCGGACCTCGGGCGCGAAGGCCCGACCGAGCAGCACGACCAGCAGGATGACGAGGACGACGATGTACTGCAGGCCGCTCACCCCGAACGAACCGAGGTAACGGCTCGATGCCGACTGAGCCAGCCCGAGCACAACGCCGCCGACGAAGGCACCGGGCAGGCTGGTCAGCCCGCCGATGACAGCTGCTGCGAGCCCGATGACGAACAGCTCGCTGGCGTAGCCGGGTGCGACCACTCCGACACTCGGCTCGACGAGCAGCGCCGCCAGGCCGGACAGGCCGGCGCCGACCGACCAGACTGTCAGCGTCACCCGCGACAGGGGTACACCGACGAGGCGCACAGCCCCCGGATCCTGCGCGGCAGCCAGGATGCCAAGCCCGAAGTCGCTGCGGCGCAGGGCGGACTGCAGGCCGAAGCCCAGCCCCAGCGCCAGTACGAGGGCGGCGACCTGCCACGGCCGCACGACGACGTTGTCGATGATGAAGTAGTAGTTCTTCGTCG
>JAVXVI010000040.1:0-3572 GCA_032230005.1 Actinomycetota bacterium | reverse complement strand
ACCAGGCCCTCATGGATGTCGCCCTGCACAAGCTGCCTGTGACGTTCGTCCTCGACAGGGCCGGTGTGACCGGTCCGGACGGCGCCAGCCACAACGGCATGTGGGACCTGTCGATCCTGCAGCTGATCCCGGGGATGCGGATCGCCGCACCGCGTGACGCGGCGACGCTTCGCGAGGAGATCCGGGAGGCTCTAGCCGTCGACGACGGCCCGACTGCGCTGCGCTTCCCGACCGGCGCCGTCGGCGACGTGGTCCCCGCCGTCGAGCGGCGCGGCACGGTCGACGTGCTGACCCGGTCAGGGGCCAAGGACGTATTGCTGGTCGCCGTCGGTGCCCTCGGCCGCCTCGGGCTCGAGGTGGCCGACCGCGCTGCCGCGCAAGGCATCGGGGTGACGGTCGTCGACCCGCGGTGGATCGCGCCGGTGCCCCAGGAGCTGCTGTCGCTGGCGCGGGAGCACGCCCTCGTCGTCACCGTCGAGGACAGCGGACGACGCGGCGGCTTCGGCTCGGTCCTGTCACAGGCCCTGAGGGACGCCGACATCGACGTACCTGCACGCGACATCGGGATCCCGCAGCGCTTCCTCGCCCACGGCACCCGCGCCGAGGTGCAGGCCGAGATCGGGCTCACCGCACAGGAGGTGGCGCGCCGGATCGTCGAGCACGTCGCGCGCACCGAGCCGGCGCTGGAGTCCGCCGGCAGTCACTCGGAGGACCGCAGCAGCTAGCGGTAGAGGACGTCCTTGGTCATGGACTCCTCGGACACGGCCGGGTCGCGCAGCACGATCTGCGCCGGCCGGCCGCCTTCGGCGACCACGGTCAGCTCGCAGGCGGTGATGAGCAGCGGCCGTTCGAAGCCGCGGTCCTCCGGCGCGGTCGCTCGCGCCGCCGCCGGCCCGAAGGCAGGGTCGATCATCGACAGCCGCGTCCATCCCCTGCTGCGCATGGGTACGACGGCGGCACCCATCCCGCCGGCATCGGCGGCCAGGGCGGCGCGCAGGACGCGCGAGCCCAGGAGGGTGACCACGTCGCAGTCGCCGAGCGGTCGCAGCTGGCCGCGCCGATCACGTCGTACGCGCTCGACGGCCAGGGCTCCGAGGTCGTCCAGCAGCACCTTGGTCCGCGTCCACATCTCCTCCTGGTCGAGGCCGGCGGCGTCGAGGACGGTGGAGGGCAGCAGCACGACCCGATCGGGATCGGCGGGGTCGAGGTCGACCGCGCCGAGACCGAGGTCGAGGGCGTCGCCGAGCACCCGCTCGCGGACCCAGTCGAGCCCGGGGTGCAGGACGTGCTCGACCGGCAGACCGACCGGGCGCATCCGCTGCACCAGGTGCTCCGGCGAGATGTTGGCGGCCCAACGGCGGGCAAGCAGCCAGTCGGCGAGGCGTCGACGGCCGGTGGTCTCGGGGTCGTGACCGGCCAGTGCGCGCCGGACCTCGCTCCACGGCACCCACACCGTCGGCGTGCCGGGAAGCACCACGCCGAGGGCGGCCGGCTCGATGTCGACGTCGTGCAGGACCGACACCGCGAGTACACCGCGGCGCAGCTCCGTCACGGTCGGTGCTCGCATGCGTTGACGGTACCCGTCGGCAACCGCCTCCAGACGGGGCCATGAGGGTGATTGGAAAGGCTCACATGGACCACACCAAGACTCCGTTAGCGTCGTCATGTGCGCGTGTTAGTGGTGGAGGACGAAGTGCCACTGGCGGAGGCCGTTGCCCGCGGACTGCGACGGGTCGGGATGGCGGTCGACGTGGCGCACGACGGTGACCTCGGCCTCGAGAAGGCGATGATGACGAGGTACGACGTGCTGGTGCTCGATCGCGATCTGCCCGGTCGTTCCGGTGACGACGTGTGCCGCCGGCTGGCCGCGGAGGGCTCGCTCACGAGGGTGCTCATGCTCACCGCGGCCGGTGGGCTGGCGGACCGGGTCGAGGGACTCGAGCTCGGGGCGGACGACTACCTCGGCAAGCCGTTCGCGTTCGAGGAGCTGGTCGCCAGAGTGCGGGCGCTCGGCCGTCGGGCCACCCCTGCAGCACCACCGGTCCTGACCGGTCCCGGCGGGGTCTCGTTGGATCCGGCGCGGCGCACGGCGTCCCGGGCGGGGATGGCGTTGGACCTGACGCGCAAGGAGTTCGGGGTCCTCGAGGAGCTGCTCCGGGCCGGGGGAGCGGTGGTCAGCAGCGAGGAGCTGCTCGAGCGGGTGTGGGACGAGCACGCCGACCCGTTGACGACGATCGTGCGGGTCACCGTCATGACGCTGCGCAAGAAGCTCGGGGAGCCGCCGGTCGTCCAGACCGTCGTCGGTGCCGGCTACCGGCTGGCCGACGCATGAACGCACGCACCACGCTCCGCTGGCGCCTCACCCTCGCCTACGGCGCGGTCGCGATCGCCGTCGGGCTGACCCTGCTCATCCTGTCCGTCTACCTCGTCAACCGCGCGCTGCTCAACGGCCGCTTCCAGGTGACGAATGCGTTCGTCCCCTTGCCCGGTGGTCGCGTGCTCGCCCTCGACACCTACCAGGACCAGCTGCGCCGGGCCACCCTGAGCCGGCTGCTCCGCCAGGGCCTGCTCGCCCTCGTCGTCGTCGGCGTGATCGGCCTCGCGGCTGCCTACCTCTTGGCCGGTCGGGTGCTGCGGCCGCTGCAGCAGATCACGAGCACTGCGCAGCGGCTGTCCGCCGAGCAGCTGGACGCGCGCATCGCGCTGCCGGGTCCGGCCGACGAGCTCAAGCAGCTGGCCGACACCTTCGACGAGATGCTCGAGCGGCTCCAGCGGTCCTTCGAGGCGCAGCGCCGCTTCGTCGCCGATGCGAGTCATGAGCTGCGGACCCCGCTGGCGGTGATGCGCACCGAGGTCGACGTCGCCCTCGCCGACCCGGATGCCACGGCTGTGGACCTGCGCGCCGCGGCCGTCGTCGTCCGGGACGCGACGATGCGGGCCGACCAGCTGGTCGACAGCCTGCTGCTGCTGGCCCGCAGCGACCAGCTGTCCCTCGACGGGCTGCCGCTGCGCGAGCGCATCGAGCTGCCGGACGTGTCGGCCGCGGCCGTCTCGTCGGTGGAGGCGGAGGCGTCGGCCCGCGGGATCACCGTGACGTCGTCGTACGCGCCTGCTGCCGTCCTCGGCGACCGCGGCCTGATCGAGCGACTGGCCGGCAACCTGGTCGAGAACGGCGTGCGGCACAACGTCGACCGTGGCTGGGTCCGGGTCGACACGGGCACGGTGGGCGGCCGGGCGCGGCTGCAGGTCATGAACAGCGGGCCGGAGGTGCCACCGCAGGACGTACCCGGGTTGTTCGAGCCGTTCCGGCGGCACGGGACCGCGCGGACGGCGAAGCGCGGCGCCGGTCTCGGGCTGTCGATCGTGCGCGCCGTCGCGACGGTCCACGGGGGATCGGTCACGGCGGAGCCGCGTCCGGGGGGCGGCCTGACGGTCACCGTCGACCTGCCTGCGGTCACGACTACGCAGGAGTAGTCCGACCGGGCCAATCCGGAGCCAGTTGGGGCAAAGGACCGGCGGCGGCGCTGCGCGCACCCCACACTCTGCTCACCGACGAGCTGAGGAGATCGCGT